>QHXW01000247.1 GCA_003223115.1 Acidobacteriota bacterium
TTGATCACTTGCGCCGGGGTTATCTCCATATCCCCGACCCAAGTCACCCTCAAGGATAGGCAAGTTCATCCTAATACGCTGACCTGCAAGCACTTGGCCGTCGTTCTAAAGTAGCCGCACCCAAATCATTCTGCCGCCCGGTGACCCGCAGGTCATGTTAGCGGACGTCGCAACCAAGCCGAATTTCCAGCTGTTCGGTACCGCCTTTTCCTATTCGTATCCTGAGGCGGAACTGGCGAAGCGGCCTGCTCAGCCGGCGAACACCCTGATCGAGATTGGCGTTCCGTACTGCTTCCACGTCCCGATCAACACGATGATCGGTTTGATAGACGCGACAGCAACAAGCCATCTCGTACTCAAGAAGGTCTGGACCAGTCGCGCGGAGGGTTCGAGCGAGGCGGACTATTTCTCGCCGACCCACGTGCTGTATCACAACAAGACGAGCATCAAAACGCCGAACTTCCCCACTGAGCCTAACCTCGGTCCAGAGCCGGTTTGCACCGGCACGAATGTCGAGGCGCTAAAAGACAAGGCAGGCCTGTATCGTTACAGTCTGGTTTGGATGTTTTTTGATACCGCCTATATGCGCGAGGCGCTGAAATCCGAGGCCGGCGGCCAATCGGCGCGATCCGAAGTAATTGCCCGCGCCGTCGCGGCCCTTAATCGGTTTATTGACATCTACCGCGTTGTGATGCGTAGTGCACATATCCAGCGACTCTCAAGCGTATATGTCCGTGACATCTTTTTTCAGGAACACAATATCGGATTCCATGGCGCATCTTTTGGTCACGGCATCGGCACAGGGATCATGAACCGTTCTGGAGACGAACTGAACGAAATCGCCCGTAAAGCTACTACGGGGGAGGAAATCCCGCCGTGGGATTTGCTTTTCCTAGACGCCGAGGCTTCACTTGACACGAACGCATTCACCCTGGCTGTCGTGAACGCCTTCCAGGCATTGGAGCTGCGTCTCGAAGACCTTTTGGAGAAGAAGATGACAGCTCAGGGTCTCGCCGCCGCCGACATCGAGGAGCGTCTTGGCAGAATCTGGCGAACAAAGGAGCGCCTGAAGGATTTAGTCCCATCCCTCTCCGGCCGTCGGCTTCTCGACGATGATCCAAAGCTGTGGGATCGCTTCTGCTGGGCCTACGACGATATCCGCAACAAGCTCATTCACGCCGCCCGCGATTTGGACCGACAAAACCGAACGTGCTGTGGCCGCCTGCCGCGATGTTGGTCGGTGGCTTGATGCGATTGTATGATTCCCTGCTACCGACTCGTTTCCATACCTTGTTTGCGAATGATCTTATTGGATGGCGGCGTGTGAGACCTCTAGCAGTTTCGGTGACTCACCCAACGTCCATGTGGGCCTTAAGCGGTTCTGCTCGACCGGCCAGTCCTTCAGATAAGCAAATTGGGATTTCCCAGAGCGCCTTGGAATCGAAGGGATGTTTAGGATCGGGATGGAGTGCACCGGAGACGTAGCTCAATGAGGCGGTCCTGCTCGATAATTCTATTCCTCCGTCATCACGGCGATCTTCTTCGTCGAGTGTCTTGCCGATCTGGAAAAGAATATTCGCAGCAAGTGCACGCCGGAGTAGCTCGCGAACCGCACGCCTGAGTGCGGGTGCCGCGTCACGGTTCATCGTCTTTTGCATGCCGAACTTTGCGGGGCGATCTAATATGTACTGGACTCTCGGAAGGCCCTATGTCGCGAGCGGCAGGACCGCGCACCCAATGTCGAATGCGCCGAGGCATTCCCGGGGGGTCTGTCCGGTACCGGAAAACGAGCCTCTAAAGGCCCGATTAGGCCCAAGAGGTTTTTATAAACAATTGATAAAATTGATATATCTTCATTGCACGCAGCATCCGCTTGTATTGATGCAGTATCATTTGCTTGCATAGATACGTCATCATTTGCTTGCTGATGTACAGCATGATACGCTTGTATGCGTACAGCAACAAAGGCTTGGACTCGTATATAGAAGGCAAGGCGCTATGGCAACTCCCCATGAAAAACTTGCGGCATCGCTCACCGTACTCCGTGACCTGCAGAGGAACGGACGGCGGGTGTTCCAGTCCCAGGACTTCAGCCACCTCCACCGCGAGCGTCTGCTTCAGAATGGGTTTCTCCAGGAGGTTAGCAAGGGATGGCTGATCTCCACCAGCCCTGGCGCGCGCGCCGGCGACAGCACGCCGTGGTACGCCTCCTTCTGGGAATTCTGCGCGCGCTACTGCAACGAGCGCTTCGGCGACGACTGGCACCTCTCGCCCGAGCAGTCCCTCCTGCTCCATGCCGAGAAAACCGTCATTCCGACACAGGTCATCGTTCACAGCCCGAAGGCGACCAACCACAAAATCCCGTTGCTCTTCGGCACGTCCCTCTATGACCTTAAAACCCCGCAGATGCCGCCGCCCGCCGATCTGGCAGTGCGGGACGGTCTGCACCTGTTCACGACCGCCGCCGCGCTGATCCGCGTGCCCGAGGCGTTCCTTGCTGCCAATGCCATCGAGGCGCGTGTCGTCCTCGCCAGCCTGCGCGATGCCTCGGAGTTGCTCCGCCGCCTGCTTGACGGCGGCCACACCGTTGTGGCGGGCAGGTTGGCCGGAGCCTTGCGCGGATTGGGGCGGGGCGATGCCGCCGACGAGATCGTCACCACCATGAAAGCCGCGGGCTACGACGTGCGCGAGAGCGATCCCTTCGCGGGCCGCGCGCCGGAACCCGCGCCCGCGGCGGCGGTGCCGCCCATCGTCGGACGCATCCAAGCGATGTGGGCGTCGATGCGCGCGCGCGTCCTCGATGTCTTTCCGCCGCCGCCCGGGCTGCCGCGCGACACCGACGCCTACATACGCTTCGTCGAGGACATCTACCAGAGCGACGCCTACCACTCGCTCTCCATCGAAGGCTACAGCGTCTCCGCCGAATTGATCGAGCGCGTCCGCGCCGGAAACTGGGACCCCGACCATCATGATGCCGACCGGCAGAGCCGCGACGCTCTCGCGGCGCGCGGCTACTGGCAGGCTTTCCAGGTCGTGAAGGCGAATGTCGGCGAGATCATCGGCGGAGCCAATCCGGGACAGCTTGTCCGCAACACGCACCGCGACTGGTACCGCGAATTGTTCCAGCCCTGCGTGACGGCGGGTATTCTTCCGGCGCGCGCACTCGCTGGCTACCGCAACGACGCCGTCTACTTGCGCACGTCGCGCTACGTGCCGCCGCGCTGGGAGGCCGTGCGCGACGCCATCCCCGCGTTCTTCGACCTGCTGGAGCAGGAACGGGAACCGGGCGTGCGCGCGGTTCTCGGGCACTGGCTCTTCGGCTACATCCATCCGTATCCCGACGGCAACGGACGCATGGCGCGGTTCCTGATGAATGCGATGCTTGCCTCCGGCTGCTATCCCTGGACGGTGGTGCGCGTCGAGGACCGCAACGCGTATCTTGCGGCGCTCGACCATGCGAGCATCGACGGCGACATCGAGCCTTTCGCAGGCTTTATCGCGGAACGCGTGCGCTGGTCGATGGAGCAGAAAGGCAAACGCAACCTCGAATCGTAGTTTACGTGCCGTACTGCTGTTTCGTCGGATCGCGCCGATTTGACGAATTGATCGGCAATCTCGATGGGTTGGCCATGCCGATTAACGTGCGATATGCCTCCCTGGAGGATTTGGAAGACGTGTTTCGGTGGCGGAACGATTCTGTCCGGGCCATCGGAAAGCCTGATCGTGACGTTCCGTCTCTACATCGGACGTCGCAAAAATTCTCCTCGAGATTGCCAGGGGGATCGCTTGGATTTCCGGTTGGAAGTGGCCGAACTGCAACAGTCGCCTACCGCCTCGCTCGAGTATGGCGAATTCTAGCTGCCTGGGCCGATTCTGGTAGGGCCATGGCCTCCGCATTGTTAGTTCCCTGATGAGGCGAACGAGGATCTCGGGTTCGCTTCGGCCCTGCCGCGAGCTTATTCGGCAGGAATTCGAAATGGAATCGCGCCTTGGGAGCGTCTGTGACGGAGCGATTTGCAAGCAGATGATTCTAAATGGTTTGGTAGCGCTAACGGGGGTCGAACCCGGATTTGCCGCCTTCTAGTGTTTTCTATAAGTTACTGAAAACGCAAACGCAGGGATCGGCGTATTCGCAGGAATCTCAGCCCGTTTGTACAAAACATGTACACGGATTTGGCGAAGATTTTCAGTGCTGAGGCGGGCCATGGATAGATCAGGAAAGGCTGGCAGAAGTGGAGCCGCGCTTGGGATCACCCGCTCTCACCTTAACACCGGCGATACACGGCGCACCTGGTCTCTAATTCCGGGCATTCGGTTGGAATGCCTCTCACGGCAACACGGCCACTGGGGTCAATGTTTGCGCTTCGCCCAATTCCGTATGGCACCCTCGCGGACGCGCTACACCGCATGAAGCCCCGTCCGCTGTCAGGCGGGTTCTACCAAGCCGTTGAATTCATCCGACACCGTTCATCCGACCCCTTTGACGCAAATGCGTGAAATCACTATACTTAAATATAGAGCAGGGGCCAGAGAGGCTGGCTATGTCAATCATTATCAATATCAAGCCGGAAGCCGAGGCGGAATTGACGCGCCAAGCCAAAGTGCATGGCGTCCGGCCTGAAGCCTATGCAGCAACGTTGCTTGAGGAAGCCGTCCATAACGGAGCGGCAAAAAAACTCACTTCTGACCAGCTCGAACGCACGCTGCTGGAGCTTGCGCAATTCTCGTACAAGATCCCTCTGCTGCCGGAAGAAGCATTCACCCGAGAAGGTCTTTATCAGGATCATGACTGATGGCCGAGGGCGATGCCTGTCTTCTCGACAGCAATATTCTGCTGCGCATCAGCAAACGGGATGATCCGCATCACCCCGTCATCGCCCAGGCGCTAAAGACCCTCGTCGGGCAGGGGGTGCGCCTCTGCTACACATCGCAAACCCTGGCCGAATTCTGGAACGCCTCGACGCGGCCGCTAGACAAAAACGGTTTCGGCCTGAGCATCGCGGAGACGGACCGTCTCGCGCGTGTGATCGAGCGGGATTTCGAGCTGCTGCCGGATAGCCGTGAGACGCACGAACGCTGGCGCGCGCTGATAGTTCAATACGGCGTTCAGGGCGTGCAAGTCCACGACGCGCGTATTGCGGCCAGCATGTACGTTCACGGCGTCGGTCAACTTCTCACGATCAACGTGCGGGACTTTAAGCGGTTCGACAATCTTCGGGTGACCAATCCGGCTGATGTGCCGCCGACGAAAGCGAAGCCGTGAGGCACTCACTTGGCCAGCGATTTATTCAAAAAATGGCTGAAGCCGGTTGCAAGTCCACATCAAGGCGTCACCGTCTTTGCCGAACGCACAGGAATGCGGGCGCTTGGACTGAGAGCGCTCAAGCCGTTAGTCGCCGACCACTTCGTCGGCGAAGAGACCATTTTAAAGGCAGGCGGCTACAAGAAAGCCGCCGCGACTGTCGCAAATAGTCTTCCGAGTTCAAAGAAGACCCAATCAGGCGATCTGGGCGAGTTGCTTGCCACGGAATATGTTAATTCCGAAACGGCTTTCGTCGTTCCCATCAACAAGCTTCGATGGAAAAGCGACCGGCAGATGGCCATGCACGGCAACGACGTGATCGGTGTCGATCAAAGCGTAAAGCCGATCCGAGTGCTTAAAGGAGAATGCAAGAGCAGGAGGAAATTCAGCGACGACGTTGCGCAGGAAGCCGTCGACGGTCTGGACAAACACGATGGGCGCCCAAACCCATCGACCTTGGCGTTTATCACAAAACGGCTTTACGAAGAGGATCGCGACGATGAAGCAAAGGTCTTTCAGGACCTGCAGTCAGCCAGCGCTATTTTGCTGCCCGCAATGTCACGCATATGATCTTCGCGTTGTCGGGCAATGATCCGGCGAAGCACTTGGCGAATGCTCCCAAATCAAAGCATCGAGGCATTAAACGAGAAAACGCCGCGATCGTCATCACCGATCACGGCGACTTTGTAACGGCGGTCTATAAAACCCATGGCGCGTGACCCGGAAGCAATCAATTCGGCGCTCTCGGAGCTCGTTCAGCCTGAGGCCAGAGGTCGGCTCCTGGCATTGGGACTGGCGCGGGGAATGGTCTGGACCAATGGTGTTGTGCCGGAGGGCGTTCCTGAACGTTTAAGTTCGACGACGTTGACCCCGGATCTTTTGGATTTTGGCTACGGAATATTGGCTCTGGCGTTGGAACTGCGCGACGCAAACCGGGACAGAGCCGCTGACGCGCAGTTTCAGACGAACGAAGCGCTTCGCGTTGCGGCCGAAGCGATCGAGTCGGCGGTTCGCCGGGGTGATCCGAACGACGGCGATCAAGGCAGGCACCTCGTTATCAGCGCTGCGGCTTTCCATTTGGCCGGATATGCCGCAAGGTCTTTTTCGCTTTTGCCGCTGGCGGCTCTGGACCGGAATCTCGCCTCTCACGAACGATGCCTGGCTCACCTCTTGCGGCGCGATCTCATCGTGCTTCGGTCGCAAATTATCCAGTGGCACAGTGACCCCGCCCATAGCGACGACGCCGTGGCTGGCCGCTTGTCAGATGAAGATGACGAGTTCTACCCGGAGGACGCCGCGCTGATCGCGTTGAACACCGAATATCATCGCGCGCTTGGCCTCGCGGATACGGCTCTGCGTGTCGGTAATCGAGCGATCTTTGATGCGGCGGTAGCGGTCCTGGAGTCTGTGGTCTCATCCGCAGGAGAAATCGGCAATGTGCCGATCTGGTGGGTAGCGACCTTGACGTTGCACCTTTTACGCGACCTGTGGGATCAAAGTCTTCACGTCGTCCTTCCGTCAGGGCCCGATATCGATGTTCCGGCGCGCTGGAACGACCTGCGACGCGATTTCATTGCGTTGCTTGGGGCGCGCAAGCCGCCACACATTGAACTGTGGCCATCGCAAATCGCAGCGGCGAAACGCGCGACGGACCCGACCGATGATCTTGTCATTGCGCTGCCGACGAGCGCCGGCAAGACACGTATTGCGGAATTGTGCATTTTGCGGGCTTTGGCGGACGAAAGGCGAACCATCTATGTGACGCCGTTACGGGCCCTCTCCGCTCAGGTCGAACGTGTACTCGCGCGGACTTTTGTTCCGCTGGGCGCCGCTGTCACATCGCTTTATGGCGCGAGCGGCGCAACATTGATCGACACAGAAACCTTGGCGAGCGCCGACATTGTCGTCGCCACGCCGGAGAAACTCGACTTCGCGCTGCGGCAGGACACGAACGTCCTTGACGACGTCGCGCTGATCGTGTTCGACGAGGGTCACATGATCGGCGTCGGCAGCCGCGAGATTCGATATGAAGTCCTCATTCAACGTTTGCTGCGTCGGCCTGATGCTGCAAACCGTCGCATCGTATGTCTGTCCGCGATGTTCAATCCGGAAGATCCTTTCTTTAAGGACTTCGGCGACTGGCTGAGAAGCGACGAACCGGGAGACTCGGTTCACGTGCAATGGCGGCCGACGAGGCAACGGTTCGCGACTTTGGACTGGAACGCCCGCACCAGTACCGGAATGTTGTCGTTCGTCGATGGCGAACAGCCCTATGTTCCACGGTTTATTTCGGCGAGTCCTCCACAAAAGCGCCGACAGAAGCCATACCCGCAAAATGATAAGGAATTCTGCATCTGCGCGGCGAACGCCTTCGCACGCGACGGGCACACCGTGCTTGTCTACTTCCCCCAAAGGAACCAGGTCGAGCCGCTCGCGAGCGAGTTCCGCAAAATGAGCGATCAGGGTTACCTACTTAATGTCAAGGTGCCCAAGCCCGAGCATCTGGCAGTCGCCAAGGCAATCGGCCGCGAATGGCTGGGTGATGACCACGCTGCCGTGCGCGCATTGGAGGTCGGCGTCGGAGCGCATCACGGCGCGTTGCCACGGCCTTTTTTAAATGCGATTGAACAGTTGCTGGACGCGCGGAAGCTCTCGATCGTCGTAGCCTCGCCAACACTCGCACAGGGCATCGATCTGGCATGCAGTGTTTTGATATTCCGGTCTCTCAAGCGATACGAAGATGGCGATTGGAGGCCTATTTCTCTTGCGGAATTCTCCAATGTCGTCGGCCGCGCCGGCCGAGCTTATGTGGACCTTGACGGCATCGCCGTCGTGCCGTCGTTTGACAGTCAGTCTCGCTCCGAGCTGCATCGCCTTTTCAAAGCATTGATCGAGAAATCACGCGGCCAGCGCCTGTTAAGCGGACTTGCGCAACTTATCTGGCGCATATCCGAAGAACTGCGGGAAAAGCTCAACGTGAAGAAGGATGCAATGCTCGAATACGTTCTCAATCAGGACGACCTCTGGGACGATGTCCGGCTCGCTGTCGCCGAGTCGGCGGATGAAGACGAGGAAGAAGGCGAAGACGGGCTTGAAAAGTATCTTTCCGATCTGGACGTGGCATTATTCTCCCTCGTTGAGCCGCTGGAGACGGAGGTTGAGGAACTCGCGACGACTCTCGATGAGATCCTGAAGGACTCTCTTTGGAAGCGGACGCTCGCGCGCGTGAACGAAGATCAAAGAAATCTTGAAGTCGCGCTGTTGCAATCGAGGGCCAGCTGGCTCTGGCGCAACATGACGGAGACTCAGCGCAAGGCATGCTTCTATTCGGGTCTCGGAAGAAAGCCCGGGCTGTTTCTCCACGAGCAGCTCGATGATCTGGTCGAAGTTCTATGCGATTTCCAAACCGCCGTAGTGGCCGAAGACGGGGATAGTGTTGCCGAAGCCGCCACTAAATTGGCGCAGCGCGTCATGCCAGAGAGGTTTTTCTCCGTTCGTAAGCTGCCGGAGAATTGGGAAGATGTGCTTGCGGAATGGGTGAAGGGCACGGCATTCTCCGAAATCCTGGATGGCAGGAAGGCCACCGATGCGCAGCGGACACAGGCGTTTATACAGGATGGAGTGGTGTTTCGGCTCGTATGGGCGGCGGAAGCCGTCCGGGTGCAGGCTATAGCAAGCGATCATCCCCGGCACGATGAGTTGGGGGACGGTCCCGCCTTCGCACTGACTTACGGCGTGCCAACAGTCCCCGCCGCGCTCTTATGCCAGATGGGTTTCTCATCTCGCGTGGGTGCGCTCTGGGTAACCCGCCAGCTGGCGGCGTCGTTCAAAGATAACGAAGGCCTCAAGGAATGGCTGCGAGAGAATGACGCCATGCTGGAGGATTCCGAATTTTGGGAGTCCGAGGATCATTTTCTGCTTTGGCGGCATGCGGCGGCACCATCAGGTGACGAATATCCGCGCCTTTGGAACCACAAAAGCTATGACGTCAAGGCGAAGTGGAACGCCGGGATTCCAACAGAGGGAACATTGACCAGAATCATACCGGGCTCCGGCCGCGCCGCGACGGTCTGCGCCGGTGATCTTTCGCCGCTCGGCACCGTCCAACTGCCATTTGACCCGCACGGCGCAGCGCTCGATGTAAGCGTGGACTCGTCGGGACAGATAACGATCAACTACTTTGGAACTTCCTGACAGCGTTTTCGGCCTCGATGTGCGGGCCGTTCACTACGGCTACCGAAGCCGTACCCGCGCACTGCTTGTCTTCCGGTTGTGTCGGCCGGGGCCGAGGCGTCCACTTACGGTATGTCGTCGAAGCGATCGCGCTTGTATTTCGGGTTCTGCACGTAGAGGTCGAGGGCGGGTCGCCTGTTCGCGAAGAATTGCAGCGAGTCCGAAGGTTCTTTCTAGGCCCTTATGGCGCGAATTCGATTTGGAATCGAGCCGTGGGCACGTCTTTTGAAGGCTGTCTGCAGAGCCAACCCTGTACGCCGTTTTGCAAGTGTATGATATTAAAAGAGTTGGTAGCGCTAACGGGAATCGAACGGGTTAACCCTCAGTACAATCCCGTTCAGCTGCGTCTAACTTCTTCATTATACGTCAAACTCGGTTCAGCACTGTGGGCGTCTACCGGCTAAAACTGCTGTAGTGTTAGCGTGATGTTAGCGCGTCGTTGGGCGCTGCCCGTTCGCGGGAGAGAGCCAATCGCGCCTGCGTGGGCTCACGGAACTTCAGGAAATGCCACCCATATCCCGAACCGTAGCCTGCCGGTCGCTCGACAATTCACCGGTTTTCATTAACCCATTCCTACACACCAAGCTGCGCCTGGCGGGGCAAACTGGACGTGGTCAGTTGAATGCGCAAGAAGACCGGTGAATTGGGGCGGGGTTGCGTCACAATTCACGTCACAGATCGGCGTATCTTCCGGTGCGTGTGATGTGCGCAAGGACTGTGGTTGACGGAAACGGAAGCCGTGTATTTCTAAGGAACCCAACGTCCATGCTTCCTCTAAGCGGACTTCCGGACAATCATCCGGGAAACCACGTGATCTGGTGGCCCTCCCTAAACGTTACCGCGTCAAAGAGGATCAACCCGAAGGTGCGCTCCTCGCTCGCGGCCAGCCATCGACAGCGGTCAGGCCGGCGAGCAACGTAAACGATCCGGCCCAATGTGGGACTCTTGACCCTGGTCCACTCTATGTATAGAATTGACAGGGAAAGAACCAGAATGCCCTCACCAAACGCTGAGTTGTTGCCCGGCACACTCCAGTTACTGATCCTTCGGACACTGGTCTCAGGAGCGGTTCATGGATACGCCATCGCCAAGAAGATAAAGGAGACGTCATCTGGCCTCCTACAGGTTGAGGAGGGCTCCTTATACCCTGCGCTCAATCGGATGCTCGTCAAGGGCTGGGTCACGGCTGAGTGGGGGCTGTCGGAAACGAATCGGAAAGCCCGCTACTACACCCTCACGCGAGAAGGACGAAAGCAATTGGCGCGCGAGGCAGGGGATTTTCGGAAGCTGGTGGATGCGATTGAGCTGGTTCTCCAGCACGCCTAGTAACAAACGGGAGCGATCAGATATGGGAATGATCGGGACAATCTGGCGGCGACTGCGATATATGCTCACGTTTCGAAGCGCGATAGACGATGACCTCGAGCAGGAGATTCGGTTGCACATTGAAACCCGCGCCGGCGAACTCGAGCGCGAGGGCGTCCCGAAAGGAGAGGCGTTAGCCATGGCGCGGCGTGAGTTCGGTCCTGCTTTGCGGATCAGAGAAGACGCCCGGGCCGAGTGGCAGTTCAGTTGGTTCGAGCACCTGGCGTCCGACGTCCGTTATTCTTTGCGGGCCTTGCGTCGAAACCCTGGGTTCGCAACGGCGGCGATCGGCTGTCTTGCGCTCGGAATCGGGGCCAACACCGTAGTTTACAGCCTTACGATAGATGCTCTGTTCAGCCCGCCATCCTGCAAGGATCCGGGCTCAATCCGTTACACTCGCATCGGGGGCAACAGTCATTCCCCAGTACAGGCGTGGCGCTTCCTCCATGACGCCCGCGTGTTTCCCGATATCGCCGGCGCACAGGAGATGGCCGAGGCGAACCTTCGCGTCGGCTCCGACACGGCGCGGTTGTGGGAAGTGCGCGTCACTCCCAACTTTTTCGAAGCGATGGGCGTGCCGGTCGCAAAGGGCCGCGGAATCGCCGGATACGATCATCGCACTGCGGTGATCAGCTATCGTTTCTGGCAACGATGGCTTGGAGGTGCTCCGGACGCCATAGGCAGGTCCATCATACTCGACGGAAAAGTCCACACGGTGATCGGCATCCTGCCGGACAATCACCGGACCTTCATGGGTCTGGGCCTGACACCAGATGTCTACGTGCCGGTAGAAGCGGAAGATGAAACAGTGGCATTTCTGGTACGCGTCCCGCCTGGAGTATATCGAACAGCGCCGTAGCCGAGAGGCTCAAACCGGTTTTGCGGGAACTCGACAAGGCCGTGCCGAATCATGGCGCGAATGATGTCTGGGAGACGCAGATTCACATTAGCGGCGTCACGGGCATCGAGCGAATGGAGTCGCTCGGATTTCTCCCGGTAGCAGGCTTCTTTGGCGCCCTCACTGTCGTCGTCGCGTTGGTCCTGCTGATCGCGTGTACGAATGTGGCAAGCCTTCTTCTGGCTCGCGCTTCTGCCCGCGGGCACGAACTGGCAGTTCGGGCAGCGCTCGGCGCTTCCCGTGGCCGTATCGTTCGCCAGCTTCTTGCCGAATCCTCCGTGCTCGCCGCGGGCGGGTGCTTGTGCGGGCTGGTCATGAATCTGTGGCTTACGAGCATGCTGTATCGCATTGATCTGCCGCTTCCCGTACCGCTGCGTCTGCACATCGCACCCGATTGGAGGTTGCTCTGTTACCTGATAATACTTGCCGTGGCGTCAGCCATCTTGGCCGGCCTCGTTCCGGCGTTGAAAGCCACTCGCGCAAACGTCCAGGTCGCGCTCAAACAAGGTGAACGGCAAGTCGGCCGCTCGAAGTGGAACCTGAGATCTGGACTGGTAGCAACGCAGGTCGCGCTTTCTACGGTGCTGCTCGTTTCAGGAGCGCTATTCCTGCACAATTTGTTGCGCGCCAACAAAGCGGACTTTGGCATCGACACGAAACACACCGTGTGGGCGTACATGCGCTTGGCGCCGGACAAGTACCCGACCGCCGAAACAGAACGCCTCTTGATACAACGTTGTCTTGAACGGCTCCGCGCCCTTCCAGGGGTTGAAAGCGCTAGCATAGCCCGAATCATTCCGTTGAATGACAGCATCACCAATGGCACAACTTTGCGGCCAGATTCGGGTCCGCCCGTAGGAATCACTTTCCAATTCAACGCTGTCGCGCCAGACTACTTTCGCACGATGGGCATTCCCATTGTGGCGGGACGCGAATTCACGCAAGCCGAACATCCGGGCGCGCCCAAAGCGGTGGTTCTCAATCAGACCATGGCCAGGCGTTTGTTCGGTAATGCGAATCCGGTGGGACATACGATTACCTGGGGCGAGCCCCATCGCGTCGTCGGCGTTGCGAAGGATAGCAAGTACTTCGTGCTGAGCGAAAACCACGAGCCCGCGATGTACGGCGCTTATCTGCAGCAGCGTGACTACGCCGTGAACCTCCACTTTGTAGTGCGCGTAAACGGCGATCCATGGAGCATCGTGAAAACCGTCACTGGAGCCCTGAGTCATCTGGATCCAACTGCCGCCGTCGAGACGAAGCCCATGTCACGGGCGATGGCGCTCGCCCTGCTCCCCAGCCAGGCGGGTGCGGCAATCATCGGTTCCACTGGTGTCCTTGGTCTGGTTCTGGCGGCAATCGGCCTGGCCGGTCTCTTGCTGTACACCGTCGCCCGCCGCACGCGCGAGATCGGTTTGCGGGCGGCGCTTGGGGCAACGCCCGGGGATGTGGCAACCATGGTCCTGCGCCAGAGTATGGCGCCTGTCCTCTGGGGTATGGCCGCGGGACTCATGCTCGCGTGGTTTGCGTCGCGTCCTTTGGGTATGTTTCTGTTGCCTGAGATTGCATCCGGCGATTCGGGATCGTTCCTGGCTGTTGCCGTCGTTTTCCTCATCGTGGCCGGCGCGTCCACCGTTCCACCACTGCTACGCGCCATCCACATTGATCCGGGTATCGCGCTGAGATATGAATAGCGGGTCCGAAACAAACTTCCGGCCTTCGGGGGCACCGCCGGATCAGGAAGTTGCAGCGGCACCGGTGGAAGGGCTCTGTGACTGACATCAAGGACTGACGATCCAGACTACTGCCAAGGGCCTAGGTTCTTCGCAGGCGCGCCAATCCGGCTCCCGCACCGATGAGTAATCCGCCGGAGATCCGGTTGGTCCATACCGCGTAACGAGGCTCTCGAGCCATCGCGGATGCCCGCCCCGCCCCCATGCCGTAAAGGGCAAACACGCAAAAATTCGAGAGTACAGACGTTACGCCGAGAATCAGGATTTGCGTCGCGACGCGGCTCCCTGGATCTACAAACTGCGGCAGGATGGCGGAGAAGAACGCGATCCCCTTGGGATTCGCCATCTGGAGCAAAAACCCGTCGCGGTAAAAGCGCCGGCCGGCCGTCACGGTTCGGGAACGGGGGACAGCCGCCAGCACGCTCTCCTTGCTCATCAGCGCGCGCAGGCCGAGATAGATCAGATAGGCAGCGTCAAGCCATTTCATGGCGAAGAAGAGCCGGTACGATGCAAGAATCAGGGCGCCGAGGCCGGTCGCCGAGATCGCAAAATAAAGCACATTCGCGGACAGAATGCCGAGGCTCGCAGCGACGCTTCTGCAGGAGCCTCCCCGCAGCGCGCTTGAGAGAACAAAGAGAACGGCGGGCCCTGGCGTCATCGAGAGCACAGTGTCGGTCACGAGAAAGAGCCACCAGGTAGTCCAAGTCATTGTGACGCCAGGGAGTGTATCACGAGTCTAACCAGCTTCGGAGTTTCTCGTGGGAAAACTTTCAGCCATCCGTCCGCCCTGCGTCTGCCGTGCGGAGCTTCGAGTCGCCCTTCAATTCCATCGTCGGGGCGCAATGGCTTGTTCGGCCGACGCCAACAGATTCCTCAGGAATCGCCGGGATCCGGATGTTAGCGAGTGCGATTCGAAAGATGTTCATTGGGTAATCCTATCGTTTTACGATTGCGCAATCCCGCAGGGGCGGCTGTTTGGCATCACCACGGAATGGCTTTCACCTTGATTGATTCCGCACATACACTTGTAGGAGCATGTCGAACCTACAGATCGTCCCGGCGACGGAACCGGACATCCCCGTGATTCTCGATCTGATTCATGCACTCGCGGAGTACGAGAAACTTGCTCATGTGGTCACCGCGAGCCCAGAACGGCTGCGCGAGACATTATTCGGCAGCAAACCCGCGGCCGAGGCCGTGCTGGCGTATTGGGATCGGGAATGCGCAGGCTTTGCGGTATTCTTCGCGACTTATTCGACGTTTCTGGCTCTGCCAGGACTCTATTTGGAAGACCTGTACGTGAAGCCTCATCTGCGCGGCAATGGGATTGGGTTGGCGCTGCTAAAGCAGGTTGCAAGAATTGCGACCGAACGCGGCTGCTGCAGGTTGGAGTGGGGAGTGCTCGATTGGAACAAGCCAGCGATCCAGTTCTACAGGAAGGTAGGCGCCATGCCCATGAATGAGTGGACAAAATACCGCCTCACAGGGGAGGCCCTCAAAAGCTTGGCTCTTTCGGGACGTTAATGTCCGAGTCCGCGGGCGAGTCAATTAGCCGCATGTTGGTCTAATCCCGCAGCAGAGAACACGATTGTCCGCCGAAAGTCGCCTAGGGTTCAGGGACTCCAACGGGGACCTGTGCTCCGATCCGGTCTCGAAACGGGGTTGGAGGAAGTGTGGCGTGATCGGTCCTGAGGAATCGTTATCGGACGAACAACGGGGAACAATTCAAGTGCGGCGTCAGGATGACAGGGCGAGTCATTCTCCGGAAAAACCCTGCTAGACTCCAGAATCAACGCGCAAGCTCTCGTGGCGGGCGCTGATACTGCTGGCATACTTGTCGTTCAGGAGGTGCTGCTTGTCTGTTCACTTTCTCGTCCGGTTTGAACCGCTGCCGGGGAAGGAGACGGAGTTTCGCGAAGAGCTGCTGCAGATCGTCGATCCTACGCGAGCCGAGATTGGTTGTTTGGGTATCCATGTCTTTGAGTCGCTTCGGGAGCCGTTCGTGTTCGCGATTCATTCCGAGTGGGTGGACGAGGCTGCGTTTGAGTTCCACACCCAATTGCCGCACACGGTTCGATTTCTTAGAGCTGCTGAGGAGTTGTTGACCAATCCGGTGCAAGGGTTGAGGTCGCGGCAGATCGGGGGAGGCGCGGGGGCGGGCGCCACCGGTTGAGGGTCCCTGGATGCTAACGGGCCGATTTGCCACTCGGAGGCATGACAAACCGCCCACCTCAATTCCCCGGAGCTTCGGAGTGCAATGTTGGACGCGCTCACCGGGTTAACGCCCTTCCCATTTCTCTGTAATCTCCTGCATCACATCATCAGGCCGGTCGGTGTAAACAAAGAAAATTTGGACAGCACTGTTGCCCCGGACCTGCATCCGCAACCCGGCTTGAATCGGCGTGAATTTCATGTGTGGTTGTCCGGTTTTCGTGCGCTTGATGACGCCGATGACAATCTTGGAAACGCGCGCAGACTCTTTGGCCGCGCTCACAGCGGGGATAGCCGCCTCGATGACGGTGGTGTGGCTGCGCGTCAGTTTGGAGCCTTTCAGAAGACCTTTCGGCGTGTTGTGGGCCACGGAAATCCCCCGGCGCTTCCATTCTACGGCTCTTCGGACCGCGGTTCGCGCCTGGAATCACGAAACCCGGCCGTGTTGGCGTTCTGGGTGCGTGGCGGTACGCTGCACTGTCGCGTTAGAGGCCGGGTGCCATCTTTAGCCTTCAAGACCACCTTAGCTACGATAGAACCGTGCCTACTCGACAACACGCCGGCTCTGGACCCGCGCCTCCAGACGTTCCTGAGCCCTCACTCGCCGAACGTGCGCGCACTCTCGCCTCGCTCGGCCGCATCGGTAGCCTGTCGACGCATTCGCGTAAGCTTCCCGGATTCCCCTTCGGTTCGATGATGCCCTATGCGGCCGATGAGCTTGGCCGTCCAACTTTTTTCATCAGCAGCATGGCGATGCACACCCAGAACCTCCAGCAGGATGCGCGCGCCAGCTTGCTCATCACGCAGCCGGATGTTTCCGGCGATCCCCTGGGTGCCGCCCGCCTGACGCTCTTGGGCGGCGTTAGGGAAGCGCCCGAGGCGGAGGTTCGAGACCTGTACCTCTCGCGATATGAGAGCGCAAAATACTGGCAAGAGTACACCGACTTTGCCTATTACCGGCTGGAGATCTCGGGCGTATACTTCATCGGAGGCTTTGGCGTGATGGGATGGATCGCAGCCGAGGATTACGGAAGCGCTCTTCCCGATCCTCTTGCCAAGGCCGCGCCAGGAATCATCCAGCACATGAATACAGATCACGCCGATGCGCTCCTTCTGATCGCCCGCAGGCTTGCAGGCGAGGCCGCCGACGAGGCTGTCATGACCGCCGTCGATCGCCTGGGCTTCCATCTCCGGCTGAGGTCCGGCGACAGAATTCACGGCCGGAGAGTGGCTTTTTTGCGAGAGGTAAGAAATAGTGATGCCGCCCGAGGCGTGTTGACGGAGATGGTCCGTCAGGCGCGATCACGCGAAGCAGTTTAAGTTGCCACTTGGCCCGATCGTCGTTAGCCGCATTGAAGCCCAACTCCCCAGGAAACAGGATCTCGTCAACTGGCGGTGAGCAGTAATTCAGATCGCGGACGTTGCGATTCGACGCGGCAGCGGATGGCACTGTCTCCAACGGCAAGGCGTTCGCCGATCTGACCGCCGAGAAGGAAGATGGGCCTTTCCGGCGGCATGAAGGTGGATTCGCAGGTCGACGTTTGCGGCAGCGGTCCGGGCTGCGTCTAGCGAACGGCCGAAAACCAGACTATCTGCCCGCATTGCATAATCTATGCATGCGTTTGATCCTTCTCGCTGCTTTACTCGCATACTCCCTGATCGCCCGGGAGCCACTGGCGAAGCGTATTGTGCACACTGATCCCTCCAAATACAGCCGCGAGTTGCATGTGCATGAAGGAGCAGGCGAGATGCTGTTCGAGGAGCTTTTCGACACGTCTGCCTTTGACACTAATCTGCTCTTTCTTCACCGTGGCGTACTGCCGCCCGAGACCGGCATCGGACATCACTATCACAACCAGATGGAGGAGATGTTCGTGATCCTGGACAACGAAGCACAGTTCACTATTGATGGCCGTACATCGACGCTGGCCGGGCCGGCGGGCGCTCCCTGCCGCATGGGCCACTCCCATGGCATCTACAATCAGACCGACCGCCCGACTCAGTGGATGAATATTGGCGTCGCCAGCTTAAAGGGGAAATATGACAATTTCGATCTTGACGACGATCGGGTTGGTGTACCACTCGACACCAAACCCGTATTCATCAGCTTCAGACTGGATCGGAAGCTGTTGCAGTCGGTCAAGCACATGCATGCGGGTGAAGGCACTGCATTATATCGGCGGGTGCTGGGGCCCGATGTTTTCTTCACCAACTGGGCGTACGTGGACCACCTGTTGCTGCCCCCCGGCAGCTCATTGGGGCGTCACCAACACACGGGTGTTGAGGAACTTTTTTACGTGATTTCGGGTCGGGGTTCCGCCCGGGTTAATGATGAGACAGCGCCCATGAGTGCCGGTGATGCCGTTCCCGTGCATCTCAACGATGCGCATTCATTCGTAAATGACGGCACTGGCGACCTGGAGTTCCTCATCGTCGGGGTAGCCCGGCAAAAAGGCAATCTGGAGTAGGTCGCTGCGCAGGCTACCGCCCGCCGGATGTGCTCGATTCCTTCCGCCGTGTTCGGCCCCCTGCTCAGCCCATCGGCAATGCCCGTGTCCAATGGAGGGGCACTGGCAACGAATACCGCACCGGGTCTTGGCATGGCACCGCAGCGCCTTCGCGAAGTATCCCGGCGGGTAGCCGAACAAAGCGACCATGTCCCAGAAGCGGACAAGATCGGCCGAGATCTCATTGACGTATGCTACGAGTGAGAACCCATGAAACCGTTCCAGCGATTCGTAGCAACGGTGATCTTACTTGTGTGGCTGATACCGGCAGCAGGGGCGCCGGCGGAGTCTCCGAACACACAAATTCTGAATCGCGCGGCAAAACTTCTTCGGGATGAATCGCATTGGAACCGCGCCGACACGCGCGAGTGTCCGCCGCATGCTTCGAAGCTCAGTCTCTATTGTGCCTTGCGTCAGGCGACCGAAGAAGTGATGGGCGAGTCTTCGCATCGAACCACGGCGATGGAGGAAGTGCGCTCGGTGATCGAGGAGAAGGTTGGTGAAAAGTACGACCATCGGCTCATGGGCTTTAACAACGATCCGGCTACGAAGATTGCCGACATTCATGCCGTTTTGAAGACAGCGGCTGATCGGCTCGACCGGCGGCTGGCGGGGCTCGTGCCGCGCACCTTTGAGCGCGTGCTTCTACTCGAGGAAAAGGCCGAGACCTCGGCAAGCGTCAGCGTGGGAGATCTGAACCATGACGGGCACCTCGACATCGTGCTCGGAAAGGGCCGGCATTGGCCACTCCTCGATCGTGTGTTGCTGGGAGACGGAAAAGGGCACTTCACCGGGTACGACCTTGGAAATACTCCGGACCGCACGTACTCCGCAGCTTTGACGGATGTCGATCGCGACGGCAATCTGGACGTTGTGATAAGCAACGATGCGCCCGATCGGAAACTGGTTTATCTCAACGACGGTAAGGCTCATTTCAGAATCGGGGGAACCTTCGGCGACCCGCATTGGGTGACGCGCTATGTGACGCTCGCCGATCTGAATGGTGATGGTTATCCAGACATTATCGCCGCGAATCGCGGCAATCCACCGTCGGAGCGTCACCCCAGCTTTGTGTGCATCAACGACGGAAAAGGAGGGTTCCCAACGTGCGATCCTTTGCCGAATACAGAGTCGGCCACGATTATCGTAGCGGCTGACTTTGATGGAGACGGCGCGATCGACCTGTTCGTTCCGCATCGTGATATTGGTCAAAGCGTGATTTTATGGAACGACGGAAAGGGTCGATTCCCGCAAAAGACGCCGGTTGGTGCGGCGAACTCTGCGGCACGTGCGGCGGCCGCGGGCGATCTCAATGGCGACGGCCGTCCGGATTTAATCGTGGGCGATGAGCGGCAGGGAACGTTTATTTATCTCAATCATGGCAAGAGACAATTTAGCGAGCCAGTATTGCTCGCAGCGAAGCAGCGCGTTCCGTACGCGGTCGCGACAGCGGATCTGAATCGCGACGGGAGGCTGGATATCGTCGTCGGATATGTCCAGACACCAGGATCGGTTTTCTTGAATGACGGAAGCGGGATCAACTTTCGCGAGATCCGGTGGAACGATGGCAAGGGCGATGTGTATGGCGTCGCGATCGGGGATCTGGACGGCGACGGTTGGCCGGATATCGTCTCGGCGCGCAGCGATGCGCCGAACGCTGTGTGGTTCAACACGAAGCCTCGGTGACCGGGGCCGACGCGCGGCATTTGTGGCTTCCTGCCATTCCCGCTCCCGAAACGGGTTCAAGGAACGAGGCAAACTTCCTCGAACCCAACTTCCAGACAACGATGCAACTACGCTGAGCTGAGGGGAAACGGGTGGAGGTCCCAAACTCCGCCACGCATTTGTGATCACGCATTGTGATAAGGTGAGCGACAAGCCATTCGGGCACAGAGGCGCCGACATGAAACGACGATTCAGGGATCCCTTTATCGCTGCTTTGGTTGTATCACTGCTGGGGTCACGCGCTGTTTATGCCCAGGCTCTCGATCCTTCTTACCTCGCCGAAATGCCGCCGCCGGCCCGCGTCATCGCGGAGATCAAGGGCAAGGATGCCGAGGATACCGGCGAGCGGCAGATGGGCGCATTCATGGCGCTAATCAAAATGATGGACGACATGGCCTGGGGCATCGGGCACCGCTACGTCAACGATGCCGACACGAGCCGGCTCACGCCGGACGAGAGGCGCATCCGGCTGGCGTATCAAACCGCCTATGCCGATCTCTGGCATAAGGTGACCAATAAGGAAGGTCACGTTTACGACCACGATCGCGACCTTCGAAATGAGATCGTCAACAAGTTCTTTTCGGAAAACTTTCGAGCTCTTTATTTGAAGTCCGGCACAAACGCCGCGGCGGGACACAAGGCGTTTCAGGAGAGGATGTACGCGAACCCGGCAAACACCGCCTCAAGCCAGCCGGCGACTCAGACTGGGGGCCCAGGCAGTCAGGCGGAATTAAGACGATGCATCGCATCGGGCAGAAGCCTGCGCATCTGCTCTACGGAAGTGCTTGGTAACGGTTTTGAACAACTGGTTGGCACCAGCCTGAAGCAACCCATCCCTCCAGGTCTCCGCATGACTGGCGACTATGCGAGTGCCGGCGGCTTCCGGCTGATCTTTGAAGCCGAACAGGCGACGATGGTTTGCCGGGCTGTTCCCGCACCGCGGCCTTACACTGTCCAAATCACGGACACCAAGGCGCTCATTAACATTCAACATGAATCCAAGCCGGTGGTTTTTTCGTTGGGGCCTGATGGAAGGCTCGCAGGATCCGGGCCGATCCGCGTCACAGGTCTGGTCCCCCGCGGCTCGCACACCGAGCAGACCATGGGCACGACGACGCAAAGGACGACAACAACGAAAGAACTGACGCCCCTCGAAGCACAGAACTACCCGAATGCGAGCGAGAACGCCACCAGGAATGGCCAGGTGTATACGGTGCAGCAAGACGCAAGCGAATTGGTCTACGGGCCGACTGGCACGCGGACTGTCACGGATTTCGCCACAAAGAGCGCCGACTGCACCCTCGGTGTGATGTCACCGATTGGAGCAAGTCCGCTTCCGCATATCCCCAAAAACGATTTCGATGTGCTCACAACCATAGGCGCCGGCATGGGCACGCTGATGAAGGGCGGGAATCTGAACGATGCGACGAAGGAAATGCTCTTTCCGGACGAAAACAAAATCGCTCCCGGTCTTCGCATGAACGGCGCCTATGCAGGTGCAACTGGCTTCAGCCTCAACTTCCATCCTGAATCAGTCACGGTGGGATGCGGCGATGCGGAACGCGCTCTGGAATATTCGGTCCAGCGCGCCGGCAGTAGGACGACGCTGGTGATCAGGGACACTCCGAATCCAATATCGCTTCAACTCATGCCTGACGGGTCCATTACCGGCGAAGGGAGCGTGCAAGTGAACGGCAGAGTCATTACAGGAACCACGGACGACCTCAAGAATCCGTTCGTGTTTGCGCCGCATGTGGCTCGCTGTCCGGTGGGCCGGCTGGTTGCCGGTTCTTCCGTACCGGCGCCGGCAGCCGCAGTGCCCTCCGCGGCACCCCCATCCGCGTCGACAGCAGACGCGGGTCCGCGTGCTGCGTCCCCGGGCGGCACATCGCTAAGGATTTCCGCTGGGCCGGGAGTAACCAGTCTTCTTGCCGGCAAGGCTTTGGTTGTTTTGAAAGACAACCTGGAAAATGTTTTGGCGTCGGCCGGCATCAGCGCTCAAGGGGGAAGCAGCAGAGTCTCCGCATGGGCCCACGCCTGTGAACGCTCAGCGCGCGAACCGATCTGCCAGCAAGGCGTCAACGGCCTTACCAAATACGTCGTCGCCAGAACAGGATTTGACGGGAACGGGACGGCGATTTTCAATAACGTTCCGAGTTCAGGAACCTTTTACGTCGTGGCCGACACCTCGTACACCCACCATCTCTTGTGGAACCTCAAAGTCGAGTTGAAGCCCGGTGCGAACGCAATCACCCTGGACGAACGCAATACAGCGTCTATCGATCGATGATGGCGATTCAGAGTTAATGGAGCTTCTATGGACTCACGTTTCATCAGTGCAATGTCGCGCTACTGCATGAGCAGTGCTCGCATCCGTTGCCCATACTGTGGCGGCGTCCGCGTTTAGCAGCGCAGCGTTTCTTGGTAACAATCTCTTCCACGGACCAAATGTGATCCGCGATTCGGGCTTTCACGGCTAGCGTCGTGCCGGGCGTCTGATGTTTGCGCCCCACCTCCGCCTCTCCGGCTCGAGATCACTGTCCAGAAACAGGGGTTCGAGGACACATGATCCCTTGGGGAGCCGCCGTCCACCGTTCCATCTATCGGGACTGGAATGCGGGTAACTGTTCATGCGCACCTCAACGAATCCACCGGATTAAGTCGCGTGGCGCGGAGTGCAGGAAGGTAGGTGGCGACGAGAGCGACTGCAGTGAGCAAAGCGGCGACCGAAGCGAACGCGACCGGATCCCAGGGCTCGACCCCGTAAATAAAGCCGACCATGAACTGCGCCAGCGCGAACGCTGCTACAAGACCGAAGGAAACCCCAATCAAGGCGACTCGCATGCCCTGCGCCAGGATCATACTGAGGACGTCGGACGGTCCCGCTCCTATTGCCATGCGGATGCCAATCTCCTGAGTACGCTGCTGGACTGAGTACGCCATCAATCCATACAAGCCAACAGCAGCCAAAAGCACAGCCATGCTTGCGAAGACGGTAAGCAGCACCATATTGAACTCGCTCCTAGCTAGCGGTGGATTCTGCCACCACCTCATTCATCTTGCGGACCCGTTCGATCAAGAGGCCACGGCTCGCTTGACGCAACTCGCCCTCAACACGTGCACTGAGCAAGGATGGCTCCCCTACAGTGCGAACCACCCACGTGAGCGGAAGACTACGATTGTTGAGCGCATTCAGGCCATTGACCACCTGGGTCAGGGGTACATATGTCATCGATTCAGTGTCGCGGTTCAGTCCCAGATCCCGGACGTCGGCGACGACGCCGATAACCCGACGTGGTGGCTCTTCGACTTCCGGTCGAACACCCTTGCCAATCAGAATCCGCTGGCCTATCGGATCCGAGAATGGCCAGAGTTTCTTGACCATGGTTTGGTTGATGACGACAACCCGCTCGGCCGCGGTGTCATCGCTGTCCGTAAAAAGTCGTCCACTAACCAGTTTGATTCCGAACACATCGAAATAGCGCGGCGACACGCTTCGCCAGTTCGCAGTGCCGTGGTACGGAGACCCGCGATACTCGCGATCTAGGATCGTGAAGGGTAGCGCCAGACTTGGCTCCAATGGAAGAGAAAGCGTGGTCGCTATCGCAGTCACACCGGGAACATAGGCCATGCGCCGCTCCACGTCATATACAAGTTGCGCGACTATGGCAGTTTTCTCGAACTGTGGCCCAGGAAGGGGCATTTGAAGGGTGAGGACGTGATCGGCTTCAAATCCGCGATCGGCGTTGTGCATCGCCACCACGGTACGAATCAACAACCCTGCGCCTACCAGCAGTACCAGTGCCAGCGCTATCTCAATGATGACCAGCAGAGAGCGGGCTCTATTATTCCCCATTCCCGTAGTCGATTGCGAGCTACTCTCCTTGAAAGTTGCGCTGAGATCGACGCGCGACGCATTCAACTCCGGTATGAGTCCAAATAGTACGCCAGTGAAAACCGAGGTGAGCAGCACAAACGTGAGCACGCGCCAGTCAAGCATGACGGCGGAACCGTGTGCCCCGACTCTTGGAATGTGTCCCGGATTGAAGACGACCAGGGCGCGTACTCCTAAATATCCGGCTCCCAAACCGAGCGCGCCTCCGCCCAGCGATAGCAAGACGCTTTCAGTGAGTAACTGCAATATGATTCGGCTCCTTGCAGCGCCGAGCGCCGCGCGAGTCGCGATCTCACGGCTGCGGCTCGTTGCTCGGGCGAGCTGAAGATTTGCGAGATTCGCGCAGGCAATGATGAGCACAAAACTAACGGCCCCGGAAAGTAGGACCAAAACTGGCCGGACATCACCCACAACAATGTCACGCAGTGGCTCGGCTGCGAAGTGCTCAAACTGGCTCATTGCGCGAGGAAACTTTTCAGAGAACCGCCATTCAGTGAACCGCATCTGGCGATTCGCCATTTCTAGAGTGACGCCGGGCAGCAGGCGTGCCGCCACGCGGACGCGACTGGTGTGGTCAAGTGTAGCTGGACTGGCCTGAAGCGGGAGCCACATGTCGGCCGGAGGTTCGGACTCGAAGCCTGGACGAAGCACGCCGATTACACGATAGGATTCATCATCGAGGACTATGGTCTTGCCCGCCAGGTTTAGATCGCCACCGAACTTCTGCCGCCACAGCCGATGACTGATGACTGCCACCTGCGGGCCAGCGAAACGGTCCTCAGCCGACGTGAAGGTACGGCCAATTACTGTCTTTACCCCGAAGAGCAGGAAATAATCGGCCGAGACATGGATCGAATTGAATTGCTCGGGGGAGCCGCTCTCGGAGGTGGTCTTCATGGCCGGGCCCCCGAGATCATAGGCGGCCAGGTACTAGAACGCTCGCGTGAACTCGCGCCAGAAAACGAACCTAGAAAGCGAGGTCATGTTCATGTCTCCGTAGGGAGATTCGACCATGAGTTGGACAAGACGATCAGGCTCGGGAT
>QHXW01000248.1 GCA_003223115.1 Acidobacteriota bacterium
TCATCGCGGGTGATGCGCACCAACAGCGTGACACTCGACAGCAAGCGTGGAAAATGTTCGGTGTTTTTCAACCGCGGCATCATCTCGACACAGGCCATCGCCCGCAGCCTGCCAAAGGGAAAGAGCGGGCTTCCGAACGCCAGCGGGTTGCAGGCCGCGATCAAGGACCCGTCCAATCCGATCCGCAAGCGCCTCGTGGGCGATCTTGAAGACGGTGTGCTGATGCTGCTCAACCGTGCACAGAAGGACGGCGGAGCCTGCTACTGCGCTTTGTATGAGCTCTCCGACACGGACTTGATCAAGCATCTCAAAGATCTCGGCAGTAAGCTTCACGTAGTCCTGTCGAACGCCGGCGAAGACACAGAAGAGGGAAGCGGCGACGGCGACAGCACCAACCAGGGCGCCCGCAGCGACCTGCATGCACTGGAGCTCGATGTCACGGACCGCATGATGAACAAAGGCCACATCGGACACAACAAGTTCGTCGTCTATGTCAAAGGCGACGAAGCGCAAGCCGTGAGCAACAGACTGGCAACGTTCACGCACGCGATCAGGAGCACCAAAGCAACCACTGCCATCAGAACCAAGAGGGGTTTCTGAAACAACTCGCGAAGATAGGTATAGCCGGTTCCGCCGGGCGTCACGTCGAAGGTCGCATCCGCAAGCTCCTTTCGACGTGCTTCCGCGCGCATGGAGCACTCTAGCCCTCTTCACGTATCTGACTCGGCGTCCTGTTAACTACAGGGTAGGCCGAATTATTCGGGTCCCCGGGCGATTTCAATAGCCCACTGGCTGGTTAACACGCAGGTCACGGCTGCTGATTTAACTTATAGTAATGATAGTAATGATACTGCCCTCATTCTGCGAATTGGTCTAGCGTCGCACATTGATTGCAAATGACTTGTACATGTCGTCAGTGCCCACGCAAACCACTCCGCTCACCGGGGAAGGAACGATTCTCGGGACGATGCAATACATGGCACCGGAACAACTGGAGGGCAAGGAGGCCGACGCGCGTACGGACATCTTTGCGCTGGGTACGGTCATCTACGAGATGGTAATTGGCAGGCCGGCGTTCGAAGGCGCGAGCCAGGCCAGCGTGATCGCGGCGATTCTGGAGCGTGAACCGCCCTCAGCCGGTGGTCTCGCTTCCGCTACGTTGAATCACGTGCTTGCGCCGCTGCCTGGCCAAAGACCCGGACGACCGCTGGCAAACTGATGTTCGTCTTGCTCGTTATCGTGGTGTTCGTCGTGAGCCAAGCCGAGCGAGAGCCAGTGCCCCAGTTCGGGCGCGACCGCGGTCAGCAAGTTAAGTTCAGTCTGGCACCAATTTCTGGTCCGGTTTGATTTCGTCGAAGTCCTCAAAGTGCGCATTCTCCAAGCCGGCCTGAAGTGGTCGGTGGGCCGCGTGACATGGACCATGCTGCTGCTGGGTTCGGTTTCCGCTGCGATTCTACTCACTGCGGAACCGGTGCCCGCTGCCGGCGCGCTCGTTGCCTCGCTGGCGGTAGCTCTTGCGCCCTTTTTCTACATCTTGCACAGGCGTAAGAAGCGCTTTCAAAAGATCGAGGAGCAGTTCCCCGACGCCCCGGATTCATTGTCTCGTGCGCTGCGGGCGGGCCAATCGTATGGCCCCGCTATGGAGTTGGTGGCCGATGAGTCTTCCGAGCCGCTGGCGCAGGAGATTCGTAGGACTTGCCATGAGTGGAAGCTCGGGCTGGCCTGGAACGCCGCACTGGAAAACCTTGCGCGTCGCACGCGGCTTCTTGAAATTCGCCTGTTCGTTGCCGCAGTGGCGCTGCACGCTCGTTTTGGAGTTTGGAGGCAACCTGAACCAGATTTTGGAAGACTTGGCCAAGTCCATTCGTGATTCGATCGCGTTGCGTGGCAACGTCCGGTCCATTTCCGCGCAAGGACCGCGTTGACCATCCTGCCGATTGCCATTGGCGGAATCATGCTGTTGACCAGCCCCTTATACATCGGTGTCCTGTTTCGCTACCCCACCGGCAAGTATCTGATTGCCGCGGCAGCAGTCAGTCTGGCGCTGGGCCACCTCAGCAACCGGCGAATCGTGAACATCAAGGTATAGCTTAGCTGCGCGAGCTTCTGATATTCACGGGATTCTTTCTGACGGTCATGGCTGGCACCGGTGTGCTGGGGGAAGTGGCTTTGTTCCGCAATAGAGAACACGCGGGAGAAAACCCACTGATAGAAACCTTACACCGTATTGGGCGTTCGGCGCCCGTTCGGCCGAGGGAGTCTGACCGAATTCGCCAGAAGCTCCGCTTCGCGGGTTACGCGTTAGCATCCGCGGTGCCGGTTTTTTTGGGCATTCGTTTGGCTTCAGCGGCGGTTCTGGGCCTGTTTGTGTTCGGGGTTGCGGAGGGGAATGGTCTGGTTTTTCCTCGAGCCTTGTATCACGCTCAGCTCAGCGCCGCGCCGTTCCGAAAAACTTCGGGAGGGGCCTACCGACGGCGCTGGACTTGCTAGTACTCGGTCTAGATTCTAGAAAGCCGGTCAATCACTCGATTCCGCCCTCTTCGAAGCCGCACGTGAGCTCCGCGATGTGTTCCCCGATTTAAGTGCGGAGCTTGCCGAACGTGCGTGCTTCATCCGGAATGATCGGCACCACGCGCTTACCCACTGCGGGATTCTTCATTAGCGTGGTCAGTATGCGCACGAAGGCCATCGTGGTGGAGGGATGCAGCGCCTTCGAGCCGCCCAGCAACTACTTTACTTTCCCTCGCGTTGGAGCAGCCATCCGCGCGCCTGCCGCGCCGGGTCTGACACTGGTGCAGATCGAAATACGCGCCAGAGCCGGGCCGAGGCTTTCCGCAATCTCGGCCTGCGCAACGCGGATCTGGAATTCCGACGCCTCTCCCAGGTTTTGATCGATAGCGATCGCTTCGGTACGAGCTTAGCCCCGGCATTGCGCTCAACGCGTTCACTACCTGCGTTCGAATGAGGCAGAAGGCACGTGAAGCCTCGCGCAAAGTGGGAGTGAAGCTGATTTTTCCGCCGGTGCTCCTGGTAACGCTTGGCCCCGCCCTCCTCCAGTTCGTTTACCAACTTGGACCCATGCTGAACAACGCGGTGCCGTAGGGCTAAACTCGCGCGTGTGGGCTATTCGTACTTATTTCACTGGCGCGCAGCGATGGCGGCCTTCGGGACGTCTTCCGCTCCTGCGGGCTCGTTCATGCGCTCTAGTTGTTTGGTCAGGAACGCCATATCCGTGAAAGGGTCGCCGCCTACGCGTGCCCAGTACACCCGGCCCTTCTTGTCGATCAGGACCGTCGAGTGCAGCTCGATTTCTTCAAAATCGTCGTAGGAATGAAAGCGGCGCGCATTCTCATAATGGTCGTCCGAGAGGACCCGGACCGGCAGATCGCCGAATTCCTTCATGGCCGCCGCATTTTTCGCAGGCGTTGCGCTGCTCACCGCAAGCACCACGGATTGGAGCCGGTCCCAGTCATCTTTCCTGGCGCCGATATCGTGCAACTGCCGCATGCAGTGGGGGCACTCCTGGCCCAGATAGAAGACCAGCAGCACGTTCTTGCCGCGGTATTCTTCCAGAGTCACGCGCTTCCCTGAAGCTTCACGCACCTCGAGCTTGGGGGCATCATAGGGTTCCCATCGATTGGGTCCGTAACGCTCGAGCGCGGTCAGTGCGTAATTTCTTTGTGGCGCGGGCGAGGAATCCCGCGGAGTTGCGCTGGTCCCGGTGTCCTTGGCCAGTTGAATGATCTTCAAGTCGCGATCGGCATCAGAGGTCACAAACAGGAGCCGTGCCATGGCATCCTCTGCCTTTTGTTTCTTACCGAGCGCGGAATACGCCCGCACCAGACCCGACAGCGCGAACAGGTCGTTGCGGGTAAGCTCGAGCGCTTTCTCAAAGGCCTGCGCCGCCAGAACCGGACTCTTTGCGTCGAAATACGCCTCGCCCAGGCTGCCGTAGAGCGCCTGCGGGTAGGACGGGGGATCCGCGTAGCTCTTCTGCATCTCGAATTCCCGCTGCGCGGCTTCAGCCAATAATCCCAAACCCTCGATAGTCAGACCCCGGGCCAGCGCATATCGGCCCTTCAACTCCTGCTCTTGAATACCGTAGTAATCTTCCTCGTTCTTGTTCTTGTCCAGATCTTTCTTGAGCGCGGCATGATCCGCGATGCTCTTCTCGGCTTTCTGCGGGTCACCTCTGCCCAGATGCGCGCGGGCTTCGAAGTAGGCCTTGTTGATCTTGTCGAGGAAGATGTCGCGCCAGGGGAGCGTCTTCGAATCCAGAAGCTCGTCCCAGCGTTCAAATTTGGTAAGCACGCGCGCCATAGCGCGGAGTCCAACCGAATGCGCGGAGAACGCTTCGTCGCCATTGTGTTTTGGATCGAGCGGCGCATCGATCAACTGACGGGCGCTGAAGATGGCGGCTCGCGGCATTCCGAGCTGTTCCTGGATGTAGCTCAGGTAATTCAGGTTGTGGCCGTAGTTCCAGTTGTTGAACGGAAATGTGAGGCTGTCCTTCATGTAGCGTTTCTCGACGCGCGTGGCCGCATCCATGGAAATGGCCGCCTCATGCCACATGCCCACGATGCTGTAGATGTGGCCCGGCATGTGCTGCGCATGCCCAATCCCCTGGACCAGCTCGGTATACCTGCGGCAGCTCTCGAGCGCTTGTTCCGGCTCGTTATAGTCCCAGTTATGAATGCGGTAATGATGCGCGCCGGGATGGTTCGGCTGCCGCGCCAGGATCTCGCGGATGATCAGCTCGGTTCCGTAGCGCGAATCCCCCATGTTGGCCAGCGCCAGAAGCGCCCGGGCCTCCACGTCATCGGGATAACGAACGCATATGATCTCGAGGGTTTTCTTGTAGCGCCGGTAACGCTCTTCGAAGTTCTTGTCGTCCTTAAGTTGCAAGGGGTCGGGAAGCAGTTGGGCTACTGACGCCTCGATGTAGAGCCGCTCGCGGTCGCTCACACGGTCTTTGCGTTTTACCGCTTCACGGATGAACTCCGCGGCACGGTCGCCGCCATCCGCGGCACGCGCCATGCCCCAGTAAGCCATGGCATTGCCGGGTTCCAGCTTGAGACACCAGCGGAACGCACGCTCGGCCTCGTAATACCAGAACGAATGGAGCAGGGCATTGCCCTGATCGAACCACTTCTGCACTTCGGGGTTCTTCGTGGTAATCGGGAAGTGAGCCTCCCCGATGCCTGTCATTCGCCACGGCTTCTGGCGGGGACCGCTATCGAACGACTCGCCATGAAACGAGTGCCCCTGCTTGTAGGCCTCGGCCGGAGATGTGGCACCGGGAGGGGATGTTTGAGCGAACGCCAGCAGCGAAAGCGTGCAAGCCGGAATCAGCAAGCGGGAAACGCGACGGAACACCATAAGCAGAAGTATACGAGAGGTTCTGTCAAGCGTGAAGCCGGGGTTCGCTTACTGGTCCTTCAAGTGCATGATCGAGGAGTATCGGTTTAGTCAAAATGTTTCGCATACACCAGATCCTTCGGAGAATGATGGCTGCCGGGCGCGTTCGATCGTTCACCCACGCTGTGTTATCTTGCCTCACGGTACAGCCCACATGGCCCCAATTCAAGGACCTGGCAACCACCGATGACGGCTTGCAGTTGTACTTTGCTTCGCCACTACTTTTGAAGGGTGCCAACGAATACGATTCCTACAAGATTTTCCGTTACGTCGACAGTCACTTTGAGCTGTTCGCCTCAAGTGAAGCCCAGCGCGCCAGCGCCGGACGGCTCCGGCACGCTCTTGGGACACCTCAGGTCTCGGGCGACGGCCGCATCGGGACTCATGACGGCACTTCCACGTGCACCGGAATAGGCGTGTGTATCGGTTCCTATAAGGTTCGAGGCACTATTGTGGGTGCAACAATTGCCGCCTGGGAATATGCTTTATCACGGGTCTCTGCGGGTAAGCCGCGATGGACGATCTGTGCTTTGGTTTTACAAAAGTCCACCGGGCGGCGATCTAACGCTTGTCGACTTGGCGACACACACCTTAACCGTGTTGACTGGATATACATTGATCGGCGACGGCATCCAGGCGCTGGGCCAGAGCGGCACCGTGCTTCTCCAACAAGTTACGCCGCTCCTCTGGCGCAACGGTCAGGTACAATTGCTGCAGTTCTCAGACGCGGCGTTAACTGCGCGACTCAGCAATGACAATACAACGATTGTTTACGAGTCGGCCCAGCCAGGGACGCCTTACCGGCTCTTCGCTTATGACGTTGCTTCGGGGCGCTGCTCGCCGAGGGACCCGTAGCCCCGCCATGGTTCCCCAATCCGTTTAATGTAATGTAGGCCCGCCACCACCGGACCCGTTCTTCCATCCGTCGATTTCAAACGACGGGAAGCTGGTGCTGTTCCGGCTGCCCGATCCCGCCAGTATCCCTCAGCTTGCCGTCGAAAATGATGGCAGTGGGCGGCGCATCCTGACGAACGTTGCGGGGGGCGTCACCGAAGGAGTTCTGTCGGGCTATGGCAACAGCGCTTATGCGGCGACCGCCAACGGTGCCTTGCTTCAAATCGATGTGATGTCTGGCGCGACTCAGATACTATCCCCGGAATCCGTTCAGGTGACCAAGGTGACGGGAGAGTTCGTACCTGGTGCCATCGTTCAACTCGACGGTCATGGTTTGATCACTTCGGACGGCCATCTGCAAGTGCAAGCCGATGGGCTTAATCTGGCTAATGCCGGCGGTAACGCCAACTCACTCCTGCTTCAGGTTCCGTGGGAATTGCCTTTGTCCCACGCGGCGGTTGTGCGAGCTGCCCGTGCGGACAGCCTCTTTGAGCAGGTGCTCACTTTTCAGCCGCGTGTGGCAGCGCCGCTATTCTAGACCCGAAGGAACAGCTTCTTGATCCCGCCGTTTTGCATCAGGATTTTCACGCTTGGTTACCAGCTACGACCCGCCGTTCCGGGCGAAATCGTTCATCTTTACCTGACCGGTCTCGGACCGGTCGATCGTCCCATCCTCACTGGCGCGGTAACTCCCGGCGGAAAAGTTTTTCGAGCCACCACACCGCTCGAATGCCGGATTACGGAATTCATTCCCGGTGATGGCACGAGCGACGTTCCCTTAGAAATTCTGTTCGCCTGCCTGGCGCCCGGCTTCGTGGCCCTCAACCAGTTGGACATTCGCCTTCCGTCCACGTTGATCCCACGCCGGTCAGTCAGATGCAGACGCACTCACCTGTACCGCAGTTCGCCTCCCAGCGCCGAGAGCAATGGCACGGTGATCTTAGTAGGCGGGAAGTAGCGCTCTCAATATCCCTTCTGCTTGTCCACCACGTTGACCAGCGGCTTGCCTGCGACAAAGCGTTTGAGGTTCTCTTCAATGGTCCCGACCATGCGCTCGCGGTCGTGGTCAGACCGGCCTGCGATATGCGGAGTGATGATGACGTTGTCGAACTTCCATAGCGGATGTCCCTTGGGCAGGGGCTCCGGGTCCATCACGTCGACGCCCGCGCCCGCAAGTTTCTTGCTGTCCAACGCCTTCACCAGGCCGTTCATATCGTAAACACCTCCGCGGCTCACGGCAACGAAATAGGAGTGTGGCTTCATCATCTCGAACTCCCGCGCGCCCATCATCTTGTGGCTCTGTTGCGTGTGCGGCGCGGAAATGAACACCACATCGGCCTCCGGAACCACTTCATCGAGCTGGTCCGGTCTTACGTAACGTTTCACGAAGGGCGAGAACGGCTTGTCCTCCGGATCGACGCCAATGACATTCATGCCGAAAGCCCAGGCCCGCTGTGCGATTTGCGAGCCGATGCCGCCCACACCCACAATCACCGCCGTCTTGCCGTTCAGCTCAATGCCTTCAAACGCCCGGCGTTCCCACTGCTCCTGGTGCATGTCGGCCATGTATTGCGGCAGGCGGCGAGAGAGCGAGAGTAGCAGCGCCATGGCGTGGTCCGCGATTTCGGGACCCTGCACGACCTTGTTATTTGTGAGAACGATGTTGCTGTCACGCAGATCGTTGCTGCCTGAAAGAAACAGCACGTGTTCCGCTCCGGCGCTCATCACCTGCACCCATTTCAATTTCTTGGCCGCGCGCACCTCCTCCGGCCGTATGTCACCGACAAAGCCGTCCGCATCCGCGATTTCTTGCATGGCGTTGTCATGCGTGATCGGAACGATGCGCACTTCAGGCGATGCTTTTTGCAGTTGGGTTACAACCTCTGGCCCGCCCATCACCAGAATCTTCTTGGTCTGAGCCGAAATGCTTTGCTCTGAAGTCGCGAACAAGCAGACTGCCATGAGAAAACTCAGTCGACGCACCGATGACCTCCTTGAGAAACGGCATTCTACCGCAACGTGATGTCACGCCGCGAGTGCCGGGCCGCCGCGATCCACAAAATCAAGGGCCCGTCGCTATTCTTGCACCAGTAGCAACACACTCCTGCCGGCTCGCTCAGTGTGTCATGGCGTAGACGACATAATTGACGCCGATGCGGATTCCCAGCTCGGAGAACTTTTCCGGATAGCGCGGGTTATCGGCGTGCTCCCAGGAGTCGCCCAGGTCCATGTTGTGGCAGATGGCCACCATGAGGCGGCCTTTGTCGTCGTAGATGCCGCGCCATTGCGCCACAAAACCGTCATGCTCATAGGTCTGGCCCGATTCGAGGAACTGCGCTCCGGGCACCTGATAGCGGTCGTCGAGATCGTAGACAGTACGGAAAATCTGATCAGAGTTGGGGATATCGACGATGGGGCGGTCCGGGAATACCTTTTTCATGCTGGCGTTGAACACCTCCCACTCGTAGGTGCCATGGAAGTCGTCGCACATGAAGAAGCCGCCGCGAAGCAGGTATTCACGAAACTTCACCGCCTGCGGGTCGGTCAGCGCCCAATGCCCAACCTCCACTCCATAAAGCCAGGGGTAGTAAAACACATCATCACCGTCATCGAGATTCACAGGTTGCTCGACCGAGCGCACATGAATGCGGGTGAGCCGGCGTAAGGCTTCGCTGAAATGGCGGTCCGAGCGCGGATAATCCATGGTCCAGAGAGAGCGCCCGCGTGTCCAGTCGCCGTAACGGTAGCCGTAGACCGGCGGATACATCAGCCGCGCAAAGACCCACTCGGTTTTTTCCTGAGAATCGGGTGGTACGGGGAAGTTCGAATATTCGAAGCCGGGGTACTCGCGCCAGGGACGCTGGAAGGCTGACACCACGCCCAATAGCAGGACACATACCGCGGCAGCCCAAAAAATATTCCGAATACGCAACCTGAACCCGCCTTGAATTTCAGCATAACACCTGGAACTCGGGCTGCTGGCGCGTTGCAGCGGTTTCGCCTACTTCGAACTGCCGTGCCCCGTAATCACAGCTCCAACTTGCCTTGATAAACCATATCCTTGAGCTTGAACTTGTGTCTCAACTCCATCGGACCCAGATGAGTCACAAACTCGACTTCACGATCCTGAAGAGTTATGGGGTCACTCTTCGGAAATACGAACAGGACCGTCGAGCCGTCGTTGACCCGTTCTACTCTCTCTGGCGCGACGGGATCTTTTCCTTTGCAGGTCAGCGAAGTTCCGGCGCGCAGGCGCGCCACTCGATCTGAATCTCCAGTGTCATGTTCCGTGCGGCCTCGACCGACGGTATTGAGCAGTCCGGAGACCGAAATCACATAGCCCGGGGCAGGCGCGTTGTCCGCCTTGTTCTTGCCCGCCTGCCGCGCGAGTGCTTCTTGAACCGGTAAGGCGCTCAGCCATTGCACCGACGCTTTGAGCATCGGCATTGCTCCCACTGCGGGTCCCATGTCGCCTTCCCCCGCGCCTCTGCCGCGCCCGCCGCCACCGCCCATTCCGCCACCAGCCATTCCGCCGCCACCACCGCCGCCCATACGCCCGCCGCCCGTGCCTGCTCCTGATTCTCCCCATCCGCCACCACCGCGCCGGCTGCCCGTGCCGCCGGCATCCGAACCTAGGGTCACGGTGACTTCATGAGCCCAAGGAGAATTCGAAAGGATCTTCGTAACCTCGTCTTCGGTCCACTCTGACGGATGCTTGTTACGCCAGGAGTCGGCGGCCCACACCAACATGCCGCCGAGCACTATGATGCCAACAAGTACGGGTGCGCGTCTCATAAGTCCTCCTCCTCAGCCGCTCGAGTTTTCGCACACCGACCGCAAAGCCCGAGCGATGAATCTAGTTATGACGCTGCGATGCAATTTTATGTTACGCCCATCCTGCTTCACAGGGCGACTGAAGATCGCGGTTGTGGTCCACTTCGCCCCCGCTTCTCATTCGATAAACTAGAGTTGAAATGAAAAAGCTCTGTCTGTTAATCCTTGTTGCGGTGGCCGTCCTGTCTCCTGCCCTATCAAAGAAAGCAGGCCACGAGCCGTTTGCGGGGCGCTGCGATCTCACGGTCAAGATGCCTAAAGATACGTATCCTTCGTGGATGGAATTTACAGACAACGGGGGCAAGCCTGACGTGCGGATCGTGGGTCGTGGTGCCAGCGCGCACCCCGCCAAGGACTTGAAGCTCGAGGGCTCGCATCTGTCCTTTACGACATCGGAGTGGTTCGATGGCGAAATTCCGGTTAGCTGGGAATTCAACGCCGCGGGCGGCAATCTCACGGGCCATCAGAAGCGCTCGGACGGAGTCGAAGGTGAAATCACCGGAGTGCAAGCTCCCCTATTACACCGGAAGGCTCCGCGCGCCTGGACCACGCCCGAGCCGTTGTTCAACGGAAGAGATCTCACCGGCTGGGAGCCCGACAATCCTTCGGAAAATCACTGGAAGGCGCAGAACGGAGAGCTCGTCAACGAGGCTGCGGGCGCCAACATCGGCCTCACGCGCAAGTTCGACGATTTCAAACTGCACATCGAATACAACTGCCCGGACCAAGGAAATAGCGGCGTCTACCTGCGCGGGCGTTATGAAATCCAGGTGGAGTATGAGGCCCCAGGCACCGACGACAAATACCACGGCATGGGATCCATCTATGGCTTTCTCGCTCCTTCAGTCGAGCTGCCGGGTAAGCCCGGCGAGTGGGAGAGTTACGACGCCACCCTCGTGGGACGTTATGTGACCGTGGTCCGCGACGGTGTGACCATCATCAACAACCAGGAGATCCCGGGAATCACTGGCGGCGCGCTGGACAGTCATGAGGGCGAGCCAGGCCCGTTGTATATCCAGGGCGATCACACCGGCGGCATGAAGTACAGCAACATCACGATCTCGGTGCCGAAGCGCTGAGTATCGCCCGGCTCAGCCCATTGCCGGCCGCGCGCTTACCGTTGAATCCGCGCCGAGCCGCCTTTTGCGACTGCCCGCACCTGGTCAAGGGTTGCCATGGTCGTGTCGCCGGGAAAAGTAGTCAACAGCGCTCCGTGCGCCCACCCCAGCTTCATCGCTTCGTCCGGCGATTCTCCGGCCAGAGCTCCGTAGAAAAATCCTGAGGCGAAGCCGTCGCCGCCGCCCACGCGGTCGAGAACGTGCAATTCGCAGGTGGGTGCGACGTGCGTCTGACCGTTGATCCAGGCCACCGCGCCCCAGTTATGCCGATTCGTCGAGTGTACCTCGCGCAATGTCGTCGTGACAATCTTAATCTGCGGGTGCATTTCAATGACGCGATCGATCATCCCAAAGAACGCGCTCGAATCCAGCTTGGATTTCGCCGCGACTTCGGGCCCGGAAATGCCGAGGCCCTTCTGCAAGTCCTCCTCATTGCCCACCAAGACGTCCACGTGCTTCACGATGCGCCGGATCACGGAGACCGCGCGTTCCTGGCCACCGGAAATTCCCCAAAGCTTCGCCCGGAAGTTCAGATCGAACGAGACCACGGCGCCGACGGCTTTGGCGGCCTGCATACCCTCGATGATCAATTCAGGCGTCGTTTGGGACAGTGCCGCAAAAATTCCACCGCTGTGGAACCAGCGTACGCCTCCTGCGAAGATCGCGTTCCAGTCGAAGTCGCCCGGCTTGAGCATCGCGCCGGCTTCGTTCGCCCGGTTGTAAAAAACCATAGGTGCGCGAACGCCGTGACCCTGGTCGCTGTAAACCGCGGCGATGTTTGGCCCGCTGACTCCGTTGTGCTCAAAGCGTTTATAAAAGGGGCGCACGCCCATGGCCTTCACGCGCTCGGCCACCAGCTCGCCGATCGGATAGTTGACCATGGCGGTGGCGATTCCGGTCTGGAGCCCGAAGCAGTCCGCCAGGTTGGCCGCGCAGTTGAACTCACCGCCGCTGACGTGGATCTGGCAATGGGCCGCTTTACGAAATGGGATGATACCCGGGTCCAAACGGTGGACCAGCGCGCCGAGCGAAACGAAATCCAGCGCACCGCTGGAGCGAATGTTCAGACCATAGCTCATGCATTACTCCCTTATATTTGTTTAACGCCACAATATAACAGATGAGCCGAAGAGAGCCACAGGATGGGAAACACCAATCAAGTACGTATTGGCTTTGAAGGCAGCCAGCCGATTTTGCGCGTGGAAGACATGCAGGTCAGCCTGCGGTTCTACGTGGACAAGTTGGGCTTTGAGAACGCAAGCTGGGGCAACGACAATTTTACCAGCGTCTCGCGGGACCGGGCCGCCATCTACCTGTGCCAAGGCGATCAGGGCCGGGGCGGGGCGTGGATCTGGATTGGTGTGGAAGACGCAGAACTGCTGTATGAAGAATACAAGGCTCGCGGAGTGACGATCCGTCTTCCGCCGACGAACTATCCGTGGGCGCTCGAGATGCGCGTCGAGGATCCCGACGGCAATGTCATCCGCTTCGGATCAGAGCCTCGATGATCGCGCTCTGTGGTGGCGTCAGACGCGACAGGCGGAGGGCTGTCCCATGCGGCGCAGGCACTTGCCTGCCGTCTCGACACCCATGTGGAGACCCGCCTCCCGCTAACCCGTCGAATTTCCCCGCAACACCTCTTGCACTGCTTGCGAACCTTCAATCTTCTCCGGTCGGCGCGCTCCCGCAGCGAGTAGCGCCTTCACGGTCGCGCCATAGTCCCCGTTCTTGCAATTCCAGCCGTGCTCTGAGCCGTGCATGGCCCATCCGAGCGGGGTGGCATGGTAATCAGCATCCTGCAATTCAAGCGGCGGATGAAAGCGCAGAATCTGGCGTGCCATTTCCGCATTGCCGTGCCAGCAGGCCCAATGCAGCGGCGTATGTCTGCCGTCGCCTTCCACCGGCCAGCCGCATTCGAGCATCAGGCGAACGGGCATCGCATCATTGTCTTCAGCGGCATCTGAAACGTAGCTCGGGTTCGCTTGCGCCAGAGTGCGGACTTTCTCGGGATCGCGCGTCAACCGGGCTTCGACCCAAGCTGAATCGCCGGTGAGGCAGGCCTGCGCCAGCCGCAGGTCTTCGGGCGTACGTTCGAGCAGCAGTTGCAGTACGTCTTCGTGTTGAAAGCTGCGCGCCAACTGGTGTGCGGAACGGTTCTGGCCCAACGTCCAGATGTAGATGCTTCCTGCGGCGCGTGGGTTTTGCATGGGAAAATATTTCGCGTTGACGCGCGTGCGAATCGATTCGGGGCCGGTATCGAGATGGCGCCGCACCAGGTCGAGATCGCCAACAGCGGCCGCCAGGAGGATATCGGTGGCACAACCCCGGGCGATCAGAAAGCGCACGATTTCGGGATTGGAGCGCACCAGATACTGCGCTGCTGTCGATTCGTGATCGATGTCGCGCGCGTTGATATCGGCGCCGCGATCGAGCAGGAATTTCGCGATTTCGACTGAGAATGCCACGTGCAGGAGCGTCTGGCCGTCACCGCCACGCGCGTGAACCAACTTAGGATTTCGATCGATCAGTTCGCGAAGCGTGTTCATCATGCCATGTTTCGCGGCCGCGTATGCATCCACCGTTGCGCCGCGTTCGATCAGATGAGGCACGATGTCATGGTTGTCGTGATCCAGCACGCCGAAGCCGCCCGCCCACCAGCTCGATCGCGCGTTGATGTCGGCCCCGGCTTCGAGCAGCGCGTCGATAATCCCGATTTTGTGGCAACCAGCAGCGTAAGTGATGGCAGGCGAGTCGAAGGCGAAAACCGGTTCATTTATGCGTGCTTTCAACTCCGGATGATCGATGAACAGTTGCCGGAGAGCTGCTGCGTCATCGTCGGCGAAGGCTTTTTTGAAACGTGCGATTGGGTCCACGGTCACATTATCGCGTGTGCGCGACGATCCCAGTTGAAATCACGGCGGACAAATCCGATCTTGCCACACCGCCGGGCGTTGCCTATTCGCTGCGAATCGCCTGGAGTGGATCGATACTCGCCGCCCGGCGCGCTGGAACAAAAGTAGCGATAGCCGAGACCGCGATCAGTGTCATCACGGCGCCCGCGAGTGAGACGGCGTCCATCGGGCTGACGCCGAATAATACGGAACGCAGCACGCGATCCGCCATCAACGTCAACACCAGTCCTGCGGCGATGCCGGCGCCGAGCAATCGCGCCACACCGCCAATCACCTGGCGCAGGATCTGGCCCGGTTCGGCTCCTAACGTCATGCGCACGCCAATCTCACGAGTACGTGCCGTGACGACCAGCGCCACCAGACTGTACAGCCCGACAGAAGCCAGCAGCATCGCCGCCAAAGCGAAGACGCTTACCAGGCTGGCGTTGATGCGTGGCTGTTCCAGAGTGCCGGCGAGAACGTCTTCGAGAGTTTTCAAACCGAACAGGGCGCGCGCAGGATCGGCATCGCGCACAAGCGGGCGAATGGCTTGGACCAGCGCTCGCGGATCTCCTTGGGTCCGGACCACGTATTCGGGATCAGGCCAACCGCCGGGAACGATGCAGACATAGACATATGGAGTTGGGGCGGTATTCAAGAAGTCCTCCCGCATGTCACCGACGACGCCGACAATTTCTGTGGTCTGCAGCGAGACAGGCGAATCCTGCGCCCATCGGAAGTGCCGCCCCACCATGCCCTGACCTTTGCCAAACAAGTCCGCAAAGCGGCGGTTCACCAGAGCTTTGGGAGGCCCATTGGTCAAGGCGCTCAGTTCCGGACACGGCTGGCCCGCCAGTACAGGAGCGCCCAGTGCTTTTAAGTAACCGCGGCTGATGCTGCGCTCACCCGTTGTAATTCTGCCGCTCTCCTCAGCACGCGCAATGCCTTCGAGCGTAAGCTGATATCGCAAAGTGGCGCCCGACGCCGGAAGAAAGTTTGCGAAACCGGCCGCCTCTACTCCCGGAATGCGCGCGAGCTGTGTCACCAGTGTCTGCTGGAGCTGGGCCACCCTGTTGCGATCTTCATCCCATGCCGCGCCCACATGAAAGGTAATGGTGCGGCCGGGGTTGAAGCCGAGTTCCACGTGGGAAAGATTGTAGTAGCTGCGCAGCATCAATCCCGCGCTCGCCAGCAGCAGCAACGTAATCGCAATTTGTCCGGCCACCAGAGTGCGCTGCCAGCGATTACGGCCGCCCGACACGCCGCGTCCCGCCTGTGCCAGCAGCGCTGCGGTATCCACGCGGGTCGCCTGAAGCGCGGGCAGCAGTCCGCTCAGCATGGCTGCAAGAACGCCGGCGAATGCGGCGAAGAAAAACGCGCGCCAGTCCAACTCAAATCCCACGGGCAAAGGCAGCTCGCTGAACATTTTGGGAAGAAGATCCACCAGCGACGCCGCCAGCACGTATCCGAGGCCGGCTCCAGCCAGCGCCACCAGCATCACCTCGCGCATCACGCCCGAGACTATTTGCACTCGCGTTGCGCCAATCGAACTGCGGATGGCCAGTTCTCTTTCCCGCCGGTGAAGCTGAGTCAGCATCAGCCCGGCGCAATTGGCTACCGCTATGAGAAGTAGCAACCCGACCGCGCCAAAGACGAAAAGCAAAGCCTGCCGGTAATGGCCCACGCGTGTTTCTTTCAAATCGCGCACCACTGCGGACCAGTCTTTATCGGTTTGGTGAAACTCGCGGCCCAGCTCCCGCTGGACTCGTGCCAGATCCTCTTGCGCCTGGGCAACGGTGACACCCTGCTTCATCCGGCCTACCCCACCCAAAAACCGCGCATCGCGCATGCCCATCAAGGAACGGCTGAACTGCGCCGGGATCCAAAGGTCGATTTGGACACTGGCGAAGTTCTTCGGCATGACGCCGACGATGGTGAATCCCTTGCCTCCCAGCATCAGCCGCTGGCCAATCGCGCTTGCGGCCTGGCCATGCCGCCGGGTCGCCAACCTGTAACTAATGACCACGGACTGCGGTCCGCCGTTCAGATCCTCCTCCGGAATGAAGGTTCGGCCAGCGGCCGGCTTTTCCCTGAACACTGTAAAATAGCGCGGCGACACGCGGCGCGCGGCCAGCCGCTCAGGTTCAGATCCGCTCGTGTCGGTAACGTTTTCGGCATAAGCGGCTGAGATCGCATCGAAAGCGCGGTTCATCCGGTTCCAGTCTTCCAGGCGCGCAGGCGCGATCAGGCTTTCCTTTTCGTTCTTCGCGGGACTGGCCTCGAGGACCATGACCAGACGGTCGGCCTCAGGGTAGGGAAGCGGCCTGAGCAGAACCGCATCCAGCATGGAAAAAACGGCGGTGTTCGCGCCGATTCCGACGGCCAGCACGGCAACCATGGCGATGACAAACCCAGGACGCCGCCTCAACGAACGAAACGCGAGGATCCACTGTTTGGTCACGAGCAGTTTGCAGCAATTTTGAAGCCGCGCGGCGCAATCGTAAGTTCAGTAGGCTCTGCGACTTCAATTGTGGAAGCGCAACCTGTTGTCCAGTCTTGGGAAGCACCTGTCCCCAAGCGGACAGAATGCATCCGCAAAAATCGCTCATCAATTCCGCCAGACAGGCGCGCTCGCTCGAATGTCAACGACAGTCAACTGCTGCGTATATACCGTTGTAAGCCCTGTGTTTATAAGCATTTTCCAGCGTTCAGCGCTACGATGTAGGTATGGAGACGGCGGCGGCCATGGAGCCGTCCTGGGTCACGCTCAAGGATGAGGAGCTGCTCAAGGTGCGTATCTGCGATCTGGGTGTGCGCATCGAGGGGAGCGATCTGGAGCGGCGGGTTGGTGAGTTTTATGACGAGCTTACCGCGCGCGGAGTGTCCCTGCGGCCGGATTGCTACCTCGGAGACGAGTGGTTCTCGCCAGAGGGCGTGCCCGCAATTGCCATCCCTTTCTATCTCGCGCATCCCCGGCTCAAGGCGTTGGAGCTGCACCAGATGCTCGACGTAGAAGGAGGAACGGCGGAATGGTTCCGGATGCTGCTGCGCCACGAATGCGGCCACGCCATTGATCATGCCTACCGGTTCTCCTCGCGGAAGGATTGGCGTAGCGTCTTCGGCAGTCCGGAGGCAGAATACACTCCCGAGACGTATCGGCCCCAGCCCTATAGCCGAAGTTTCGTGCGACACCTACCGAACTGGTATGCGCAGGCGCACCCGGACGAAGATTTTGCCGAGACTTTCGCCGTCTGGCTGGCCCCTGCGCCGGACGAGTGGCGGCAGCGTTACCGGGGCTGGAAGGCATTGGAAAAGCTGGAATATGTCGATAGTCTCTTGAAGGATGCGGTGGGGCGGCCGCCGTTGGTCACCCGGGGACGCCGGCTCTCCGAGGCCGGCAAGCTTCACAAAACGCTCGATCGCTATTACGCAGCGCGGCGCAAGCTCTATGCGGAGGATTTTCCGGATTTCTACGACGCAGACCTGCGGGCCATCTTTGAAAATGGCGAGCCAGGGAATGAATCTGCCGTGCGCTTCATGCGCCGGCATCGCGCCGCTCTGATCGAATCCATTGTTCGATGGACCGGGCAGCGAAAGTACACCGTGAGCATGTTAGTGCGCAAGCTGATTCTGCGGTGTCAGGAGCTGAAGCTGGCGGCTCCTACCGACGCCGTCCGGCTGCAGTTCGCGCTGGCCACATATCTTGCCACGCTAGTTACGAACCACCTGTATACAGGCAGGTTCAAGAGGTCTGTCTAGGACATGAAAATTCTTGTCCTGTTCGATGTCGCGCGGCCTGCAGAATCCGATGAAGTCTTTACCGTGCGCTCGCTCAAGGACGAGGATAAGCCTACCGAGGCCGACGTTCTCAGCTGCCTCAAACGCTTGGGCCACGATGTGGACACGCTGGCAGTTTTCGATAACGTCACCGCGATTGTGGACAAATTGAAGGCCTACACGCCGGACGTGGTGTTCAACCTTTCGGAGTCGTTCTATCATGACCGCTCGCACGAGCCGAACATCCCGGCGCTGCTGGAATTGATGAACGTAGCTTATACGGGAGCCGGGCCCGAAGCCTTGCTTCTGTGCAAAGACAAGGTCCTCAGCAAGAAAGTGCTCGCGTACCATAAGGTCCGGTCGCCGCATTTCGTCGTCTCACACCGGGCGCATCCGCTGCGCCGCCTCCGCCGCTTCATCTACCCGGCCTTCGTCAAGCCGGTATGCGAAGAATCCTCCGACGGCATCAGCCGGGCGTCATTTGCCCGCGACGAAGTCGAGGCCGTTGAGCGCGCGCGATTCATTCACCAGAAGTTCGGCTGCGATGCTTTGATCGAGGAGTACATCGAAGGCCGGGAACTGTACATCAGCGTGATCGGAAATCATCGACTACGCGTATTTCCGCCGCGCGAGATTTTCTTCAGCCAGGTGCCGGAGGACATTCCGAAGTTCGCTACCTTTCACGCGAAATGGAACAGAGCCTACCGCAAAAAATGGGGTATCAGCAACGGAGCCGCCAAGGAATTACCGGAAGGCGTGGAGGATGACCTGGCGCGGCTTGGCCGGAAGGTCTACCGCGTACTCAAGATCCGGGGATTTGGGCGCATCGACGTGCGCCTGACGCCGCAGGGAGAGATCTTCGTCATCGAAGCCAATCCGAATCCGTCTTTGGCGGAGGATGAGGACTTCGCTCAGTCGGCCTGCAACGCGGGAATCGGGTATGACGCCTTGATCCAGGAAATTCTGGACGCGGCATTCGTCTAATCTAAGGCTGCGGGATCGTCTGCAGCCGCTGTTGATCCATGTTCGAAAGCACCCGCGACGCTGTCTATTTCCTGGAAGGCGTGTTCGCTTTGCTCCATTGCCTGTTCCGGTAATACCCGACTATGTTCGGGTAGAACTCACGCACGAAGTTGATCCCCGCCAATGTGCCGTACCAGAGCGAATAGTTGATAGCGACGTTGTTCCAACCTTGCCAGCTTGCCGGCGACCACATCAGCGGAATGGTGGATCCTGCCGCTCCACCCAGGAACGAAGAGGCCGAGAAACGGTAATGGCCGGCGTTGTTGTGCGCCGCGTATGGCGAAACAATCACGTGCGCCAGCCTGGCTCCGAAGCGGTCTCTGCCTGAACGGAAGTAGCGGTTATCCTCACGGAACACTGCGGATGTGCCATAGGTGGTAGTGTTCGCGACAAAATTGCTGCCGTAGCTGCTGGCGACACGAACTCCATAGGGACCCCATCCTTGACCCCATTCATGAGGGCTGTCTAGCCCTTGGCCGATTGCGCCGCCGAACAGGGCCGACAATCCCGCATAGGCCGAGAAACTGAGGAAGGCGAAATGATCGAATCTTTTCTCTTCGGTAATCTTGCGCCATGGCTCCGGTGCTGGCTTGGCCAGTAGCTTCAGGTATGCCGGCAAGCCGCTCGCATCGAGAGTTGGATCAGCAGGACCGGCGGTCTGCGCGGAACAGATCAATGCACCGGAAAGCAAAAGCCCGAGCAGGTAGTTGGTTCTCACTGATGCTTCAGAATATCAGGATCGGTTTTCTGATGCGGTCGAGCGAAGTAGGCGCCCGGCTCATGACGGCATGCTTTCGATTTGGGGAATTGTGTCGGCAGCCGTTTTTTCGGGGTCACGGACCTATTTGGATCGCAGGTAAACGTGGCCCTCCGCCGCCAGAGGCTCCTGAACGCTCCAAGTGAGCCGATTCTGGTCTGCGGCCGCCTGTGTGCCCCGGATCTTCCGAGCCCGATCGCGGGCCCGCTTCGCCTCTCGATTTAGTTTCAGTTACTACTGCGTCGCTCTTCAGCAAATCCGCTACGAACGCATGTTCGGGTCCATACGTTTTCTCAGGCGACGCCAAAACACGTTCCATGGACACCTTTGCGTTCCGGTGATTCCCCATCATGTATTGGAGGACTATTGGAGCGGCGCCAGGCTGGCCCAACTCCGAATCAGCACGGGATGATCCGGCGCGAGCGTCTTCTCTAACCGGCGTATAGCTGCCAGCTCATGGCAGAGGGCATCGGCATACCGACCCGTGCGCATTTCGATTGCCGCCAAATCGTGCCACCATGCGTAATTGATTGAAGGCATTCAACGGCGCGTATCTGCAGGGCACAGCCAGCATATGGTTGTGCATGATCTCAAGAATCACGCTGGTGGTTTTCGCGGCCAGCCTGCTGTTCGCTCAGCAAACGAATTGGATAGCGACCGGAAATTCGTGCACTGGACAAGGGTAAATCGGAGGAGGCCGCCGCTGACTTTGCACAGGCGCTGGATGCAAATGTCCGAGCGGGAGCATCGTCCGAGAATCTGTTACACCTGCGGGTGACGTTGGCGACGGCATACATGGAAGCCGGGGCGTATCGCGACTGGAGGTTGTCCTGGGTTGGCGTTTCATAAAAAAAAATAAAATAAAATAAAATTAGGAACAATCATCGCGGAAACTCGTCTTAATCTTCTTACGGTCTAGAGGGCCCCGCGTTGTCCGGAGAGTGTTTCTGCATTCGACCTGACGACATCTGGCCTAGCTAGGCAACAAGGGTCCGCTTGCCGGTAGCCACTCGGGCCAATCGCAGTCCGCAGCGGGCGGTAATATTGTGATCAACGCGTATGTATTCGACTCGCATCAACGGCTGTACGTGGCCAACGATCCCCTGCAGCAACATTTCCGGCGGGCTGTATCTGGTGCTTTGCAGTACTGGTCTTCGAGGGGCGAAATCGACGGCGAGTATCGGCGGAATCGCCGGTGGCATGGTCAGGCCCGCAGTTGACCTTTATGGGGCTCGACCACGTTAACCTGAACGTGGGACCTCTCCCCCGCGGCATTCAGACCTACTCGGATGTGCCGGTAGTGGTTTCGTTTGACGGACAAGCGACCAATGCGGTGAGTGTTCGCTTCCAGTAGCAGCACTCTCGCGGACGCAGTTACTCGGAGCCCTGCTCGCCCCGAAGTTTCGCGTCGCCCGGCTCCCTCTCCACATTCAGCGCATAGGCAACAATCGTTCTGCCGCGCACTCCCTCGGCCTCCAGCGTGGCCAGCAGTTCGCCTTCGAGTCCTTCGGGGTCGACCGTCACCGCACATCGTTCCATCTCTTCATCCGTCGCGCCCGTGTAGCACAACTCGCACGCGGCAAGGGTGTCTTCGCTCACCCGGGTGGCGGCTCCAAACGTCCGGCATGTAATGGGTCGCGCCGCATAGAGGTCGCAGAGGCCAGAATCAGGGTCGAGAGCCGGACAGGCGACATGATCCATAGATGACGGAAGATTTTCCTCATCCCGCAGCGCACCCGTAGCGAGGTCGCCCGGATAATCTGGCGCAATAGCCGTAACATACGCCGAACTGCGCGCACGCACACGTTCCGCGCGAGCCGGATCCGCCGCATCCAGGGCCATGAGTCCTTCACGCAGCCGCAGCGCGTCGAGCTGTGTAATCGCAAACGGTCCGAAGCAGCACTGGGTACACCCCCGGGGTACGCCCTAGGGGTACGCGCTAGGGGTACGCCCCCGCCGGCACACGACCCAATCGCCGCTGCGGCACTCTCCTTCCGCCGTGACATCGGTAATGCCGGCCAAGAGCTGGCGGTCACCGGACTGGATCTGAATCAGCGCTTGCATGGCCTGCTCCATCATGATCTGCTCAATACGGATCTGTTTATATGATCGCGCAGGCCGGCGTCTGTGCCGCCGGTCAGCGGCCCCCGTCTCCTCGGCATTTCGCCACAATCAACGTGATGTCGTCGTCTTGCTCATGTGGACTGAACCGCTGAACTTCATCGACAATCGACGCGATCACGGCCTGTGCGGGCAGTTCCCGATGCCTCTCGAGTGCTTCGATCAAGCGCTGTTCTCCGAATTCCTCTCCCGCCTCGTTGAACGATTCGGTGATTCCATCGGTGTAGAGTACCAGCGTGTCCCCCGGAAACAGCCGGCGCTCAGTGATCGAACAATCCCATTCCTTGAAGAGTCCCAGCACGGTGCCGGTGGAATCGAGCCGTTCAATGGTCCTGTCGTGGCGAAGGAGTAAAGCCGCCAGATGACCGCAGTTCGCATAGCGCAACCGCCGCATCTTGTCGTCATATTCGGCAAAGAAGAGCGTGGCGTAGGCGCTTTCGTGTGTATTCTCAAAAAAGAGCTGATTCACAGAGCGCAGCAAACGCTCGGGCTCTTCCAGGGCGATGGCGCACTGGCTGCGAAGATTCGCCTGCAGATTGGCCATGAGCAGAGCAGCGGCGATTCCTTTGCCTGAAATATCGGCGATCACCAACCCGAAGCGCCCTCGGCCCAGATCAAGAAAATCGTGGTAATCGCCGCCTACCTGGCGAGCTTGGATGCAAGTACCTGCATATTCCAGAGTCTCCACAGCCGGCAGTGTTTGAGGGAAGAGCCGGGCTTGCACTTGATTTGCAATCTCCAATTCCTGTGTCGCGCGGCGTTCAGATTCCACCTTCTCGGCGAGCTGCCGGCGTTGCGCCTCGATCTCCCGATTCACCTCGTCGAAGCCCACCAGCGCAAAAGAGTTTCCATCCCCATCCCTGAACCGCGTGAATATTCCGCCCCACACCGGCGAGTTCGCCTCGGGCGCGGTCGACGGGAAAGTAGAGGGAGGCGGCACCTGGCGCTCATACTTGACGCGCCTCAAGCGGGGCGTAAAGAGAAACCGAACACCACGCTTGCGCCATTCTTCAAATTTGCCAATCACGTCCTCGGTGACGAAAACAATTCCCGTGGCCCGGCCGATGAGGTTGTACTGCTTGGAGTGTGGCGGAGGCGCGATCAGCGTGAGCACGGCACTCCCGTCGGGAGGCGCGACAGCTACCCACCGGTCACCGGATTGGAGCTTGGCGTCGAAGGCCAGATTGAATCCGAGCTGGTCCACATAGAAGTGTAAGCTTTGGTCCTGATCCCGAACGAAAACGTTGACGGCGTGAATGCCAAGAAAGGGGTGCTGCCGACCCGGACGGGTGCTCCTTGTACCTGCGGCATTCGGTGAAGGGAAGTCGTCCATCGGAGCAATTATAAGGTCTGGGCTTCACCGCAAGCGCGAGCGATCTGGTACGGCTCGCCGTGAGGGAGGAGCGCAAGGCCGGCGATCGAGGCGGATGGGTTGAGCGGGGCGCGATTGACGATTATGGCCCCGATCTGCGGCACGCCGGTCCACGATTCAATGATCTGCACAATCATTTTGGCTGCCTGCATGCAGATCGGATCTCTCTCGATCACCAGTGCCAAAACGTCAGACGCCTGGATGACGGCAACAATGACGTCGGCCATCCGGGCGAATGTTGCAAATATGGCCTTCGCATGAGCCTGCCCAAGGTCCTGGGAATGTTACACGGTCTGCGGGCCGAACAGAAGGCTCAGTCCCGGAATGGCCCTGTACGGCCACAGGCAAGACGCAGCCTTCGTCTCCCCAATCGCCGCTGGTTCCATGTTCAGCAAACCTGTGATATTTCGCGTTTGACCCTGCGGCCGAAAGAATTGCGAGAGTTCCGAGCGTGGGCCGAAACAATGTTATTTCGCCCTGCCAGAACAGAACCCACATTCAGCGCGACGGTCGTGGTGCCGACTCCGCCTTTGGCTCCCAACAATGTGATCATCGTTGCGGCCTTTCGCGCCTCCACATGGATGGAGTCAAGCGGGCGGCGGTGCCTTTCAAGTACCGATTGCAGAAGATGCTCGAGATCGGTCGCGCATCGTTCCTTGATCATGTAATCTGCAGCGCCGGCGCGCACCGCGCTCAGGGCAAGTCTTCCTCCTCGGCGCGGCATAACACCAAAATAGGCAGGTCTGGCTCCCCATGATGAAGCTTGTGAAAATGGCTTAGTCTTTCGTCGCTCTCGCCGCGGGGCAACGAGAGATCCAGCAGCACCAGGTTCACACAGCCGCCCCCAAGCCGGGCCAGGCCGGTTGGCACGCTTCCCACGCATTTGCAATCTAAACCGGCCCTCTTGATGTGACAGAGCCTCCCGAATCGGCTCGATACTGGCCCGTTCGTCTTGAATCAGCAGCAAAACCGACACGTTCTTGTTCATGCTCTGGGGCTGCATAGTTCAGTTCTCGTGATCTAACTGCGATGCCTTATGCGTCCTGCGAAATTTTTCCGCAAACGACAGCAGGGGCTGAAGGGCTGCCCTTCTTCTCCGGAAGCCCGGCTATTTGTCGTGCCAGGATGGCGATTTCCTGGCGTATGTGGCTATTCTCACCCGGCAGATTCCGCAGAACACAGGAGTTATGCAATTCTTCGCTGTTCCGGGGCAGGCTCGCAAATACATGAGTGCCAAAGATTTGTTTCAACTGTCTTCCGGACAACGAATGCGTTTCTTCAATCTGGTTCACGACGATGCAGGAGGCGATACCCTACCACGTCTGCTTTCACCAAGGCGTCGATGACCCGCCTGGCTTCATAAAATAAAGAGCGGGAATACCGGATGGTGGTGACGACAAACACCTGGTTTACGATGTTCAGGACTCCGGCGGAAGTGCCGTTCAGCCTTCCCAGATCGAGCACCCAGTCGTACATCGAGCGTACCCTGGTGAGCAATTGGCGTATATTCGCGGCTTGCAACTCGCCGGCGCCCATCAGGCACGGTGACAGTACATGCAGGTCGTCAGCGGCCTTGGTCACGACCTGTTCCCAGGACGCCCGGTCTAGATCATGAACGATGCCGATGGCGTCCAGAATGGAGTATTTACCCCAGCCGGCTTGAGCATCCAAGTCGGCCAGCAGCAGAACCTTCTTGCCGGTTTGGTGACGCAACTCTGACGCCAGGTTACAAGCGACCGTAGTGGTGCCGACTCCTCCTTTGGCGCCTAACTAACACGCCAATGATGTGGGTTTCACCTGATGACCCTTCCGCGGCGTTATTGGCGGTCTGTTTGCGCCTGACCATGCATATCGCACTGCTCTTACGAGCAGGTCGCGCGTGCAGGTGCTCTTGATGAGGTAATCGGTCAGCTCCGTCTTGGAGCATCTGTAAAGGCAGCGGCTCACTGTCGCCAGCGCTCAGAACAATCAAGGGGACATTGTGACCATCAGCTCTGATCCTGGTAAATGTTTCCAATCCTTCGCTGTCCGGGAGGTCGAGATCGAGAAGAACCAAGTCCACGCCGCCCTGGCTCAGGCGATTCAAGCCGATGGCCAAGGAACCGGTCTAGTTCAGGGCAAACGCGGTTTCTCCGCCGGGAGAGAGCCACCTCTAGCTAGACCAGTTCGGCGTAGTCAGAACTGTCTTCAATGAGCAGAATTGTCAGGGTCTTTCTTTGCATTTGTGTGGCTGCCCTTTTCGAAACGACCTCCGAACCGTTAGATAGTTTTCGGGCGCCGGGTACTTATTCGGCTTAAATTAGGGAAAGCGTTACCTAACCTTTGCTCGCTTATTAGCTCGCGTGGACGATCTCGCTCGTTCTCAGGACGCCGAAGCTGTTTCCCAGCCGGCTGAGCCACACTAGACAAAGATCGGAGATCCCTGGTGGAGCATTCCGGATGGCGCACCCGAAGCGAACGGTCGAATCGGTCGGTGGGCTGATAACGTAGGCGCATGGTCTCCACAACCCACGACGTGTCGCACGTTTTCATCGAACTCGGCGCCGCGATCGTCGGTCTCGCAATTCTCGCGCGGCTCGCCAATCGCCTGGGCTTTTCTGCCATCCCGCTCTACCTGTTGGCCGGTCTCGCATTCGGCAATGGCGGACTCGCTCCGCTCGATGTCAGCGAGAGTTTCATCCACATCGGGGCGGAGATCGGCGTTCTGCTGCTGCTGTTCATGCTCGGCCTGGAGTACACCGGAGAGGAGCTCAAGCATTACCTGAAGATTGGGCTGCCGGCAGGCGCTGTTGATTTTGCGCTCAACGTTCCGCCGGGCCTTACCTACATCTCCTCTTCCGGCATCATTGCCAAGGTGCTGGGTGATCTCAAGCGTCTGAACAATGCCGAAACACCCTCCGTGCTCTGCGTTCTGGTGCTGGAGGATCTTGCGATGGCAGTTTATCTGCCACTGGTCGCGGTGCTCCTGGTCGGTGGAGGGCCGCAGAAAATTGCTCTCTCCGTGTCCGTGGCTTTGGTCACGGTCTCGTTGGTCCTCCTGATTGCCGTGCGTTTTGGGACGCAGATTAGCGAGTTCGCCTCTCACGAGTCGGACGAAATCATCCTGCTCACCGCCTTTGGCACCATGCTGTTGGTGGCAGGCCTTGCCAGCGGCTGCAGGTATCAGCCGCGATCGGAGCGTTTCTCGTCGGCATCGCGTTGTCCGGTCCCATTGCCGCGCAGTCCCAGCGGCTTCTCGCCCCGCTGCGCGACCTGTTCGCCGCGACCTTCTTCTTTTTCTTTGGACTACAGATTGACCCGGCAACGCTGCCACGTGCCATGCCTCTAGCTGTGGGCTTGGGGCTGGTTACTGCACTGACAAAGGTACTGACGGGTTACTGGGCGGCGAGACAAGCCGGAGTAGATCGCCGGGCGCGCTGGCGGGCGGGCATGGCGCTTGTGGCGCGCGGCGAATTCTCCATCGTGATCGCTGGTTTGGGTGCAGGTATTGAGCCCCAGCTCGGGCCCCTCTCGGCTACTTACGTGCTGTTCTTGGCCCTGCTGGGACCCGTCCTCGCTCGCGTTGCCAAATGACTGCTAAAATATCATCGATCGAACAGTGAAACGGCTGAGAGGACAATTTAATTCCCGAGGCAAATCATGAAGACAAACCTGATCATGACGCTCGCGCTGGCGCTTCCTGCTCTCGCCCAGACCACCGTTAAAGACGCTCTGGTGAAACATTGGAAGACGTCCGGCGAATTTACTCTCGCCGTAGCCGATGCCATGCCCGCCGAGAGCTACAACTTTCGGCCGAACCCGGAGGAGATGAGCTACGGCCAACTGATGGCGCACATCGCCGGAGTCAATCTCAATGCCTGCGCTAACGCCAGTGGCCTTGCCCGCCCGGGGCTCCCACCCAAAATCGCCGAATGGTCCAAGGACACGCAGAAGGTGGAAATCGAGAAAGAAACGGCAGTGGTGTTTCTCAAGGACTCATTCGAGTTCTGCAACCAGGCTGTGGCCGCCATGACGCCGGAGCGGATGGATAGTGTACAGGGCCCGCCGGCGCGGAACCTGACCGGTTTCGAATGGCTGTGGGGTTATTTCACGCACACAGCGCACCATCGCGGGCAGGCGGAAGTGTATCTCCGCGTCAAGGGCATCAAGCCACCGGCCTACAAGTTCTAGGATCTGATTCGGGGTGTGACCGTGCCTCTGAACCGTGACCGCCTAGGGAGCGCACTACGAATCGGGATCGTTGCTGAGAAACGGTCCGCGGACAATCACCTCATCATTCACCAGCTCAACCTCCGCGCGCCACCAGAACAGCCGGTAGCCGCAGTGACCCGCGAGCACGATCTCTACAGCGTCACCTTTACGTGCAGCGGTAAGCTTGAAGTCTGTGGGATTTTCGTCTCTCCCATGATCGATCACGGCCTTTTCAACTGATGCCGTGGACCAGGGATTGAGAGCACGCTCCTCCCGGTCGACTCTGCTGATTTTGAGTGTCGGATGTCCCGATCGCTCTATCTCGATCAGCGCCGTCGTGGTGGCCGTGTCGCCCGCGGCAAATTGAACGATCTCGAAAGCGCCATGCGGACCGCTTCGCACTCCCAATGCTCCGAATCTGAGACACTCGACCGCCAGTTGGATCACGATGTCGTCCTACTCAGGCATTGTACGTCCCCGAAGAGACCCGGCCGCCGCGCCCGGTCCAGTTCGTATGGAAAAATCGGCCGCGCGCCTTGTCCACGCGCTCGTAAGTATGGGCGCCGAAAAAGTCCCGCTGGGCTTGCAACAGATTCGCAGGCAGGCGCGCGGTGCGGTATCCATCGTAGAAAGAAAGCGCGGTCGAGAACGCCGGCGTGGGTACACCGAACTGGATCGCGTGAATCAGGGCGCGGCGCCAGGAATCCTGGTAGCCCACCAGCGTCTTGCTGAAAAAATCATCCTGAAGTAGATTCGTGAGCTGCGGATTCTTATCGTACGCTTCTTTGATTTTCCCGAGGAAGCGGCTGCGAATAATACAGCCACCGCGCCACATCAGAGCAATGCCGCCGAAATTCAGATTCCACTTCTCTTCTTTCGCCGCCTCACGCAGCAGCATGTATCCCTGCGCGTAAGAAATCATCTTCGAGCAGTAAAGCGCCCGGCGCACATCCTCGATGAAAGCCTTGCGGTCCTGGGCCGGAGGAGTCTTCGGTCCCGCGAGAATCTTCGACGCCGCCACGCGCTCATCTTTCATGGCGGAAAGACAGCGTCCGTACACGGCTTCGCCAATGAGCGTAACGGGTACGCCGAGCTCGAGCGAGCTGATGCCGGTCCATTTTCCAGTTCCTTTCTGGCCGGCAGTGTCCAGAATCATATCGATGAGCGGCGTCCCATCGTCATCTTTCTTTGTGAAAATCTGCTGCGTGATATCGATCAGGTAGCTGTCCAGCTCGCCCTTGTTCCACTCGGCGAACACTTCGTGCAGTTCGTCGGCCTTCAGGCCCAGGCCTTCCTTCAGCAAATGGTACGCCTCGCAAATGAGCTGCATGTCGCCGTATTCGATACCGTTGTGAACCATCTTCACGTAGTGGCCGGCGCCATTTTCGCCCACCCAGTCGCAGCACGGCGTGCCATCTTCGACTTTGGCCGCGATCGCCTGAAAAATTTCTTTCACGTGCGGCCAGGCCGCCGGGCTTCCACCAGGCATGATCGACGGGCCGTGGCGCGCGCCTTCCTCTCCGCCCGAAACTCCAGTTCCGATGAACAGCAGTCCTTTGGCCTCGAGAGCTTTGGTGCGGCGGTTGGTGTCGGGATAATGCGAATTGCCGCCGTCGATGATGATGTCTCCCTTTTCGAGGTGCGGGACCATCTGATCGATCATCTGGTCCACGGTGTCGCCGGCTTTCACCATAAGCATCACGCGGCGAGGCTTCTTCAGCGCCTGCACCAGCTCCGGAATCGAGTGCGCGCCCACTACCTTCGTGCCTTTGGCCTCGTTGTTGATGAAGTCGTCGACCTTGGACACGGTCCGGTTGAATACTGCCACGCGATACCCGTGGTCGTTCATGTTCAGGACCAGATTCTGGCCCATCACCGCGAGACCGATCAGTCCGATGTCACAACTTTCCGTCTGCATACACTCTCCTGGCACGTTCGCTCGACGGCGCCGTCAAAAATGGCTACAGCCTTCATTGTAAGGCACGCTAGGTCGCTAGGTTGGCCTTCGCGACGCGGCCGCTTCTTGATGCCGCGTGGAACGCCGGACGTGACCGGCCTCAGCTTCGTGTCGTAACCTGAAACAACAGAACTCACTTATGGCCGAATCACGCATCACCCCCCGCAGTCAGGATTTCGCCGCTTGGTACCAAGACGTGGTCCTCCAGGGCGACATGGCCGAACCCGCCGAAATCGTGAAAGGCTGCATGGTCATCAAAGGCAATGGTTACGCGGTTTGGGAGCTGCTTCAGCGCGAATTTGACGAGCGTTTCAAGGCCACCGGTCACCAGAATGTCTATTTTCCGCTGCTGATTCCCCAGAGTTTTCTGCACAAGGAAGCCGAACACGTGGAGGGCTTCTCGCCAGAACTGGCGGTGGTGACCATTGCCGGAGGCAAAGAACTCGAAGAGCCGTACGTCATTCGCCCCACGTCAGAAACCATCGTCGGCCACTTCTTCGCGAAATGGATTCAAAGCTGGCGCGACCTGCCGATGCTGGCGAACCAATGGTGCAACGTGGTCCGTTGGGAATTGCGGACCCGCATGTTCCTGAGGACCACGGAGTTTCTGTGGCAGGAAGGTCACACGGCGCATGCGACGCATGCCGAGGCGGGTGAAGAAGTGCTGCGCATGCTCAACATCTACGCCGAAGTGGCGGAGGACGTCATTGCCATGCCGGTGATCAAGGGCATGAAAACGCAAGCCGAGAGGTTTGCCGGCGCGCTCTGCAGTTATTCCATTGAGGCCATGATGCAGAACGGCCTGGCGCTGCAGGCGGGCACCAGCCACGATCTGGGCCAGAATTTCGGCAAGGCGTTCAACGTGCAATTCCAGAGCAGGGAAGGGCAGCTCGATTACGTGTGGCAGACCAGTTGGGGCGTCAGCACCCGCTTGATTGGTGGTTTGATCATGAGCCACTCGGATGATAAAGGCCTGGTCCTGCCGCCCAAGTTGGCGCCGGTGAAGACCGTGTTGGTTCCCATCTATCGCAAGGACGACGAGAAAGGGCCGGTGCTCGAAGCGGCGTACCGCATTGCGAAATCCGTCGGCGCCAAGGTGGACGACCGGGAAGGGCAGACGCCCGGCGCAAAATTCTTTCACTGGGAACGTCGCGGCGTGCCGGTGGTTCTCGAGCTGGGTCCGCGCGACCTGGCGTCGAATCAGATCGTGCTCAAACGGCGGGACACGGGTGCGAAAGAAGCGGCGCCGCAGCCGGAACTGGCCGCCAAGCTGCCACGCGCGCTCGATCAAATGCAGCAGGATCTCTACAACACGTCAAAACTGCGCCTGAAATCCAACACCGTGCCCGCGAACTCCATCGGCGAAGTGGAATCCATCCTGAAAGACGTCACGGCAGAAAAAGGCGGCGGGAAGTTTGTCATGGCGCACGTGAAGGACGACCCTGCCTGTGATGCCCGCATGAAGGAGTTCAAGGCCACCATACGGTGCGTGCCCCTGGTGGATGAGTACGATGGTCCCGGCAAATGCATCGTCACCGGCGAACCGGTAGAGCGCCGCGTGTTGCTCGCCAAAGCTTACTGAGCATCGCCGGTAACAAGCCTGGTGGCGCAGCGTCGCGGTCGAAGTCGAAGATCCGCGATTCTCCCGGAATCCGCGACCTTCCACGAACTCGCGCTTCACCCGGGCTTCCGCCTGCGTACCCCGAACCTTCCTATTTACTTATCGTCACCCTGGTTACATTAGAGCTCTTCCCATCCGCTGTGAACAATGTTCACCTCGCCGCGGCCTTGTAGCGAGCGTGGCACCAGCACGTTCACCTGGTCCAGGCCCACGAAGAATCCTTGCGGACCGGCGTATGAAACTTTGGCGCTGGCCCCGCCGATGGCGACGCTAACGGCGCTCAAGTGGCTGCGGCCGCGAATGCCGGTCCCGTAGATGAGTAAGTACACCTGATCGGTCGCCGGGCCCAGATCCACCGGCAGCGCCACCAGTTGCTGCGTAGTGGGATCCACCTTGTACACGGCTTCCGCCGTTTGCACGTTTCCAGTTTTGACGCGCAGGACGTTGGCCGCCACCAGCTGTTCAGCTCGAAAATCCCGGGAGCTACCCTCACAATTTGTAACGGCGTGCTGATCGATGTATTGTCCCCAGCTGTAATAGTGACCGTGGCTGTCCCGAGCGTGGTGCCAGGCGGTACGTCGTAGTTCGCCTGCCCTGGAGAGACATAGAAGAGTGGGGCCAGCCGCTCGGTTCCCGCCGCATCGCGCACTTTAACGGTGGTGCCCGCGAGCACCGTAGGCAGCGGGATCGATGGCGCGGGCTTGGTATCCGTGGCCAGATGTGCGGCAAAATGCCGACACGATCGATTCCGCCGTCACGGGTCCGAGTTCAAAACTCGCTACCGAGACATTCGCCAATCCCGGCAGTGCAAACGTTTCAGGATGATGGCCACGCTGCTCACCCCGATGCCGCCCGAGCCGCCCGCGGTGATGACCGCATCAGGCCGGCCATCGTGACTCAGGTCCGCCACCACAACCGCGGTCGATGAATCTCCACCGGGAAAATGCACCTCCGGCTGAAACGTTCCGTCGCCATTTCCCAAAAAGTAGATCATGTCGGTGGTGCCGCAGCAGTGCGCAACCACCAGATCCGGCTTACCGTCCAGTTTGAGATCGGCAATCGAAATCGCACGTGCTCCGTAATCCGTCGGTTGGGTCGCGGGCGTTCGAAAACCGCCATCGCCTGCCAGCAGGACCAACACAATGTAACTGAAGTCGGGGGCTTGCGTGGCTATAATCACATTAAGCTTGCCGTCTCCGTTCACGTCACCCACCGCCATCGCGGTTGGATTGAGCCGGGCCCGGTAATTTTTCGCCGTCTGGAAAGTGCCGTTGCCGTTTCCCAGAAGAATCGACACGCCGGAGTCTGTGAAGTCGGCCGCGAATGACCCGCTGTTGAGCACTGCCAGGTTGAGTTTCCCGTCGCCGTTGAAATCCGCGGCCACGAGCGAGTTCGGGTCCACACCTACCAGATAGTGAACCCCGGCCTGGAAACTTCCGTCGCCCTTGCCGATTAGAATCGATACATCGTTGCTCTGCTCGTCGGCAACAGCGACATCGGGCTTGCCGTCGGCATTGAAATCGGCGACCGCCAGGTCTACCGGCGAGGGCGGCAGGGAACTCGCTCCGGGTCCCACGCCGGACGCGATCGTGGCCGGAAATTTCGAGCCTCCGGAGCCCAATAAAACCGAGACATCATTGGATGTCGCATTGGCTGTCACGATGTCCGCTACGCCGTCGCCGTTGAAGTCCGCCAGCGCCACGGATTGAGGTCCGCCGCCCGCGGCGTACGACGGAGGCGCCTGAAACGTCCCGTCGCCACTGCCCACCAGAACCGGCAGGTAATTCGCAGCTCCTCCCACTAGCAACTAGCAAGTCCAGCTTGCCGTCACCGTGCACGTCCACCACACGAACGGTTTCGGGCGGCGCCCCTGCCAGGTATTGCACCGCGGGCTGGAATGAGCCGTTGCCGCTGCCCAGCAGGATCGACAAGATGCCGTTTCCGCGGTGGATCACCGCTAGCTAGGCTAGATCCGGCTTGCCGTCGACGTTGAAATCGCCAAAGGCCAGATGCTTGGGACCAATTCCCGCTTCGAATTTTGCCGGGGGCTTAAATGTGCCATCGCCATTCCCCATGAAAACCGACACGTAGCTGGAGGAAGTGTTCGCCACCGCCAGGTCGGCCTTGCCGTCGCCGTTGAAATCGGCGCTCACCACCGCGAGCGGTGCTCCTTCGGCGGGCAGCGTCACGGCAGACTTGAACATTCCATCGCCGTTGCCGAGCAGAATCGAGACGCCACCGGCAGGCGAGGCGAAACTGCCGAGGTCGGTGATCGCTAGGTCCAGCTTTCCATCTCCGTTAAGATCCGCCGCCAGCACTGATGCCGGGCTCGCGCCAGTCGCGTAGTTGACCACCGGCCAAAAGCTGCCATCTCCGTTTCCCAGAAGCACCGAAACGTTGTTGGAGTCGAGGTTCGCCGCGGCCAGATCCAGCTTGCCGTCGCCATTGAAATCGGCGACGATGATCGACACAGGCCGAAAAGCTACCTCGTGCATCACGGGACTCTTCAGGTTGTGATCGCTATTGGCGACGTACACCGACACGTTATTGTGCAGGCCCGTGACCACGGCGTCCACGATGCCGTCGCCGTTGAAATCACCCGCGGCCACGTTTTGAGCCGCGCTCCCCATCGCGTTATTGGTGGAGGCCAGACGGAAAGGTTCACTTTGCTCTGTCGCCGCGGCCTGTGTCTGGCTGGTGTCGAGGCACAATTCACTCACGTCGGGCAGCTCGGTGCTGGCGTTGTACTGCAAAATAATGTAGTGAGTCGCGTCCAACGGGACTTCGGTGAATTTGTATCCGGCCACTTTCAACTGAAAGGTCCGAAAGCTTTCGCTTGAGCGCTGCAGCTCAACTGCGCCCGCATTGCGCCAGGCGCGACCAGAGCCAGTACCATGATCGCCAAAACATTAGGATTCCGAACAGAATAGCTGCGTAGGGGTGCGTCCATGAAACACTTCCTTGTTGTGAATTCCGGCGGCACTTCACGGCAACCCGGCGACCGGCATCGTCCGGCCGTGTAATGAGGAAGTGCCACCCGATGGACGCGGAGCAAAACTACGAACATCCGTCTGTGTGAAAACTACCCGCTGCGTCCACATTTCGCCCGTCACTGACGCTCTGACTCTAGGCGGCGGTCGCCCAATGCTGTTTTCGAGTTTTCACATTGACTCGTCAGCGAGCGGTCCCCTCGCACACCACCTCGCACCCCCCTCCCCCTTTTGCAACGCTGTCTTTGCCTTTCCCGCGCGTGTCTCTTATCATGAGGCCATGCTGGGAATCGATCGGCGGGCAGCGCGATACACATGGACCGCGGCAGTCGTTCTCCTGCTGCTAATGGGACTCTATCTTGTTCGCAAAACGGTCATCGTTTTCATTATCGCCCTGCTTCTCGCCTATCTTCTTTCGCCGCTAGTCGAGTTCCTGGACCGTATGCTTCCCACCAGCCGCACGCGCACTCCGGCGCTCGTCGCCGTGTATCTGCTCCTGATCGGTGTCCTTGTATTTCTGGGGTTCGAGATTGGCACGCGCGTCGTGGAGGAAGCCAATGCGCTGATGGAGCGGTTGAAAGCCACGCAGTCAAACCAGACTTCGATGCAGCCGGGTTCGATTGTCGCCACAATTATGGGGAACATACAGAACCAAATTCGGCAGCACTCGAGCGACATCATCGCGTTTCTCCCCAAAATGGGAATCCAGGCTCTTTCCATCGCCGGCAATCTGATTCTGGTGGTCATCGTGCCTATACTGAGCTTCTTCTTCCTCAAGGACGGGCGCGTGATGGGTCGGACGATTTTGGATTTTTTTGACGAAGGGCCGCGACGGAATCTGATCGAAGATATTGCCAAAGATGTCAACCTTCTGCTGATCCGATACATGCGAGCACTGCTGATCCTGAGCTTGGCGTCGATGGCGTCTTTCAGCATTGTTCTTAGCTTGATGGGAGTACCGTATGCGCTGCTGCTCTCCGCTCTCGCCGGGCTACTGGAATTCATTCCGGTGGTCGGCCCATTTGCTGCGGCGATCCTGATTCTGCTGGTGAGCGGATTCAGCGGTTACCCGCATTTGCTCTGGATCTTGCTTTTTCTGGGTGTCTACCGACTCTTCCAGGATTATATGCTTTCTCCGCGCCTGATGAGCTCCGGCATGCAGTTGCATCCCCTGATGGTGATTTTCGGAGTATTCGCCGGCGGCGAGATCGGCGGTATCGCAGGTACGTTCTTCTCCGTGCCGGTGTTGGCGCTCGCGCGCGTGCTTTACCGGCGTCTCGAAAAAGCGCGTCGCGAAACTGAATTCACGAAGGTGAGTCCTTGAAACGATCGCTCTCCGCCGCCGCGCTTGCGTTAAGTTTTGCGGCGCTGGGCTCGACGCACGTCATCAGCATGAGCACCGGCGACTTGCGCATAGAGGGTCGCCAGGTCCATTACGAACTGCGCATGCCTTTGTACGAGATGCCGCACGTCGCTCCTTCGGACCCGGCGCGCTCGGAGCAGAGTCTGTTGGAGCACATCCGATTCTCGAGCAGCGGGATTGAGGGAAAGCTGGTCCACAGAAGCTGCCGCGCCGAACCTGGTCAGGCCGTCTATTCCTGCGTCGCCGATTACGAATTTCCGCAACCGGTAGATCAATTGGACATCGTGTGCACCTTTCACGTGGTGACGGTTCCCAACCACGTGCATTTGGTGCGGGCCGTGATGGGCGACCGCCGCGACCAAGCCATTTTCGATTTTTCATTTCAAAAAGCCACGCTGCGCTTCCGGCCTCCCACCGCAGCCGAAGTCGCCATCACTGAATTTGGCGCGGGCGCAATGCGAGCCGTGGGCGGATTGGTGCAACTCTTGTTCCTCGCCAGCCTGGTGCTGGCCGCGCGCACACGCCGCGAGTTGATCGCGATTAGCGGGATGTTCCTCCTAGGGCAGATCGGTTCGGCGCTAATCGTTCCCCGGACGGCCTGGCAACCGCCCGCGCGATTTGTGGAAGCGGCCGCGGCATTGAGTTTGGCTTATCTGGCGATCGAAATTCTCCTCCTTCCAAAGGCGGGAGCACGCTGGGTCATCGCCGGCTTGCTGGGAACATTTCACGGCCTCTATTTTCATCTTTTTCTCGAGAGCACCGGATACGCGCCCGGCTTTGTTCTGGCGGGAGCGGTGGTTGTCGAACTGGCGTTGATCGCTGCATTCGCATTCCTTTTTTTCCGAATCGGCCGGTTGGCCCACCGGGGCGTGGACAACACCCGCAAGTCCGCTGGGACCCAGCCTGCGCCCGCTTTTCGAACCGCGCTCAAGCCCCTCCAGTTAACGGCCTCGGTGCTGCTGGTGGTGGGGATGGTCTGGTTCTTCTTGCGCTTGAAAGGCTAACTCCAGTTAGTGTTTCTGATACTTAACTTACAAATCTTCGCAACTCTCGTCCCGTCGCCGCGTTTAACATAATGGTATGCGTCGAGGCGCAATTCTCGCGCTCACCGGTGTCCTTTCTCTCGCTGCCGGTTCTGGCATTTCCATCTACGCCAAAAAGAACTCCGGGCAGTCCGCGCAGTTTTCTATCCCAATTTCAAATGAGCAGAAGGTCGTTCACGCGCTGAACCGTCTCACGTTCGGCCCGCGGTCCGGCGATTTCGATGAGGTCACGAAGCTTGGCCTGAAGAAATGGATCGACGTCCAGTTGCACCCCGGCCGCATCGCGGAAAACCCGGAGCTCGAGGCCAAACTGGCGCCGCTCGATACGCTCCGCATGACGCCCCGGGAGCTGGCCGAAAATTATCCGTCGCCGCAGTTGATACGCGCCATGGTTCAGGGAAAGGTCCCGTATCCGGCCGATCCCGGGGAACGCATAATGATCGACAACCTGGTGCGCCGCTACAAGAACAAGCTCGGGAAAGATTCCGATCAGAAGCCCACTCTCGAGAGCCTCGGCCTAGCTGACGATCAGCAGCGAGCCTTACGCCGCGGTGCCCCACAAGAAAAGCTCGACGCGTTTAACGGCCTCTTGCCGGAGCAGCAGGGTGAAGTCCTCGAGGCCCTGTCGCAGCCAGCCCGGATTCAGCTCTTCACCGTAGCGCCACCCGAGTTGCGCCGCAGAATCCAGAAATCAGCAGGCCCGCAAGCCGTCATTACGCAAGACCTGATCGAGAGCAAGCTGCTCCGCGCCATCTACAGCCAGCGGCAGCTTCAGGAGGTGTTGACCGACTTCTGGTACAACCACTTCAACGTCTTTCTGGATAAAGGCGCGGACCGGTTCCTGGTTACATCCTATGAGCGCGATGTGATCCGGCCGCACGTGCTGGGCAAATTCGGAGACCTGCTGGTCGAGACCGCCGAAAGCCCGGCCATAATGTTCTACCTAGATAATTTCCAATCCGTCGATCCCAATCTCGCCGGCCGCATGGCGAATATGCGCGGTCAAAAACCAAAAGCGCGACGCGGTCTCAATGAAAATTACGCGCGCGAGTTGATGGAATTGCATACCCTCGGCGTCGATGGCGGCTACACGCAGCAGGATGTTACCGAAGTGGCGCGCTGCTTCACCGGCTGGACCATTCGCCAGCCGCAGCGGGGCGGTGGCTTCGATTTCAATGAAAGACTCCACGATAACGGTCAGAAAATCGTGCTCGGCGTGAAAATCCCCGCGGGCGGCGGCATCAAGGATGGCCTGAAAGTGCTCGACATTCTGGCTCGTCATCCTTCGACGGCGCATTTCATTTCGAAGAAACTTGCCATGCGTTTTGTCGCGGATAATCCGCCTTCGGCACTGGTGGACCGAATGGCGCAAACGTTTTTGAAAACGCAGGGCGACTTGCGCGCTGTGATGGAAACCATGCTGGACTCGCCCGAGTTCTGGTCCCAAGCCGCTTACCGCTCCAAAGTCAAATCGCCTCTCGAGGTGATGGCCAGCGCGGTGCGGGCCCTCGGTGCCGACGTTGACTTCTCCTTTGCCCTGGCGCAGCAGGTGGCTCAGATGGGCCAGCCGCTCTACCGCAAACAGGAGCCCACCGGTTACAGCAACGCCGGCCAGGAATGGGTGAATTCGGCGGACCTACTGCAGCGCATGAATTTCGCGATCGCGCTGGTGGCCGGCCGCATCCCCGGCGTGAAAGTGGATGTGGCGCGCTTCGGCGATGAGCAACGGCCTGAGGTGATCGCGAGAGAATTGATGCTGATCGATCTCTCACCGCAGGCGCAGGCCGCTATCGGGCAAGCGCTCGAGACCCGCAGAAACTTTCCTCAGTCGCCCGATTCTACGCAGACGGCAGGCAACGCGCCGGCTGAAACCGATGACACCACCATGCATGCGGATGCCGTGGGCGCCGGAGCCGGTGGGGCGAAACGGGTCCGCGTTCCCGCACTGGGCCTGCTGCCTGCAAAGCCCGTCCCCGAAGCCATGATGATTGCGGGCCTGCTGCTCGGGTCTCCGGACTTTCAGAGGCGGTAACGAATCATGCTGACGCGCCGCATTTTTCTTCGCAATGCCGGGTTGGCCATGGTCGGCGTAGGAACGGCTCCCGTCTGGCTCGAGCGCGCCCTCTATGCGGGCGATGCTTCGGGCCGGAGCCGCAAGATTCTCGTGACCATCTTCCAGCGCGGCGCAGCCGACGGTTTGAATATCGTGGTGCCGCACGGCGAGAAGGGCTATTACCAGATGCGGCCCACCATCGCGATTCCGCGGCCATCGGTCAGCGATCCGAAGAATTCGGCGGTCGATCTCGATGGTTTTTTCGGGCTGCATCCATCACTCGCGCCGCTTCAACCGCTTTTTGCTGCGCGGCACCTGGCCATTGTGCACGCGGCCGGGTCGCCTGACCCCACGCGCTCGCATTTCGACGCGCAGGACTACATGGAATCAGGAACGCCGGGCTTCAAGGCGACCAGCGACGGCTGGTTGAATCGCGCGCTGCCGGCTGTTCAGGGCCCGGTTTCGCCTGTGCGCGCCGTCTCCATGGGGCCGCTGCTGCCTCGCTCCATGCGCGGGCGTAACAATGCCGTCGCCATTGAGAACCTGGATTCTTTCCAGGTGCGTAACGACGGTGCATCCCGCGTATTTGAATCGATGTACCAGGGCTCACCCGACGCTGTGTTGAGCGGAACGGGCCGCGAAACATTCGATGCGGTCAAGCTGTTGCGGTCGGTCGATCAACAGCCGTACAGGCCTGCGGCCACTTATCCGCGCGGGCGCTTCGGCGACAGCCTGCAGCAGATTGCGCGGCTCATCAAAGCCAACGTCGGTGTTGAAGTAGCGTTCGCGGATATTGGCGGTTGGGATCACCACGTCAACGAAGTGGGCCCGCGGCCTTCCGAAGGCCAGCTTGCGCAGCGTCTGGCGGAGTTCGGGCAGAGCATTGCCGCGTTCTGGCGGGACCTGGGCGATCGTATGAATGACGTGGTACTGGTGACTATGTCGGAATTCGGCCGCACGGCGCGCGAGAACGGAAACCGCGGCACCGATCACGGCCATGCCAACGTGATGTTCGTGATGGGCGGCGATGTGCGAGGCGGCAAAGTCTACGGCCCATGGCCGGGCCTTGAAGAGCACCAGCTCTACGAAGCGCGCGATCTCGCTCTCACCACCGATTTCCGCGACGTGCTGAGCGAGCTGGTGTATTCGCATCTGGGCAACCGCTCCATCGAGTCAGTGTTCCCGGGATACACAGCGGCTCCTGAGAATTTCCGCGGCCTCTTGCGCGCCTGACGGTTCGGCCGGCGTTTGTAACGCATTGCCGCCGCCGCTTTCTAGCAAATGGCTGCTGCATGGGTTTGCGCGGCAGACTTGCGGGTTTTACCGCTTGCCTCCGCCCTATACCGCCTTACCTCACATACCGGTAGGCTGTACGCACCTAGCCTCCACGTCAGATAATCGCACCATGCTTTCGTCCAAATCTGTATTCACAGTTGGCGTGATGGCTTGCCTTGCCGGCAATCTCGCTGGGGAGGGTTGCCGATCCGCTTCAGGACCTTTGCTCAGTCAACGGATCCACACCTTCGAAGCCCGTGAGGAGTTTCGTTTGCCCGCATTGATCCGGCTAGGGCGGGAGAACGGCCTATGTTTCGGGATCGAGGAGGCGGACAACTTCAACCAGAGGATCACGCTGAGCCTCGCCGATATCGACGCGCGGAGCGCTATCAGCGCAATCCTTGGGTCGACGCAGGATTACGACATTTCGGTATTGCACAACGTCATCCTGATCCGCGATAAGCGACTGCGGCCACCAAAGTATTTGAGCGTGAGGCTGCCTCGTTTCAGCATTCCTCGTTCTACACTGGTGTCCGCTGAGCTGAACCTCTGGATGACCGTAGAAATGTACCTCGACCCAAGCAGCAAGGGATTCGCTGGAGACCGTCCGCCGGGCGACCCAACAGATCAAGTAGGCCCTTTCGATCTTCGCGAGCAGATGGTTCGAGGACTCCTGTGCCGGATTGTCGAAAACTCGAAGGGTACAACTTGGATCAGTAATCCAATAGAGTCGCCCGTGGCACCGGCATTTATAAACGGGCTGTGGACTTTCGTCCTGTACCGGATGCAAAATGATTGATCTGAATGGTCCCGCCGCTACTCGGCCGCCGCCCAGGCCAGACCATCCACACCTTTTCCGGCGTCGATCAGACGCTTCACTTTCCAATCGGTCAGGCTGATTTCTGCCACCTGACGGCTGCTGTCGCAGGATACATACGCCACCTTGTTGTCGGGACGGATGAGTACTTCCTGCGGAATCTTCGGGATGTCGATCGTGCGGGCCACCTTCATCGTCTTGAGGTCCACGACCGCCGCCTGGTTGGTTTTCTGAATTGCGGCCACCAGCCAGCGGCCGTCCGGCGTCAACGCTGTTCCATAGGCGGGACCCGGCAACTCCACCCACTGGTTCACCTTGTTGCCAGCAGTATCGATCACGGCCAGCCGTGGGCTCGTCTGATCGGCCGTGAACACCCATCGATCGTCGTTCGAGATCGAGATCCGCTGCGTGGTTTTTGAAACCGGGATGATCGCAATCGTCTTCTTCGCGTCGAGATCCAGTACCGAAACCGTTCCGGGACCGACGTTAGCGGTGTAGCCGCGTTTCCCGTCATGCGATATCGCGAGCATGTGCGACTCCGGCTGGCCTGTGGGAACGGAACCGACGATCTTCAGCGACTTCGGATCGATGATGGAGACCGTGTTCTCCAACTCGGTAGTGACGTAAAGCAGCCCATTCTTGGGCCCAAAAACCGCGCAATGTGGCCGGACCCCCTTACCGAAATCGAGGTTGCCGGTCACCTTCCGGGAGGCAATATCGATGACTACCATGTTCGAGCCGCTAGTGCCGGGCTTGCCTACGCCCGAGTCTCCGTAGATCGGCACGTAGGCAGATTTCCCGTCGGGCGAAGCGATCAATTCGTGCCCCGTCACACCTCCCTCAGCTACCGTGGCCACCTGCCGCCCCGTCTCGGGATCGATGATTCCCATGCTGCTCTCACCTTTATTGGCGACGATGAGAACGCCTCTCGCCGAGTAAGACGTCGCAAACAACGGCAGTACCGCCCATGCCAGTACGATCAACAGTCTTTCTTTATTGTTAAACATGGATCCTCCCGGAATCTTACTGAATTCCGTCTGCGATTATACAGCGTGACTGATGTTTGTCGCGGCCTTTGCTATTTCCGCGGCTGCGGCAGAATCATGTACGTCACCAAAGCCACCGCCGCCAGATTTTTTTGGTCGTCAAAAACGTCCACGCGCGCCACGCAGAGTGTTTTCCCGATGTGCAGGAAATGGGATCGCGCCCTGACTTTGCGGCTCGTCACTGGCAGCACGTAATTGATCTTCAATTCCACCGTTGTGGTCGGTCGCTTCAGATGATGCGCGAGCGCCTGTCCCACCGCTACATCGGCCAGTGTGGCTGTAACGCCGCCGTGCAGAATTCCGGAGAAGTTCAGCAGTTCGGGCCTGAGCGCGCATTCCACCGTGACGCCGTCGGCATGGCGCCCGACTACGCGAATTCCCACATGACGATTGAAATCGGTTTTTGGCAAGAAATTATCCTAGCAGGAAGGGCTCGGTTTTCCGCCAGATCTCATCCAGCGCATCCAGCAGCTCGTGGTCTGAATTCAGCAGATGCAACTGGGCGCTGACATGTGTCGCCGCGAACTCTTGAGAAAACTTTGCCGGCACGACGTCATCACGCGTGCCGTGAAACACCAGCGCGGGCTGCGTGAATGGTGGAAAATCTTCGTAACGCAGCGCGTCTTCCATCAGTTGGTAGCTCAAAGAGCACATGCGGCTCTGGCCATAGTGATAGACCTCTTTATATCCGCTGAGGCGCCAGGCTGTGGTGTCTTCCATTTCAGCCCAGCGCCGGGCGAAGCCGAATGCGGGCGCAAGCAGAACCAGCTTTTCGACTTCAGCGTGCCGCGAGGCATACAAGGCAGCAAGGTACCCGCCCAGGCTCGAGCCGATGAGCACGATCGGCTGCCCGCCGGCCAGTCGCTCGATGAATTGGAGCTGGCCGGTTATCGTAAGGTGCTCAAAATCACCTTCCGCCAGATCCGGAAGATCCATCTCGGGCAAGCGCTGGCGAAAAAAAGCGGCCTTCTTAGAACTCGGACTGGAGGCGAAGCCGTGCAGATAAATCGTGCGCATTTGCCAGTTTAAACCGGATCTGGTATTATCATCTAAAGCGGCAACCTCCCGGAATAGCTGAGCCGAGTGGGGCACAGGCGTCGGATTCCGTGCGATCAGAGTTTGGCCTTGCACTGAAAAAAGCCTTCTGTTATTCTGGGGAACGCCGTCGAAATCTGGGTCTCCACTGCTATATCTTGCCGGACCGATATTGTCCGGAGCGTTTCGACGGTGCTATAGTGGTTGGCGACCCGTTAAGGAAAGGTAACAAAACCTGGTGCGAGCCTTCGCCCCGGGCGGAAACGAGCCTTCCTGGTAGTTCTTTCAAGAATTTCAATTTTTTTGGCGCCGGTTGTGCGTCCGCCTTTGTGGCGAGGACCGATCGGCGGTAATCAAGTTTCGAGGCCTGCGGCCCTGCGGGTATCACAAGATGTCCGTGAGGGGTCGTACAGATCTTTGACAATCTGGTTGGACGCAAATATTGGAACTTCGTCAGAACTCTGAGTTAAACCGGAGCGATCATGTCTCACAAATTCAAACGAGAGTTTGATCCCGGCTCAGAATCAACGCTGGCGGCGCGCCTAACACATGCAAGTCGAACGAGAAAGCGGGGGTAACCTCGTGAGTAAAGTGGCGTACTGGTGAGTAACACGTGGATCATCTACCCCGAAGTGGGGAATAACGCTGGGAAACC
>QHXW01000249.1 GCA_003223115.1 Acidobacteriota bacterium
AAGCTGCTCCACTCGTTTTTCGAAATCATCGGCGCTTTTTGCGGGAATGGCGAAACCCGTTGGGTTCGCATGCTCCTCCCCGCTAATGCCGGACAGCGCCTGGATCACAGATCTCACCGCCAGCGCGCGAGCCGGGTCGTTGGTGTTGCGAAGAATCCGCAACAAGCGTTCGACGCACTGTCGCTCCTGCCCGCTAGACCGCACGCCGGCATGGTTACCAAAACGTGATTGTTCGTCCGAATCTTTCGGCGTAAGTTCCTTGGACTCAGCGATCCAGATGGAAAAGGCTTCTTGAATCGCCATTTCGTTTGAGAGCCGCCGAACGGCGCGCTCCTTCTGGAATTTCCAGTGGAGATCGGCTGGAAGTCTGACGGTGGTTTTTACCCTATCGCCAGAGCTCATGAGTTGTAATTACGCAAGGTTCGCCTCCAGAAGTTGCTCTATACTCCGGCGCTACCAGGACGCGACGAACTTACATCGCGCCCAATCCCGTCACAGACGCTTGTTCCGAAAGCAGAACAGAGTCGTCGCGAACAGGGATACTTGTAAACTGTTATTTAACAGAATCTGCGGCCAAACGCAAGGCCCTTGTTCTGAAATCAGAACAGAATTGGCGGGTCGCCGCATTCCCACTGGGTCCGCGCCGGAGCGTCCCTAAGGGTCACCCTTATGGGGGGCGGGAACGGGAGCGAGGCCGAAGTCGCGCGCGGCAAGACCGTCCGCGAAAAAGGTGCGAAGGATTCAAGTTGAAATCCGCGGAATTCACGGCTCATTTTTTGCGGTGCCGTTTTTGCCGTAATATCGTTTTGCAAGCTTGCTATTTACGGGAATTTGCTGTAAAAAGACCAGAGGATGATCTCCACCCAGCCACACTCCAAACGCGGAATGCCGCCTAAAAAGCCACCAAAAGCCGCCGTTCATTTACCGGAAAATGAGGTTAGTTTTCGGGAATTATTTGAATGCGCTCCCGTGGCGTATCACGAGACCGATGCCGCTGGCGTGCTGCGGCGCGTGAACGGGACCGAGTGCCGGTTATTGGGTTTCGCCAGCGAACAGATGATCGGGCGGCCGGTCTGGGATTTCGTTGCGGCCGAGCAGCGGGAGGCCTGTGGGAGGAATATCCGGGGAAGAATGGCGGCTAGCGAGCGCCTGACGCCCTCGGAATACGACTTCGTCCGCAAGGACGGCGGGTACCTCATCCTGGAGATTCATGACAGCCTGATCCGGAGCGGCGCCGGAGAGGTCGAGGGCATGCGGTCCGTTTTGCTGGACGTCACCGACCGGCGGCTCGCCGAACAGTTGCTGGCCAACGAAGTGACTGAGCGTGAGCGGCTCACTGTGGCCCTGCGGAAATCCAAAGAAGAGGCTGAGAAGGCCAATGGCGCCAAAAGCGAGTTTCTCTCGCGTATGAGTCATGAGCTTAGGACACCGCTGAACGCCATTTTGGGTTTTGCGCAGCTTCTCGAGATCAGCCAACTCGACCCTGACAAACGGGAAGCCGTAGGCCAAATCCTGAAGGCCGGGCAGCATCTGCTGGGATTGATCAACGAGGTGCTCGAGATCACGCGCATCGAGGCCGGACGTCTTTCGATTTCTCCAGAAGCTGTGCGTGTGGTTACGGCAGTGGAGGAAGCGTTGGATCTGCTGACCCCGTTGGCGGCACGCCATTCGATCACTCTGCGAAATGATACTTTCCGCGACCGCAGACGGCACGTTCTGGCGGACCAGCAGCGCCTGAAACAGGTACTGCTGAACCTGATGGCGAACGCCATCAAGTACAACTCCGAAGGCGGCACCGTCACCATCTCCTATGAAGATGCGCCTAACAACCGTCTGCGGATTAAAGTGCGCGATACCGGGCCGGGCATCAAAATCGAAGATCGCACCAGGATCTTTACGCCTTTTGAACGCCTGGGCGCCGAGCAGACCGGAGTGGAGGGTACCGGTCTGGGGCTGGCCCTCTCCAAACGCCTGCTCGAGATGATGGGCGGATCCGTCGACTTTGAAAACAATCCCGACCGGGGCTGTACCTTCTGGATGGAACTTCCGCTGGTTCCTGATCCGGTGGCGCAACTGGAAAGCGCGATAGAGGAAGTACCTGGCTTGTCGAGTCCCGGCCCACGCGACCGCAACCGGATTGTGCTGTACATCGAAGACAACCTCTCCAATATCGCGCTGATCGAGCACATCATCGTGCATCGTCCGCACGTAAAACTGCTGGCGGCCATGCAGGGACGCCTAGGGTTGGAACTGGCTCGCGAGCACCGGCCGGATCTGGTTCTTCTGGATCTGCATCTTCCCGATACCTCCGGCGAGGAAGTGCTGAAGGGTTTGCGCGCGCAGCCCGATACGGAACATATCCCGGTCATTGTCATCAGCGCCGACGCTACACACGGCCGCATCGAGCGCCTCACGTCGATGGGGGTGCTGGACTATTTGCCTAAGCCACTGGACATCAAAAAATTCCTGAGACTACTGGACAGCACTCTGAATGGAGACGACGGTCAAAAAAATGAAAGAAGACAGCCTGAATAACGCCCGGATTTTGATCGTAGACGATCAGGAGGCAAATGTGCTCCTGCTCGAGCGGCTGCTGCGGGCCTCCGGTTACACCAATTTCGTCAGCACCCAGGATCCTCGCCAGGTACTGCAGATTTACCTGAAGTCGCAGCCGGATCTGATCCTTCTGGACCTGATGATGCCTTACCTGGACGGCTTTGCCGTGATGCAGCAGATCCAGTCCCGCGTACCCCAAGGAGACTATCTGCCCATCCTGGTGCTCACGGCGGAAGTCACGACCGATGCCAAACAAAAGGCGCTTACCATGGGCGCGAAAGATTTCCTGACGAAGCCGCTGGATGCAATCGAGGTCATGCTGCGCATCCGGAATCTGCTGGAGACACGGCATCTGCACCAGCGCTTGCAGAATCAGAACGAGCTTCTCGAGGAACGGGTGCTCGAGCAGACGCGCGAGCTCGAACAAGCCCGTATCGAAATCCTGCAGAGGCTGGCTGCAACGGCGGAGTACCGGGAAGATCCGACGGGCGAACATCCCAAGAGAGTGGGCGAAACCGCGGCCATGCTGTCTCATGCCGTGGGGCTCCCCAAAGCGCAGGTGGAGCTGATCCGCCTGGCGGCTCCTCTACATGATGTAGGCAAAGTGGGTGTGCCTGACTCGGTGCTGCAAAAACCCGGCAAGCTCACACCTGAGGAATTCGAACAGGTCAAGACGCACACCGCGCTCGGAGCGAAGATCCTATCGGGCACGCAGGTTCCCCTGCTGCAATTGGCAGAGGAAATTGCGCTCTATCATCACGAGCATTGGGATGGTGGAGGTTATGCGGGGCTCAAGGGGGCATCCATCCCGATTGCAGCCCGGCTGGTGGCAGTGGCGGAAGCGTTCGACGTCCTGACGCACGAACGGTCCTACCGGAAAGCTCTTGCGACTCAAGAGGCGCTGGCCGAGATTGCGAAACAAAGCGGCCGCCAGTTTGAGCCGCGCCTGGTGGATGCTTTGCTGAAATGGCACAAGCGTCGGGAACTGCCGCGGCGAATGCGCGAGGCCATTCTGGCAGGCTGAAACCCACGGAGCAGCGAAACACCGTGATCGCCAACACAGCCCCTGGAGGCCCGTTCGCGCCGGCAGCAAAACTGCTGCGCGCGTCGTCTGATCAGCCTGCGCCTTCTGCTGATGCGGTCGAGGCCCAACTCAGTCGAATTCTCGCCTGCAAAATCTTCTCGCGCTCCAGGGACCTGTGCCGGTTTCTTCGATTCGTGGTGGAGCAAACCCTCTGCAATCGTTCCGTCCGGTTGAAGGAATACCTGATTGGTGTCACGGTGTTCGAGCGCGGAGAATCTTTCAATCCCAGCACGGACCCGATCGTCCGCGTGCAGGCCCGGCGCGTGCGAAGCAAACTCGAGCTCTATTACCAGACAGAGGGGAGGAACGATCCGGTCACCATTGATCTTCCGTGTGGCGCCTACATCCCGATGTTCCACTATCGCGCAGCCGACATTGTCCCCCGTAACAACCCCTCCGGCGCAATTTTTGAAGCTCCGCCAACCGTGGATTCGTTCCTGATTCTGCAGCAGCAAATTTCAAGAGCGATAGCCGACGTATTGCGCGCGCACCTGAGAATCGAACAGCCTTTGTCTGTTCGTCAGAACCCGGCCGCCGGGAGCAGTTCCGGCTGGGACTGTAGTGATCCTTGCGACGCCATTCGCACTTTAAGGCAAGCCGGTGACGATCCTGCCCTGGTGCATGGCGTCCCGGCATTGGCCGGCGCCGCTCTGGTCGCGGAGATTTACGGCGCGGCTCCCGCGCGGCTCGAAACCGACCAACTGGTGAAGCGAGCGTTTGATGCGGACGGCCGTTCCGCGGAAGGTCTCGCGTGCCACGCCCTCTGGCTCGCGGTTCGCAAATGGGATTTCATCGGCGCGGGCACACAGTTTGTCCGGGCGCTCGAATTGCGGCCGGGGTTTGCTGGAGCGCACCATTGGTACGCGCTGGGTGCGTTGATCCCGCTAGGCTGTCTGGATCAAGCCATACTGGAACTCAAAGTGGCCTTGGAATTCGCGCCTGTATCCGCCGCCATTCGCACCGATCTGGCGTGGGCGCTGCACCTGGCCGGCCGTGATGATGAGGCTCTGGATGAATGCCGGCTCGTGATCGAAGCGGTGCCGGCAAGTATTCGTGCGCATTGGGTATTAGGCCTGGTTCTCGAGTCCCGGCAACGAGTGGGGAGCGCGCGCGAGGCCTACAACCGT
>QHXW01000250.1 GCA_003223115.1 Acidobacteriota bacterium
AGAATATAACGGATCAAACACCGACGTGAAGGAGACCCGGCGTGGCATCGAGCGCCCTGAAATCAAACCAACAGGCCGGCATCAGCCGGTGGTGGCGGGTAGTCGGCGGGTTGTTCATGAACCTGGCTCTCGGCACTCTTTATGGCTGGAGCGTGTTCGTGGCGCCGCTCGAAAAACAATTCGGGTGGAAGCGCGCCGAGACCTCCATGGTATTCACCATTGCTGTCGTGGTGTTCGCCCTCAGCTTTGTGGTGGCCGGCCGTATACAGGACAAAATCGGCCCACTCCCTTGTTCGCTGGCGGGCGGAATCCTGGTGAGTCTGGGGTTCTTTTTGTGCTCCTACACCACGAGTCTGACGTACCTCTACATCTGCTTCGGCGTGATCGGTGGTCTAGGTAACGGCTTTGGCTATGCCACACCCATCCCTGTGATGGCCAAGTGGTTTCCGGACAAACGGGGCCTGGCAGTCGGTCTGGCGGTGGGAGGCTATGGCGCCGGATCGGCGATTTTCGGGCCCTTGGCGCAATTAAAGCTGATCCCCAGCTACGGTCTTGCAACCACGTTACAGATCCTAGGCGCGGTCTTTTTTGTCATGACCATGATCGGCGTTTTCTTGCTGAAAAACCCGCCGGCCGGTTACCAGTCTGCCAGCCGCGCTTCTGTAGCATCGTCCAAATCCGCCGCCACTTTGCGCGAGTTCAGCCCCGGCGAAATGCTGCGCACGTCCGCATTCTACTTGATGTGGGTGGGCTATGCACTGGGCTGCTCGGCGGGACTCATGGTAATTAGCCAATTGGTCCCGTTTGCAAGAAGTGTCGGGATTGCGGCCGCGGCGTTGTCCACCATGACCCTAGTGGTAGGCGCTTGCGGTAATGCGTCCGGTCGCATTCTGTCGGGGTGGATGTCGGACAAGCTGGGCCGCATCAATGTCCTGCGTACCATGATCGGCATTTCGATGATTGCTATGCCGGCGCTCTACGCGGCCGGGAGTAACGTCGGCCTCTTGTATCTTGCGGTATTCCTTGTGTATTGGTGCTACGGCACGCAACTTTCGGTGAACGGCGCAGCCGCCTCGGACTTCTGGGGCACCAAAAATGCCGGCATCAACTACGGCCTGCTATTCACCGCGTGGGGTGTGGCGGGCATCATTGGTCCGCGCATAGCCGGCGTGTTGTACGACAAGTATCACAACTACCAGGCGGCGTTTTACACGGCCGCGGCTTTGGCAGCCATCGCTCTATTGTGCGAGTTGCTGGTCAAGCGCCCGTCGGTTGTTCGGGTTTCCACCAGCGGCGCGGACGTCGGAGTCACGCGAGCCTGATGCTTCAAGCGGCGTTCTGCCATTCGCTGACTAGCAGCGTGCGGAAGACTCACTCCAAAGCTCAGGCACAAACAGGATTGCCGCTAAAGTGGGGATAGTGTGTGCGCTCAGCGGTCACTGCGCGTGAAGGGAATACTGATCGCCCGAACCAATGAAACGAATCCCGTCGCTATCACAGCCACTCGCAACCAATCCCAGATTATCCAGCGTCGCACCAGCAGTATCAGCTCAGCGTCGCTTCTGACGATCTTCCCGGAGCCAGCGCCATAGAGTTCACGGATCATCTGCCAGAACACGGTGGGGGTAAAGATCCAGATAATGAGAAATGTGATGACTGGCACCCACAACAAAATCCGATACTCAAGCGGGGTCTTCCATCCACTGATGAGCGCTCCCAGGATCCCCACCACCATCAGCGCGCTCAGGGCTGGAAGAAATCCCCAGGGTTGATCGGATAACGTGGGCCGTAAGGCATCAGCGCAAGCGAGGCCGGCGGCGCAGCGCCCCACGCTGCCGCCACGACGATAAGGTCGAATAATTTAGCGCCCAGGCCAATACCCCAGCAGAGTACTGAAAACCATAGAAATCCCTTCTCAACTGTGCTCGTGACATCGTGTGGCTCTCTTTGAGGCGCTTCGCGCTTGTCGCACATCGGTCTGGGAAAGCGTACCAGAAAAACTCTCTTGTTCCACAACTCAAGCTGATAAGAGGGAAGAGTTGTCCACTATGTTATTGCCCACTATGCCTCGAGCCGCGCGTCCGTCACGGCGTATCCGCAGGCGAAGTGATAAATCACCTGCCCCTGGCTACGGTCGATTTCGAGATAACGATTCACATCATCATCGAAGAACGCTCCGATGCCCGTAGATTGAAATCCCATGGCTTCTGCAGCCACGTACAGCCGTTGTCCCATAGCGCCCGCTTCGTAGTGCGCATAGCGGTATCCGCGGTTACCGTGTACACGGGCGGCGCGCTCGAGATCCGCAATCATCGAAAATGCCACGCAGGCATTGCCCGCGAGTTCCTGGCCCAGGCTCAGGGCGGCCGCCATGACTCGCTGGTCGCCTGGCTTCACCAGTTCGAGACTTCCGTCATCTGCCCAGTAACGGTAGACGCCCGGAACGAGTTGGTCCACGCGATGCACATATAAGTACAACTGGATATAGCGCTACTCCTGGGCACCCGTCAGATCGTTTTCAAAATCGGCGGCGAACGGCCGCGAAGCCGCATTCAGAAGTGTGGAGAGCTTCTCGAAAGCGATGGTTTGCAGTCCACCTCGAAAATCGAGCGCTGAGCGCCGCTTGCGAACCACTTCGCCAAAAGACAGCTCGGAGGCTGCGTCCCCAGCCAGCTTGATCTCGCCCGAGCCAATTTGCGGCGGCTCCGCAACCTGTAGCGGTTCGGCAGGTGAAACGAGTTTCGAAGACGCGTGCACACCTTCAATCAGTGGATACGGAACTTGCTCCCGAGAGAGGACGTTGGGCACACCGCCCAACCACTTCGTTCCAAGTGTCGTGTGCGGTTCGGTCGGAATGCGCTCGCCGTGAAGCGGGACGACCAGCAGCGGCCACTCGTCGGTGAGGCGGAGGAGTTCTGCGAGGCCGTCATCCGCGAAGTGACCCAACGCGAAAGCTTCAGCGCCCATGGAGCGCGCCGCAAGCGCGAGAGATTGCCAGGCGTGTCCCATGTCATGCAGACAGTAACGGTAGGCGCGGCTGCGGTATTTCCAGGCTTCACGCCAAGCGATGGTGGTCAGCACGAACACGATCTGCACGTTTCGAAATTCCCCGGTTCCGGTGCAGCTCAGCGCCCGCTCCACATAATCGCCGCGAGCGCGCAGCTCAGCCATGTGCGACGAAGGCCGGTAATGATACAAGCCGTCCGCCCAGCCCGCAAGCCCGCGCGTGGCGAAATGAAACTCGGTGGGGTGTAGATTGCCTGACGATGGATTCACGCGCAGGCTGTAACGGTAGCCAGTGGAGGGCACGCGCTTCGCGGCGCTGATCGCCGCCGAGTAATGCAGAAGCTCTGACAGCCATGCCGCGCCGTCCTGAGCTGCGCTCCTGCCCGATTTTCCGCGCAAAACGTCCAGCGCCGGTATTTCGGGCGCGGGTGGATCCGCAGGCAAATCGATGACTGGAACCGCTTCGTAGTGCCGGAAAGGGTCGGGCATATTAGCCCAATCGAGCGTGTAGGCACTGATCCGCAGCCGCTCATGGCTGTGCTTGGTCGCTTCGTGATAAGCGAAAAGACCGACAGTCTTGGAGTTGGCCCTGTCGGGCAATCCCTACTCGGCGACCACGGGGTTGCGCAACTCTCCAAGCCCCGCGATCCGCACCACGACGTCATCACCCGCGCGTAGCCATCGTGGCGGATTTTTCGAAAAGCCGACACCGGAAGGAGTTCCGGTCGAAATCACGTCGCCGGCTTCGAGCGTGAACACACCGGAGAGGTATTCGATGAGCTCCGGAATGCGAAAGATCAGGTTGGAAGTGTTCGAGCTCTGCAGCACCTCGCCATTGATGATCATCTGGATGTCGAGTGCGTGCGGGTCCGCGATTTCGTCTGCCGTGACGATGGCCGGCCCCATGGGCGCGAAAGTGTCAAACGTTTTTCCCATCATCCATTGAGTTGTAGCCATCTGATAGTCGCGCGCACTCACGTCATTGAAATTGGTGTACCCAAAAATATGTTCCTTCCAGCGGTCGCGCTCGATATGGCGTCCGCCTTTGCCGATGATGAAAGCGAATTCGGCTTCGTAATCCGGCTTCGCGGATAGCTTTGGCAGCACGATCGGCTCACCCGGACCGATCACCGAAGTGGAATATTTCGAAAAGATGGTCGGCACTTTGGGAATTTCCATCTTCGATTCGATGGCGTGATCCCGGTAGTTGAGGCCGACGCAAATGATCTTCGGCGGGCGGGGCAGGGGAGATCGTAGTCTTGCTTGCGAGAGCGGGACCAACGCGTCCGCGGGCGGCTTAGCCATCCAGACATCGATGCGGCGGCGGGCATCAAACCCGCCTTCGATGACGGACAGCAGATTCGGAAACCCGGCGCCTCGCAGCCCCACGACCTTATCGGCTGAAATCACGCCCGGCACGGCAGACCCGTTGTGTTGAAAAGTGACGAAACGCATTCTGTGGTGTGTGCTCTCCTCTGAGAAATGCACAGGCGGAAATGCCTGTACGGAATCGGTTATTGTAGCATCGCCCTTCCGGGAACGGTTGACGATGAGTCCAATAACTTTAGTTAAATTTAAACTTTAGTGTTGCCAGATACGCCTAAGGGAATAGAAGGCCAGGCGCGCGCTGGCGGCTCACCATGCTGAAATCGACGTGTGCTGATTCGTTTTGTTTCAATTCTGCCGCTGGCTGAAGCGCTTGGACGTTGTCCGCAGCCTCCTCCTATATCGGGATCGCAACTGCTGCCGGCAGTTTTTCAATCGATCAGGTGCGTGTTTCAGATAATGCCACCGTTGAAGGCAGTTCGATTGAAACGGATGACGCGTCGGCAAAGGTCCGGCTGTCAACGGGCGCCCGGCTGATCCTGGATGCGCACTCGCGTGCGCGAAGATCTTTGGCGGCCGCATGCTGCTGGAGCAGGGCCGTGGCCAATTAGAAAACGGCGGCTCGCGGGAATGAGTGTACCGGTGGCAGCCGTGGTAGCAGGCGTGGCAGTGGCTGCCGGAGCCGGCACAGCTGCGGCAGTCACGGTCTCCCACAATAAAAAGTCAAAAAAAATCAGCTCGGGCCATCGCTGATTCAGACGGGCGTCCTGGCTGAACCTTCTCAGAGGCTCTAACTACTAACTACCTGAATTCGCAGCGCACAGGCTATTTCACCATGCCTATCAGGGCGTTTACAAAGACCGCGCCCATGCCGATCGGGATCATGTATTTCCAGCCGATATTCATAAGCTGATCGTAGCGGAAACGCGGAAAAGTGCCTCGGAACCAGATGAGCAGGTAGATAATCAAGGAGAGTTTGAACAGGAACCAAAAGACGCCGATGGCGGCGGCATTGACCTGGGGGATGAGGAAAACAAAGCCAACCGCGATCAGCAACAAGGCTACTACCAGAAGAACCTTTTTCTGAATGGGTGAACGGAGGGGCTTCAGCAGCACGAAACTCGAAGCTCCGGAGCCCGCGAACAGCACGAAGGGCACGACGTAATTAATCGGCTCGAGCCAGCCCACATTGGGAAACGGTCTCAGCCATCCGCCCCAGAACAGCGTCACCGCCACACCGGACACGACGAAAATGTTGGCGTATTCGGCCAAAAAGTAAAGAGCCCATCGGAAGCCGCTGTATTCGGTGTGAAAACCGGCCACCAGTTCCGACTCGGCTTCAGGCAAGTCGAATGGAGCGCGGTTAGTCTCCGCGGTGGCCGAGATCATGTACACCACGAACGGCACGATCATGAAGCCGTAGTTTTCGAAAACGAACCAGATGCCGCGCGCCTGCTGCGCCTTCACGATACTCACCATGCTGAGCGTGCCCGCAACCATCAGTCCCGAAAGCAACGCGAACGACAGAGCAACTTCGTAACTCACCAGTTGCGCGGCGCTACGCAGCGCGCCCAGCAGCGGATAGTGGCTATTCGACGACCATCCGCCGAGAATGATCCCCAGGATGCCGACAGATGACATGGCCATGATCACCAGAATGCCGACGTTCACATCCGCCACATAGATGTACTGGCTGAACGGCAGGACGGCGAAAGAAGTGAGCGCGGTAAAGGTCGAGATCACCGGCGCGCTCCAGAACAGGCCCCTGTCGGAGTCGGTCGGGATGATGTCTTCTTTGAGCAGCAGCTTCAATGCGTCCGCAATCGGTTGCAACAGTCCATGTGGGCCGACGCGCATGGGGCCTAGGCGCACCTGGAAATCGGCCAGCACCTTACGCTCCGCCAGCACGATATAGCCGGCAACTAGCGGAAACACAGCGATGATCACGATGGTTACCGTGATGGGCACGAAGAGAGGATGATTGAGAACCGTGTTCATAGTTTTTCAATGCCGAGTCGCGCGTTGACCGTCATTTCAATATCGACCCCTGGGTCATTCTCAAAATCGGCTCCGGATAGATGCCGATGGCCAGCGTCAAAAGGCCGGTGATTCCCAGCGCCAGGCGTAACCCGAAACTTGTAGCCGGCGCCGTTTTTTCGGCCAGTTCGCCAACGAACATGGTTTTGACGATCCGGAAGTAATAGTAAAGCGCGACCGCCACGTACAACGTCGCGATCACCGCCAGCACGTAATGATGCGTCTGGATCAGCGACAGGAAAATGTAATACTTGCCCAGAAACCCGGCGGTCGGCGGAATTCCGGCCAGCGAAAGCAGGAAAACCAGCATCAGCACCGCGTAGCCGGGACTCGTGTACATGAGACCGGCCATGTCGTCGAGATCCTCGCCGATAATGCCCTTGCGGCGCATCGCGATCACTACGGTAAATGCGCCCAGATTCATGAAAGCGTAGACCAGAATGTAGACCATGATGCCCTGGATGCCGGTGTCGTTCCCGGCAATTAATCCGAGCAGCATGTAGCCGGCGTGCGAGATGGAGCTGTAGGCCAGCAGCCGTTTGATGTTGGACTGGCTGACGGCGGCCAGGTTGCCAATGGTCATGGTGGCGATGGCCACTGCCGCCAGCAACGGCTGCCAGGCATCCCGTGCCGAGGCGAGCGGGCCGAGAAAGATCCGCAGCAAGAAGGCAAACGATGCGGCTTTCGATGCCACGGAAAGATACGCCGTGATGGTGGTGGGCGCGCCTTCATAAGCATCGGGTGCCCACATGTGAAACGGCACAGCCGAAATCTTGAAGAGAAGTCCCACCGATGTCGTGGCTACGGCGAGGAAGACCACGGGGTTCCAGGTGTCGAGCGCCGCGATTGCCGCCTCCACGTCCTTGAGGCGCGTAGAACCCGCAAGCCCGTACAGGATGGAGAAGCCGTACACCAGAAAACCGCTTGAAAATGCTCCCAGCAGCAGATATTTGATGGCCGCTTCATTGGAGCGCTTCTCGCCCCTGAGGAAACCGACCATCACGTAGAAACAAAGGGCCATGAGCTCCAAACCGATGAACAGCGTCACCAGGTCAGTGCCCGCCGCCAGGAAAAACATGCCGCACTGCGCAAACAGGATGAGGGAGTAATATTCGCCGTGATGTTCGCCCTCGATGTCCAGGTATTTATACGAGACGATGACCACGATCAACGATGCGATTTCGAACACCCAGTTGAAAAAGAGTGCGAAGCGATCGATGGTGAGAGCGCCGTTAAATGCGATGAGCACGTCGTTACCACTGGCCGCAAGAAATGTTTGCTGGCGCCACAGGCCGATCCCGGAGATCACTAAACCGACCACCGTCAGGAGCATCAGCAATTTGCACTGTTTCGGATCAGGAGGGAGCAGAAAATCGAACAGCAGAATGGCGCAGCCGAACAACGCGAGAATGATGGCAGGCATCAAAGCGAAATGATCGAACGGGGTGTAAAACTGGCTCATTGCGCTGCTCCTGCGTGAACGGTGATCGCTCTCGCCCGATCGCCATCAGCTTGTGAACTCGAAAGCGGACGGCCACGCACTCCAGCCTGCGCCTTCACCGCGCCCTGATAGTAATCCGGCCGGATGCGCTCTACCAGTTGCTGCACCGGTTTTTCGAGAATCTCAAAATAGGGCTTCGGATAAACCCCAATCCAGATGGCCCATATAATGAGCGGCACAAAAACCGCGAACTCGCGCGGTGTGAGATCCGGCAGGTGCAGGTTGCGGGCATTGGTGATTTGTCCCAGCATGGTGCGTTGGTACAACCACAGCAGATATGCAGCGCCCAGAATGACGCCCATCACGGCGAAAGCAGCCCACACCCAACTGCGCTCAAACGCGCCCTGCAAAATTGTGAACTCACCCACGAAGCCGTTGAGCAGCGGCAACCCGGCCGAGCTGAGCATGGCAATTGCAAACACGACGGCGTACTTGGGCATCACATGCGCCAGGCCGCCGTATTCCGCGATTTCGCGCGTGTGCCGGCGTTCATAGACCACGCCGATGATCAAGAACAGCATGCCGGTGGAGATGCCGTGATTGATCTGCTGGATGACGCTGCCGGCGATACCGTTGGGATTCAAGGCGAAAATGCCCAAGGTGCAGAAGCCCAGGTGGCTCACCGATGAATATGCCACCAGCTTCTTCCAATCCTGCTGCATCAGGCTCACTAGGGCGCCGTAGATGATGCCGATGATCGAGAGCACGGCCAAGATCTGGACAATTTTGATATCGACGGATGCCTTGGGCACGAGGGGCAGCGAGAAACGGATAAACCCGTAAGTCCCCATCTTCAAGAGCACGCTAGCTAGAATTACGGAGCCTGCGGTCGGCGCCTCCACGTGCGCGTCTGGTAGCCAGGTGTGGAACGGGAACATCGGCACCTTGATGGCGAAACCGAGGAAAAAGGCCCAGAAGACCCACTGCTGCATCCCGAGCGGCATATCGATCTTCATCAGGTCGGCGATTTCGAATGTGTAGGTTCCAAACTGCGTGTGATACCGGAAATAGAGCGTCAGGATGCCGAGCAGCATCAGCACCGAGCCGGCCAGGGTGTAGAGGAAAAATTTGATGGCTGCGTATAGTTTTCGGGGCCCGCCCCACACGCCGATGATGAAATACATCGGGACCAGCACCAGCTCCCAGAACACATAGAACAGGAAAAAGTCGAGCGAGACGAACACGCCGATCATGGCCGTCTGCATGATCAGAAACATGGCGTAGTATTCTTTGACGCGGTCCTCGATCGCGTTCCAGGAAGACAGAATGGCCAGAAAGCCGATGACCGTCGTGAGCATTACCAGCAGCAGGCTGATGCCATCGATGCCGATGAGATATTTCGCGCCCAGGGTGGGAATCCAGTCGGCACGCTCCACCATCTGGAAGCCGCCGGCTTGGCGATCAAAGCGTGTGACCAGCGGCAGTGACACCAGGAAACCGGCAAAGGCGGTGAGATTGGCCCACAGCTTGATTAGGCCCTTCTGCGAGCCCGGAATGAGCAGCAGGATGACGAATCCGGCCAGCGGCGTGAACACCACGATGCTCAGGAGATGCTGGTCCATAGGATTTTTAATGCCGAATCGTCGAGCCTTCCGAGAAACTGTTGCTCACATTTATCTCCGGATCATGTAGTAACCGAAAAATGCCAGCGCGCCCACCACCACAAACAAGGCGTAGGCCTGCACCCGCCCGGTCTGGACGATGCGCACCGGGTACGACGAAATTTTCACAAGCAGCGAACTCAGCCGGACCGCGCCATCCACAATCCAGGTGTCCCACCAGATGGAGATGTTGGATGAAAGCCGCGTGATCCAACCGGCGCCGTTTACTCCACCGTCCACAATGTTTCGATCGAAGGCGCCAAACAAGCGGCCGCCGCCTTTAGCAAAGCCGTTGACGAAAAGAAAATCGTAGGTTTCGTCCACGTACCATTTGTTCAGCAGCACGCCGTGCAGAGGTTTGAGCCGCGCTTCAAGCGAGTCCGGAATTTCGGGCCGATTGTGATAAAAGTACCGCGCGATGCTGATGCCGATGAGCGCGACCGCGACGGAAATGGCCATCAGGATCCATTCCACGTCGGCGTTGTGAGCCCCTTCGTGTACGGCTTCGGCCGCCGCTGAGTCGAAGGCCGGTTGAAGCCAGCGCTCCAACAGTTGAAAGTCCTCCGGCAGCGGCCAGACCTTCGGCACGCGAATCCATCCGGCCAGCACGCTTCCCACAGCGAGAATCGAAAGCGGCAGCGTCATCGTAAGCGGCGATTCATGAATGTGCGCTTCCACTTCTGGCGGCACGCGCGACTTGCCATAGAAGGTCAGGTTCATCAACCGGAACATATAAAAAGCCGTCAGGCCCGCCGTGACGAGACCGACGGCCCACAACACATTCGAGCCTTGAGGGGAACTATAAGCCTGCCAAAGGATTTCGTCTTTTGAGAAAAATCCTGCTAAACCCGGAATTCCCGCGATGGCGATGGAAGCGACCAGCATGCTCCAGTGCGTCACCGGAATCTTGTTTTTCACGGCACCCATGTGTCGCATATCCTGCTCGCCGCCGAGTGCGTGGATTACCGAACCTGAACCGAGGAACAGCAGAGCTTTGAAGAAGGCGTGGGTAAACAGATGGAAAACGGCCACCCAGTAGGCGCCCACGCCCAGCGCCAAAAACATGTAACCCAACTGGCTGACCGTGGAATAAGCCAGCACGCGTTTAATATCGTTTTGCACCAGCGCGATGGTTGCGGCCAGAATCGCGGTGAAGGCGCCGACTGCCGCGACGATGGTGGAAGTGTGCGGCGTCAGTTGGTAGAGCGCGCTTGATCGCGCCACCATGTACACGCCCGCAGTCACCATGGTCGCCGCATGGATGAGCGCGGAAACCGGCGTGGGACCCTCCATGGCGTCAGGGAGCCAGACGTACAGCGGGATCTGGGCTGATTTACCAGTAGCGCCGATGAACAGCAGCAGCGCCATGGTGCTGAGCACGCCCCATGCGGCGGTCTCCGCATGAAACTGCCCGCTGCGCAGAAGTTGATTGACATCGACGAATCGCACGGTGCCTAGCACGCTGAACATCAGCAGCATTCCAAGAATGAATCCGGCGTCACCCACACGGTTGACGACGAAAGCTTTCTTGCCTGCGTCGGCAGCGGATTTCTTATGCAGATAAAAACCGATCAACAGATAACTGCACAGGCCCACGCCTTCCCAGCCCACAAACAGCAAGGCATAATTATTGGCCAGCACCAGCATCAGCATGAAGAAAACGAACAGATTCAGGTACCCGAAGAAACGATAGTAGCCGTTGTCATGCGCCATGTACCCGACCGAGTACACGTGAATCAGAAAACCGATGCCGGTCACAACCAGAATCATCACGGCGCTGAGCGGGTCGAGCAGAAATCCCCAGTCGGCCGCGAACGTGGCCAGACGTCCATCAGCCGTGTGGAACGGCAATCCCGCAAGCCAGGTGAACTGCCGGATCTCATGCAGCCGCTGCGGCAGATTCGACAGCTCGGCCACGGCACCCGCGGAGAAAATGAACGACAGCAGCACCATACCAGGGCAGAGAAGGCTCACCAGCCCACGCATTCCCCGCGAATGCTCGTGCGGGCTGTGCTCGTGACCCGTAACGCGGGCATGCGCTTTGTCGTGCGTGTGACTGTGATGATGCTGATCGGAGTCGTGCTCATGGGGATGCGAATGCCCGTGGCCGTGATCGTGCTCGTCGTGAATATCTTCGACCCCGAGTGCGACGGCGACATCGGACGCCGGTTGAGGATCAAAGAATCGTCCCAGGAACAGCATCACGGCCGCGCCAAACAGCGGGAACAGCGGGATGAGCCAGATGTAATCGAGAAATTTCATCAGGCGAGCCTCACCACTTCAACAGGTCCACTTCGTCCGCCAGCACGGTTTCCTTATTGCGGAACAAGGCGATGAGGATTCCGAGGCCGACCGCTGCTTCCGCCACTGCGTCAGTGATGACGAAAATAGCGAAAATCTGACCGTTCACGTTCTGGTGATAGTGCGAGAAGGCGATCAGGTTGATGTTCACGGCGTTCAGAATCAGCTCGATCGACATCAGAATGATGACGATGTTGCGGCGGGTAAGCACTCCGATTGTGCCGATCAACAGCAGCGCGGCGCTCAGCGCCAGGTAATGAGCCGTGGTGATTGGTCCCATCCTCAAATCCTTTTCTTGGCCATGACAACCGATCCGACAATGGCCACCAGCAGCAGCACGGAAGTGATTTCGAACGGCAGCAGATACTGCGACATTAAAACCGTCGCGATCCGTTCGGTATTGCCTTCCGCAGGTACGGTTGACGGCGCGGCGGCCCCTGAGATCTGAAATGCGCTTGCGCCTTTGCGCATGAAGTAGGCAATTTCTGCGCCAACGACGGCCACGCAGACGAGCGCTGCCAGCCACTGCCGGTTGAACTGACGTTCCTTGGCCGCCTGGTCGAGATTCACCAGCATGATCACAAACAGGAACAGCACCATGATGCCGCCGACGTAAAGCACGATTTGGACGGCAAACAGAAATTCGGCCTGTTGCATCAGATAAAGACCGGCCACACCGATCAAGGAAATAATTAGGCTAATGGCGCTGTGCACCGCGCTGCGACGCGTGATGGTGGCGATGGCGCCGCCCAGCACCAGTGCGGCAAAGATGTAGAACGAGACCGCGTCTGTCATAGTGAGCCAGCCACTCCAGATGCGCGCATCAGAATTTGTACCGCGTGGGCCGGGGGCCTTCTTCGAGCATCTGCCGGTCCCAGATGGCGCCGTCCCGGGTATAGGCCGCCAGCTCGAAGTCCTGGGTCAACTCCAACGCGTCCACCGGGCAGGCGTCCTCGCAAAGGCCGCAGAACATGCAGCGGGAAAGATCGTACGTAAAAGTTGTAAGGTCTTTACGGCGCGTCTGCTCGTTGCGTTCGCTGCCGACGACAATCAAGGTTTCAGGACAGGCCAGCGCGCACAGATTGCAGGCGATGCAGAGGGTCTCTCCGTTGTCGGGATTGATGTTGAGCCGCGGCGCTCCGCGATAGCGCTCAGCCACCTTGGGCCGCTCGCCTGGATACTGTTCCGTATAGATGTACTTCGGGTTCTGATTGCGAAAGGTAACCCACAGCCCCTGGAAAAGATCCACCAGAAAAATGCTTCGTAAGAACTTATTCATAACTCCTGATTCTGATCTACCTATTCTCTTTTTAGCAGCCTACCGGTCCACTTCGCCCAGCACGATATCGATGGTTCCGATAATGGCTACCACGTCCGCGACCAATCCGCCGCGCACCATGCGGTCGAGCGCTTGCAGATTAATGAACGACGGCGGGCGCACGCGCACACGATACGGCTGGGTGGAATTATCACTCACGATAAAATAACCCAGTTCACCCTTTGGCGCTTCAATCGAGACATACGCTTCGCCCACCGGCGGTTTGATCACTTTGGGCGTCTTGCCGATTGGTCCCGCCGGAATTTTGTCAACAGCCTGGCGGATAATGCGCACGGATTGCCGCATTTCCCGCATGCGGACCCCATATCGATCGTAGGTGTCGCCGTTCTGGGCGGTGGGAATTTCGAAGTCGTACTGCTCGTAGCCCGAGTAAGGCTGCGCCTTGCGCAGGTCCCAGCTTACGCCCGCTGCTCGCAACACCGGCCCGGTGACTCCGAACTCCTTGCATTCGTCCGCGTTGAGGATGCCCACTCCCTTGAGCCGGTTCACCCAAATGCGGTTGTTGGTGAGCAGCTCTTCGTATTCGTCCACCTTGGGCAGGAACATGTCGCAGAAGGCTTTCACTTGCTCTTCGAAGCCGTCGTAGAGTTCATACTGCAGACCGCCGATGCGAAATGCGTGCGTGGTGAGCCGAGCGCCGCAATAATTTTCGAAAATCTTCAGAACTTCTTCGCGTTCGCGGAAGGTGTAAAAAACCGGTGTAATGGCGCCGATGTCGAGCGCGTGCGTGCCCAGCCACAACAGGTGGCTTGCGACGCGGTTCAGCTCCGTCAAAATGACACGTGTGACCTGCGCGCGCGGGGGCGCTTCGATATTCAGCAGCTTCTCCACCGCCAGACAGTAACCCAGGCCGTTCGAAACCGCGGCCACGTAATCCATGCGATCGACATAAGGCGCGAACTGCAGGTAGGTTCGGTTCTCGCCGATCTTTTCGACACCGCGGTGCAGATAGCCGATGACGCACTCGGTGCCCATGACCTTTTCGCCGTCGAGCTTGAGGATCACGCGGAGCACGCCATGGGTCGAGGGATGCTGAGGTCCCATGTTGAGCACCAGTTCAGTGGAATCGAGAAATGTGGTTTCCGGCATGGCGTGTTACTGTCCGCTTTCGATGCCCAGGTTCTCCTTTACCCAGCGGTCATCCTGTTTGATGATGGAATAATCTTTGCGCAAGGGAAAACCCTCCCATTCCTCGGGCATCAAGATGCGCCGCATGTCGGGATGCCCTGCGAACTGCACGCCGAACATGTCGAACACCTCGCGTTCCAGCCAATTAGCGACGGAGTGGACGGCAGTTGCGGTACCCGGTTTGTAGCCGTCGGCGATCGCCGTCTTGATGCGCACCCGCTCATTCCGCGCGAAACTATACAAGATATAGAAGAGTTCAAAGCGTTCCGTGCGGTTGGGATAGTCGACCGCGGTGATATCCACCAGATAATCGAAGTCGGCTTCCAGTTTGAGGAATTCGAGAATCGGAATAACGGCTTCGGCCTTGACCACCGCAAAATTCTGACCGAGATATGTGGAGCACTCGGAAATCTGGTCGCCGAAGCGTTGTTTCAGAGCGGCCGGCAGTTCACCTTCCCAAGGCGTCGCGGCCATCTTCGCGGGCGGTTTTGGCGGAGCATGCCCGCCTGCCGCAGCCGGTGGTTTAGCCGCAGGCGCCGCAGGTTTTGGAGCAGCTTCGCCCGCTGGCTTTGATTCTGAAGCCGCTGGACTGGCTGGTTCGGCGGCCTTTGCAGGTTCTGATGGCGGTGGCGCGGCTTGTCCGGCCAGTTTGGGCGGCTCACCTGTTCCGCCGGAGGTGGCAGGCGGCTCCGAGCCCCCGGGCTTTTGCTCGTCAGCCATGGCTTTTTCGGTGAAGATCATTAGCTTACGCACTCGGGCAGGGGAGAGTCAAATAGGAACATCGCTCCGGCGATCCAACGATGCGTGTGATTCGACTCCGAAGATCGGCCGGCATCGATGTTTTGGCATCGATGTGCGTCTATTTTGCAAAACCAAAACTCGGGTGTAAAATATTCTCTCGAAACTAAATCAGACAGATGCGTGCCGGGGAGGTGGGACTGAACCGGTTGAACACCGAGGATAGCGTAGCGGCTCTCGATTCGCTTTTTATAACCGACGACGAATTACTAACCCAGGCTTTCCATACTCTACATAACGGAGCCTGCGCATTCCTCGCCAGCAGACAGCTTCCCAAATCTCCGGGACTAGCTTGCCTAAAATTTCAGAGAAGGGGAACCGGCCCGCGCCGGTCGTTGAGGCACTAGATGGCGAATCCTACTGTTGAAACACCCCAGGGTGAACCGGCAGAGTCCAAAGCCAAGAAACCCGGCATCGCGGATGCGCTGAAGAAGATTTTTTCAGCCGAAGATCCGGATCCGCTGCGAATTATCTCGCGGCGGCGCCGGTTCGTGATGGCGGGAGTGTTGGGTTTCCTGGGCGTCAATTTTCTGATGTTCCTGCGATTCTTTTTTCCGCGCACGCTCTTCGAACCCAAAACTAGGTTTCTCATCGGCTACCCGTCCGATTTCGGTTTCGGCGTGGATACGAAATTTCAGAACAAGTACCGCATCTGGGTGGTGCGCAATACCGAAGGCATCTTCGTGATCTACGCGGTGTGCACTCATCTGGGCTGCACGCCGGACTGGAAAGCCGCCGAAAACAAATTCAAGTGCCCTTGTCACGGCAGCGGCTACGATTCCGAAGGCGTCAATTTCGAGGGACCTGCGCCGCGGCCCATGGACCGCGCACATGTAGACACGACGCCCGACGGACAGATCGAGGTCGACGTGAGCCGGCTCTATCGCTGGCCCAAGGGCGAGCGTTCGGAATTCAACGATCAAGGCGCGATCGTTCACGTTTAGAACTGGAGCACTCACATGCCCGAAAAAAACGGAACCGATGGACCGAACGGAGCAGCCGGCAATGGATCCGACAGCTCCTCTGCAGGCGGTAATGGCGCGAAAAAGCGCGTCGCCGTAATCGTGGAAGGGGCCAAAGCCGTCCGCACTCAGGCCACCCAAGAAATCAAAGCACTCAAACACCCAGAGAAGACAGACCTCTGGAAGTCCATGCTGCGGGTCAAGCACGACGAGACTCCGCGCAGCCGGGCGCTGGGCGTATTGAGCAATGTCTTTCTGCATTTGCATCCGGCCAAGATCAACCGTGACGCGGTGGCCTACAGATATACGTGGGGCATGGGCGGCATGACGTTTTACGTCTACATCACGCTGGTTTTCACCGGCACTCTGCTCATGTTCTACTATCACCCATCCAAAATCGTCGCCTTCCGCGACATCCTGTATCTGGAACACGACGTGCCGTTCGGCAAGCTGTTGCGCAACATGCACCGCTGGGGCGCGCACCTGATGGTGATCATGGTGGAGTTGCACATGTTTCGGGTATTTCTCACCGGCTCATATAAGTCGCCGCGGCAATTCAATTGGGTGGTCGGAGTAATTCTGCTGGTGCTGACCCTGCTGTTGAGTTTCACGGGTTACCTGCTGCCGGATGACCAGCTCGGTTTTTGGGCCGTCACGGTGGGCACGAATATGGCGCGAGCGACGCCGCTATTGGGTCACGACGGGCCTTTCGGGCGACAACTGGGGATGACGCCATTCAATGATGTGCGCTTCGGACTATTGGGCGGCTCGATTGTGGATGCCAATGCGTTATTGCGCGCTTATATCTGGCACTGCGTCGCCATCCCGATTATTGCTTCGACGTTCATGGTGGTGCATTTCTGGCGCGTGCGCAAAGATGGGGGAATCTCAGGCCCGGCGCCGGTGATGCTCGAGTCGGAGATCAAGGAGCCGAGAAAATTTTGAGGCCGCGAATCGCAAGCCGGCATCCAGTTTGCGAGCGCGATAGATGATGTTGTCGTCTGAGTTCTGACTTTTGGGGGAGCCATGGATCTTAATCAGCTCTGGAGAATCATCAGCACGCCGGATAACGTTCCGATCGTGCTGCTCATGATAGTGGTGCCGTTTTACACTTGGTATGGTCTGAGCCAGGCGTTCGCGAACGACCGGCTAGTTGTCCAGCTCGAGGCCGATCCTGCGCTCGCTAAGACGCATCACCGCAAGACCCAACCGTGGAAGCCCGGCTGGGCACGGGACGTACACGTCTGGCCGTACCTGCTGCGCATCGAATTTCTGGCAGCCATCATCGTGACGTTGATCCTGATGGTCTGGTCCATCACTCTCAATGCTCCGCTCGAAGAGCCCTCGAATCCGACCTTGACGATGAATCCCGCGAAAGCTCCGTGGTACTTTCTCGGTCTTCAGGAAATGCTGGTGTATTTCGATCCCTGGATTGCGGGCGTGGTCATGCCGACGCTCATCATACTGGGACTGATGGTAGTTCCTTATATTGACGAGAACCCGCTCGGCAATGGGTATTACACCTATAAGCAGCGCAAGTTCGCCATCTGGACTTTTATTTTCGGCTTCATTATTTTGTGGGTGAGCATGATCGTGATCGGCACGCTGATCCGCGGTCCGGGCTGGATGTGGTTCTGGCCTGGCACAACGTGGGACCACAATCGCTTGGAATTCACGGTGAACCGCGATTTGCCGGACGTATTCGGTCTCAAAGGCCGCGTCGCGAAAATTATTTTCGGCGCCATTGTGATGGGCCTGTACAGTGTTGCCGGCGCCATTGGCATCCATAAGCTGCTGAATCTGACGCCGTTCGCTCGGAAGATTTACAAGCGCATGAGCCTGGTGCAGGTGGTGGTCATGCAGGTCTTCCTCATTTCCATGCTGGCGCTGCCCCTCAAGATGGTGGCGCGCCTCGTATTTCGCATCAAGTACGTGTGGGTGACTCCCTGGTTTAACGTATGAGCGATCAAGACCAAGACAAAGATCCGGTAGTTCATTCATCTCTGAGCCGGCCGTTGTTTATCTGGTCGGCACTACTTCTGCTTTCTCTCGGCTGGGCCCTCTACGACGAGGTCTATGGCATCCGGCCCTGGAAGAGTTATCAGAGCCACTTTTCAAAAGTGTACTCACGATATCTACGGAGTGTCCGGCCTAACGAATCAACTTTCGAGAAACAGATTCAGGCGTCGCCTGAATACCAGAAACTAGACCGCGATGCCGAGGCCGCACGCAAGACTGTGGCCGCGCAGGTTGAAGCCAGAGACCGCGAAGTAAAGCAGGTGCTGGTGCCCCAAACCCTGGCGCTCAACGATCCATTCCAGGAAGTGCGCAGCCACATCGGGTCTCTGACTTACCAGATTGAAACTACCAATAGCCAGAGCAGCAAGGAAAGCATGCGCCGTGAGATCGAACAAATCAAGAAAGAGATCCACACGGTGAAGCTTCCGATGCCTGACGGCACGACGAAGAAGGTGGATTACGACTACGCGCGAATGGATCGTGATCTGCTGGCGTGGAAAAATCGCAAAGCGCAACTGTTGCAGGAAATCGTCGATCTGCAAAAGCCCTATACCGAGCTGCTGGCGGCGCGAGACAAATATCTATCGGATCGCGTGGCCGACGTGAGCTCGGGCATGCTCGCAGGCCTGTTGAACAAGATGGACGATTTCGACATCGGCGTCCGGCAGATCCACATTAAGGACGTTGATCTGGTGGACCGTTGCGAGTCGTGCCATTTGGGAACACGCGAGCCGGTAACGCTGACCAAAGCAGCCATGGGCGGAGAAGAAGTTTTTGTCAGCCATCCGAATAAGGAGCTGCTGAAGATTCACGATCCGGAGAAATTCGGCTGCACTCCCTGTCACGGCGGCAATGGCGTAGCGGTGGACAGCATCGAGAAAGCCCACGGTTCCAATGAGCACTGGCTGTGGCCGCTTCACAGCCGCGAAAACTTCGAAGCCGGTTGCCAGCAGTGTCACGTAAAAGAGATCGTCACCGAAATGGCGCCCGCGCTGAACGCCGGACGCGAGTTGTTCCGCCTGCGCGGCTGCATGGGCTGTCACCGGTATGAGGGATTCGACCGGGAGCCGGAGGAGATGATCTCGGTCAATCAGCAGATCCGTCAGCTTGAAAATCAGAAAGCCGAGTGGGACCGTGAAATCGGATTCACCAGCGACAAAGCCGACCGCACTCGCGACAACGCCGAGGCGCAGCGGCTTTACCAGCACGCCAACGACCTGAAAGTGCGCATCAGCGGACTTGACGCCAAGATCGAGCAGGCCGACATGCGCGCGAGCAATTTGATCCGCGAAGTGAAAAAGGTCGGGCCCAGTCTCAAAGAAGTCCGCATGAAAATGCATAAAGAGTGGATTCCGGTCTGGTTGCAAGATCCGCACAAATGGCGCCCCGGTACGAAGATGCCCACCTTCCGCTTGGATCAGGACGATATTCAAGCCATCGCTGCGTTCATCTGGCAGTCTGGCGTGACTGGAAATTTGCCGACGAGTTCGCCTGGCGACCCTGTTAAAGGCAAGGAGTCGTTCGAGACGCGCGGCTGCATGGCTTGCCACTCGATGGGCGAGGGTAATGACAAGGAGGGTGGAACATTTGCGGCGAACCTTAGCCGTGTGGGCGAAAAGGATAACTACGACTATCTGGTCCGCTGGATTCACAATCCGCGCGAACGAACGCTGCCCTATTGTCCATTTGAAAAACGCGATCTGACAGAAGCGGACTACAAGAAAAAGGGTGTGCCGTTCGTATTCGACATGGATCACAGCAAGTGTCCGAACGACGGGCATGAGTTGCAGGTAGAGCAGATGACACCCATGCCCAGCCTGCGGCTCACCGTCGAAGAAGCGCGGGACATCGCGAGTTATCTTCTGACCCAGAAGCACTTCGACGCGACCTATCCGGCGGCGGATTATCTGGATGACCCAAAGCTGAAAACCCACGGAGCTTTTCTGGTGCGCTATTACGGCTGCGCCGGATGCCATGAGATTTCCGGATTGGAAGAAGAGCAGCGGACTGGAACGGAACTGACCAAAGAAGGTTCGAAGCCCATTGAACGCCTGGATTTCGCTTTGCTCGGACATGGAGCCGAGCGCGAGGGCTGGTATAACCACAAGGGATTTTTCGAGCACAAGCTGCAGGATCCCGCCGTCTACGACCGGGGCAAGGAGAAACCGAACAAGCTCGACCGGCTGAAGATGCCAAATTTCAACCTGTCGAAGCCCGAGATCGACGAAGTTGCGACATTCCTGCTGGGATCGGTGGATTCGGCGCTGCCCGAGCGCTATTACTTCGAGCCGACCGATCAACGCCAGGACGTTATCGAGGGATGGTGGGTCATCCGCAAATACAATTGCATGGGATGCCACCAGGTTCACGTGGGCCAGACAACCGTGTTCATGACGTTGCCTCGTTACCAGGATCCGGACTGGAAAGATCAGCGGCCGCCGAGCCTAATCGGCGAGGGCGCGCGCGTAAATCCTGCGTGGCTGATGCGCTTCCTGGCGAACCCGGCGCTGAGCGAGACTGATACCAATCGGGACGGCGTGCGGCAGTACCTGAAGGCGCGCATGCCCACCTTCTATTTTTCCGCGAGTGAAATTCAAAAACTGGTGCGGTTCTTCGCGGCCTCCTCTTCGCAGTCCATGCCGTACATTGACCCAAAGATGGAGGCGATCTCAGACCAGGAACGCACCATGGCTCGGCAGTTATTTTCGAGCGAAGGCGCGCCGTGTCTAAAGTGCCATGCCACGGGCGATGCCAAGCACGATCAGCGTGCCACGGCGCCGAATTTTCTTCTGTCCAAGGAGCGCCTGAAACCAGGGTGGACCGAGCGATGGATGGTGCATCCAGAAATGATGCAACCCGGCACCGCCATGCCGTCTGGCCTGTTCCGGCGGGAGGGCGATCGTTGGGTGTTTGCGGGGCCCACGCCGCCCAGTTTCCAAAACTATCCGAGAGATCACGCGGATCTATTGGTACGCTATATGTTCCAGTTCACTCCCGAGGAACTGAATCGTCTGCGTGCCAGCGCCGGGGCGGGCGCCGGGCGCTAATGGTCCTTCAATTTGTGCGGAACTGAACACGTGAGACGGCGCAGGTACGGGGTCTTTCAGCCGCTCTCATAGAATGAACGGAGAGATAAGATCATATGAAGAAGATTTACATCTGCCTTGGAATTGTGTCGATCCTGACGTTTTCCGGGTGCGGAAAAAAAGAACCTGAGAGCGCCGCGAAAGAAGAAGCCACTGCGCCCGCCACGGCTCCGGCCACCATTGATGATGCAAACGCAGCTACTGTCACCGGTAAGGTAGCCTTCTCCGGAGACAAGCCGACCATGAGAAACATCGATATGTCGGCAAACCCGGCGTGTGCCCGAGCGCATTCCGGCGCGCCACCGAAATCCGAAGAAGTGGTGGTCAACGACAATGGCACGTTGAAGAACGTATTCGTCTGGGTGAAATCGGGCCTACCTGAGCGTCAATGGCCCGTGCCGAGCACGCCGGTAGAGCTTACCCAAAAGGGCTGCATGTATGGGCCGCACGTGATTGGTGTCATGGCCAACCAGAACATCAAGATTGTGAATAACGATCCCACCAATCACAATATTCACCCGCTGCCGAAAATCAATCAGGAGTGGAACGAATCGCAGCCGCCAAAAGGCGAAGATAAACTGAAGCGCTTCGCTCGCGAAGAAGTCATGATCCCGGTGAAGTGCAACGTACATCCCTGGATGCGGTCGTACATCGGTGTTGTGAATCATCCGTTCTTTGCGGTGACCGGAGACGACGGCACCTTCACCATCAAGGGTCTGCCGCCCGGTACGTATACGCTCGAGGCCTGGCATGAAAAGTACGCGCCGCAGGATGTGCAGGTGACCGTCGGTGCCAAAGAGAGCAAGACGGTGGACTTCCCATTCAAAGCTAGCTAGGAAAAGGTAAACTGGGGATTGGCGGCCGTGCCGTCCCCTTAAAAAATGAAGAACGTCTGGCTGCACCGTTACGTGGTGTTGTGGGCTTTTTGCACGTTGTTTCTGGTTGTGGCAGGAGGTCTGGTGACCAGCCACGACGCCGGCCTTTCCGTGCCTGATTGGCCGCTCTCCTATGGCAAGTTGATGCCAACCATGGAAGGAAATATTTTTTACGAGCACGGCCATCGCATGGTGGCGACCACGGTCGGTCTGCTCACCATCTTCATGGCTGTCTGGCTGTGGCGCGCCGAAGATCGGCGCTGGATGCAGAATCTGGGCTGGATCGCGCTGCTGGCTGTCACCGCGCAGGGTGTGCTGGGAGGCCTGACGGTGATCTTTCTGTTGCCCAGGCCGGTGAGCATTGGGCACGCCTGCCTGGCGCAATTGTTTTTCTCCACCACCGTCGCAATATCGGTGTTTAGTTCGCCGTCCTGGAAGCGTGGTTCCATTATGGTGGATGATGATGGGGCTCCGCCGCTCCATTGGCTGGCAATTGGCGCTCCGCTGTGTGTCTTCATACAGCTTGCGTTGGGAGCCGCGGCTCGCCATCAGGCAATTGGAATTCTTCCTCACGTAGCGGGCGCGGTGGTCGCGACCGGGATGGTCCTGTGGTTTACGGTTCGAGTACTCATGCGCCACGCGGATTATGACTCGCTTCGACGTTCGGCTCTGGCGCTCGTTTCCGTCACGTTTCTCCAGGTGTTTCTCGGCATCGCCGCTTATATGAGCCGGCTGGCCACGGCCGAGGCGCCACAGCCCATGCCGGTGATGGTGGGCTTCACGGTGGCACACGTAGCGGTTGGCGCGCTCACCATGGCGGCGAGCGTGGTGCTGAGCATCCAGGTATTTCGCAATGTCAGGCGTCCCATGCCGGCAATGCAGACTGCGCGCATCGCGATACCTTTCTGATGCGAGACTATATCGCGCTCACCAAACCGCGCATCACATGGCTCATTCTGATGAGCACGGGTGTGGGCTATTTCTTCGGTCTGCGCGGCATTTCGTTTGGGCAAATCAACTGGTGGACGGTGCTGCACACGATCCTGGGAACGGGTCTTATCGCGTCCGGCACCGCGGCCCTGAACCAATGGTACGAGCGTGATGCTGATGCCAAGATGCGGCGGACTTCAGACCGTCCGATCCCTTCAGGCAGGTTGATACCCGGTCGAGCGCTGGCTTTCGGCGCCGGTCTGGCTGTTGCGGGTTTCGCGGAGCTGGTAATTTTCGTCAATCTTCTCTCGGGCGTGCTGGGCGCTCTGACGCTGATCAGCTATTTATTCCTCTACACCCCGCTCAAGCAGCGGTCCTGGCTTTCGACCACCGTCGGCGCTTTCCCGGGCGCGATGCCGCCCATGATCGGATTCGCGGCTGCCAGTGGAACTCTGACGAGCGAAGCCTGGGTGCTGTTTGCAATCCTGTTTTTCTGGCAATTCCCGCATTTCTACGCCATCGCTTGGATGTATCGCGACGATTACGCGAGGGCGGGCATCCGCATGCTTCCCGTGGTCGAGCCCGATGGTAATTCAACGGCTCGCCAGATTCTGGTCTACCTCAGCCTGCTGATTCCTGTGAGCATGGCGCCGGCACTGATAGGCATGTCCGGCAAGTTCTATGTTCTGGGCGCGCTGGCGCTGGGAGTCTGGTTCTTATATTCGGGAGCCCGCGTGGCCCTCGAACGAACCTCGCAGCGGGCGCGTGGTGTGCTGCTGGTCTCTGTGTTTTATCTGCCCCTTCTTTACGGCCTGATGCTTCTGGACAGGTCGGGTTTGTGATTCAGGTTGAAAACAGCGGTCATTTTTAGCGCTGTTTTGTTGGCTGCCACCGGTTGCGTGAGGCATCCCGAGTTGCCGGTGTATGGTCAGGTGCCTGAGTTTCAACTGATCTCTCAAACCGGCCAGACTTTCGATCGTAGGCAACTGGATGGCAAGATCTGGGCTGCCGATTTCATCTATACGCATTGCCCCGGCCCCTGCCCGCGTATGAGTTCTCAGTTGCAGCGCGTGCAGACCGCGGTGGCGGAATTACCCAACGTGCGGCTGGTTTCTTTCAGCGTTGATCCAGCACACGATACTCCATCGGTGCTTGCCGAATACGCCCGGCGCTGTCAGGCCTTGCCCGGCCGTTGGTTCTTCCTCACCGGTGACTCGAAAACGCTCGACACTTTGGACCGCCATGCCTTCATGCTGGGCAACTTGGACGGAAGCATGCAACACAGCACGCGATTTGTGCTGGTTGACCGGCAGGGACGGATTCGCGGTTACTATGGAACCTCAGAGGACGATCCAACCTCGCACTTGATCGCCGACATCCGGTGGCTCGCCAAGCAGCAATCGTGATCTCAATTCGCAACCTTCCTTCGATCAACGCGGTGTTGAATGCGACTGCGGCAGTGCTGCTGGTCTGGGGGTACACGCTCATCCGGCGGCGCCGGCAACAGATCCACAAGCGCGTGATGATTGCGGCGTTTGCGACCTCGTGCACGTTCCTCACGTTCTACCTCATCTATCACGCCAATGTTGGGTCGGTACCGTTCCCGCACACCGGAACACTGCGCGCGGTTTACCTGACGATTCTCGCGACTCATACTGTGCTGGCAGCGGCGGTGCCGCCGCTCGCGATAATTACGCTGAGCCGAGGGCTCTCGTCAAAGTTCGACAAGCACCGCACCATCGCCCGCTGGACGCTGCCGATCTGGCTCTACGTAAGCGTGACGGGCGTAGTTGTGTACCTGATGCTATACAGGATGTGAGGCTCGCGAAGGGTCAGAGCTTCAGTTTCGCCACTGTCTCGATGTGAAACGTCTGCGGGAAAAGATCGATCAAAGCAACCTGATCCAGCTGGTAGCCGGCGGCAAGTAAGCCCGCTAAATCACGCGCCAGAGTCGCAGGATTGCAGGCGACGATGGTGATGCGCGCCGGTTTCAGACGCGCCAGGTACCCGATCACGGCCCTTCCCAACCCGGAACGCGGCGGGTCCGCCAGCACGAACTCCGGAACCATTTCGAGGCTTGCCAGGAATGAATCCACGTTCATTTGGCGGACATCGATCGCGATGTCCGCCCGTTCTGCATTGAATTGCAGGTCGCGGACCGCTCCACCGCCCGATTCGACTGCCGTCACACGCCCGAACCGCTGCGCCAGCGGCAGCGAGAACAACCCCACGCCGGCGTAAAGATCCAGCGCCGCTTCGCCTCGCGACCCTTCGAGCGCCACGTCCACCAGCGGGTCCAGCAAGAAACGGTTCACCTGGAAAAATGACCCTCCGCTTACCCGATATATAAAGCCGGCTGCGGAATATTCCAAATCGCCCAGAACCAGCCCCGGAATCTCTGCCGCACACCACTCGAAGAAGCGGCGGGCCAGAGGACGTTCCGTCTCGAGCACGTTCAACTGTACGTCGCGCTCATTGGTAAATATCTCAAGCGAACGTACGAACCGGGGCCAGCGCGAATCATTCAGCATCCGTCGAAACATGCCGATCACTTCATTGATCTTGGGCGAGCTGATGGGGCAGTGGTCGATAGCGCACAGCCGATTGGATTGAGCCTCCAGATATCCAATTTGAGTTCCATCAATGTGGAACTGGGAGCGGTTCCGGTAATTCCAGGGATCGGCGGAAATAACGCGAATTTCTTCCGGAGCGGAGATTTTACCAATGCGGGCCAGGGTCTCTCTTAGAATGGAGCGCTTCAGCTCGAGCTGAATTTCATAATCCGCGTGTTGATACTGGCAGCCACCGCAGCGTCCGAAGTAGAGGCACGGCGGCGCAACGCGGCCGGGCGCGGGTTCGCGAACTTCGGAGAGCCGGGTACGCAACAGATCGGGTTTTTGTTCGAGTGTTTCGACCAGAACGCGTTCGCCGGGCAGCACAAATGGCGCCAGCACCACCAGACCGTTCTTCCGCGCGAGGCCGTCGCCTCCGTAAACCAGCTTTTCAATAGTGACTTCGAAAGCTTCGTTGTTGGTTTGAGACTGTCTCATCGCTTACGATAGGAAAACTGCCTGTTGCAGTGGTTGAATCAAGTCCGCGGACGGGCAGAACGCCTGTCCCACTTAAATCATGAAAGCACGCGTATTCTCGGGCGTCCAGCCTTCCGGTAATTTGCACATCGGAAATTATCTGGGCGCGCTCAGCAACTGGGTCACGATCCAGTACGATTACGATAGTATTTTCTGCATCGTGGATCTCCACGCGGTGACGATCCACCAGCCGCCGGAGGAACTGCGCGCGAAGATCGAAGAGATTGCGGCTCTGTTTCTCGCAGCCGGCATTGATCCGAAGCATTCGAGCATAATGGTGCAGTCGGCGGTCGCGGCGCACGCCGAACTGGCCTGGATGCTGACCTGCGTGACGCCTGTGGGCTGGCTCGAGCGCATGACCCAGTACAAAGGGAAAGCCGCCGGGCAGCAGACCATTGGAGACGGCCTGCTGCAGTATCCGGTGTTGATGGCCGCCGACATCCTGCTCTATCAGGCTGCTATCGTGCCGGTGGGCGAGGACCAGGCACAGCATCTGGAGCTGACGCGCGACATCGCACAGCGTTTCAATTCGCTGTACGGCGAGACCTTCGTGATGCCGCAGACAAGCCTGCCGAGCGTCGGGGCGCGCGTCATGGGTCTGGATGATCCGACCATCAAGATGAGCAAGTCCGCGGCTGGTTCCGGCCATGCCGTGGCGCTGCTCGACCCGCCCGACCGCGTGCGCAAGAACATCATGCGCGCCACCACCGATTCCAATCCCGCGGTGACCTTCGAATCGCCTAGTCCAGGCGTTGAGAACCTGTTGAGCATTTTTCAGGCGTTCAGCGGCTGGACCCAACAGCAGATGTGCTCGCATTTCGCAGGCATGCGCTACGGCGATTTGAAGAACCAGGTGGCCGAAATGGTGATCTCGCACCTCGAGCCGTTTCAGAAGCGGTACCGCGAAATCACTTCCGAGCCGGGATACGTGGCAAGAGTCCTGCTCGAAGGCGCGGAGCGCGTGCGCCCCATTGCCGACTCCACGGTGGACCTGGTGAAGCGTCGCATGGGCCTTTACACCGAGTCCCGGTAGCTTCGATGCCCGCAAATCAGGCATCGCTGGCCGCCTATGTCCGCCTGCTCCGCGAGAATTCGAATTTTCGCCGCTTGTGGCTGGCGCAGATTGTCAGCGAAATCGGCGACTGGTTCTACATTCTTTCCATCTACAGCCTCCTGCTGCAGCTCACCGGCAAAGCACAATCGGTGGGACTGGCGGTGGTGCTGCAGGTGCTGCCGCAGACGCTGGTGAGCCCCACGGCCGGGGTCGTGCTCGATCGCGTCAGCCGCCGCCGCGTGATGATCGCGGCCGATCTGGCACGCATGGTCATTGTTTCAGGGATGATGCTGGCGCGGTCGAAGGAGACGATCTGGCTGGTGTACCCGTTGCTATTTCTCGAAACGGTGATGTGGGGTTTTTTCGAGCCCGCCCGGAGCGCCGTGATCCCGAACGTAGTGGGCGAGGACGACGTACTGGTGGCGAACACTGTTTCGTCTATGACCTGGTCGTTCAACTTTGCGGTGGGTTCCGGTTTGGGTGGTTTGGCGGCTGTGCTGCTGGGACGCGATGCAGTCTTCGTGCTGAACGCGCTGTCTTTTCTGACGTCGGCGTTGCTGATCCGGCGAATGAAGTTTCACGAACCCCATGCGGCTGGTACGCCGCCGTTTCATCTGCGCGAACTGGTGGACTTCTCGCCCATTGTGGAAGGAGCGCGTTACATTCGCAAAGACTTGAGGATGCTTGTGACGGTAATGCTCAAGGGCGGCGTTGGCATGCTGGGCGCGAACTGGGTGATCTTCCCCATCATGGGCGAGCGCGTCTTTCCGGTGCGCCTCGGGGGAATCGATATCGAACGCGGAGCGGTGCTGGGCATGAGTTTTCTGATGGGCGCTCGCGGGTTGGGCGCCTTGTTTGGTCCGCTCTCGGCGTCGCGGTGGGCCTCCGGGAGCCCTTCCAGAATGCGCAAGGGAATCGTCCTCGCTTTTGTTGCCGCGGCAGTGGGCTACATGGCGCTGTCGGCCGCTCCGGATCTGCTGCTGGCTTGCGCGGCGGTAGTGGTTGCCCACGGCGGAGCATCCGTGGTCTGGGTCTTTTCCACAACGCTTCTGCAGCAATACTCAGATAACAGATTCCGAGGTCGGGTGTTCTCCGTGGATCTGAGCTTCTGCATGACGGCTATCGCTCTCACGAGTTACACCGCAAGCGTCGCCGTCGATCACGGAATCAGCGTACGCGAGGTGGCATTTGTGAACGGTGTGGCGATGTTGCTTCCGGCCACGGCGTGGCTCTGTGCGTTGAGATTGTGGCGGGAGAAACGCAACCCGGCTGTACCTTGATTCCTACCGAGGCTACTGCGGCACGAACTCCAGCACGTTTTTCGATTCGACCTTTCGAAATTGCATGGGAAAACTGGTCGCACTGTAGTAGGCGTTCCACTGATCCTGGTAATGGCGCGAGAGCCAGTGGCCGGATTCGCCGATCGGCAGGTTCATGAGGGATCGTTCCCAATCGCCGAAATCGAGATTCATGCGCATGGAAGGCCCTAGTTTGCGCGCAGTCTGCTTCACTGACGTGGAAGAGCCGCTCATCGGCACAGGGCCGATGTCGAAGTCGTGATACATCCAGCGCATGGTAGCCCGGAGCCATTCCGGGAAGCGGTGACCGATAGGATGGGCGATGAGCAATTCGAAATATCTGCCGTAAACCCACTTCTTGATGTTGCGGCCCTGCATACGCTGTCCCTCGTCCAGCGCATCGGCAAGACTGCGCAAAATGGCATCGTCATAGTCTCGAAACCATCCAGGGGGCCGAGTACGCAGCAGGTTTTCAATTACTGCCGGGGCCATCTGTGTTTCGTAAATTGCCCCATTGCCGGGCGAAGCCACATCGGCGACTGCTCTTTGAAAATGCTGAAGTGTGAGTGCGGCGATCAGCGGTTCCGGCCGATCCTTATCCATTTGCCCATTCCAGTCGCGCAGCAGAGCGACGGCCTCAGCCACGTCAGACCGACCGCTTCGGTGATGGTCGTTAGCCGCGGCGAGCGTTTGCGCCAGATAACGATAAAAACCGGAATACACGTCCTTCTGCACCGCCAACGTATTCTCTGGCCGCAATCCCTTGCGTCCGGTAAGCATGTCGCGGATCTGCCGGGAGCGGTAGTGTGATGCGAAATTACCGTGCACTAAATACGGGTAATCCGGCGGGAACGGATTCTGATTTGCGGTGACGATCAGCCCGTCCAGCGGATTGAATGACGACGGCAGTTGCTCGAACGGAATGAAGCCCTGCCATTCAAAATTTCCGGATGCACCGTCCACGGGAACATCACCCTCATAGTTCTTCCGGATGGGCAGCTTGCCGGAGGCGTGATAACCGATGTTGCCGTCAACATCCGCGTACACAAAGTTCTGGCCCGGTCCCGGAAACCTGGAGACGGCTCGCGTAAATTCTTGCCAGTTCCGGGCGCGATTGATTTCGATAAACGGATATTGAAAACTTCCCGGCTCGGCCGCTGCCCAGCGCAATGCCCACCGAAGGTTGCCTTCGGCTCTGATGGGACCGTGAATTGTAATCCAATTGATCAATTCAACCGGTGGAGCATTTTTCACGGGAATCAGCTCACGCTCGGGCCGCGCTTGTTGCACCTGGCCCCGAAATTCGTACCGGCCGGTGCGATCGTCAAATTTCTCAATATACAGATCCTGCACGTCGTAATGCAGATTCGTCAGGCCCCACCCGATTCGGTCGTTATGCCCCACAATAACGCCCGGCTCGCCGGGTAGCGACACGCCGGCAACGTTTAGGTCGGGCGCCCGCAAGTGCACCAGGTACCAGATTCCCGGGATGGAAAACTCCAGGTGCATGTCATTTGAAAGCATCGGCTTACCGGAAGCTGTGTGCGAACCCGAGACGGCCCATGCGTTTGACCCCCGCTGAATGTCAGCGCCAGGCGCCTGGACGAGGGCCGGTGGAAGCTCGTGTCCGGTTCGGACAGGGAAAAGAAAATCCACTTTGGCTCGATCACCGCCCGCCAGCATTTTCTGCTTTCGGATCTCGTCTGGATACGTGGTGGTGAGGTCACGGAACATGTGCAGGCCAATCAGGATGCTGTCGACAACGCTCCACGGCCGGGGATCAAAGCCGAGGATGGTGAACTCGAGAGGCAGCCGGTCGCGATGCGTGTCGATGAAGGCGTTGACGCCGCGCGCGTATGCTGCCATCGCAGCGCGGTCTTGGGCCGGCATGGTAGTGTAGTGGGCCTCGGCGACACGCCGCATCCGCAAACGCCGCACTTCCTGGTCAGATTCCAATCCCCCTGGGCCCACCACCTCCGACAGGTCGCCCCCGGCCAAGCGCCGCAGGGCCTCCATTTGCCACAAGCGCTCCGCCGCAGTGAGGTATCCCTGCGCGAACAAAAGATCGTTATCGTTGGCGGCGTCGATGTGCGGTTCGCCTAGGGCATCGAACGCCACGGTAACTTTCTGCGAAACCGGGGCGTTGATGGTGCCGGAGGTCTGCGGCAACGGCCGCCCGGCAAACCAGTAGACTGCTAATGCGATAACCAGCACAGCCAGCGCGATCGTGATGTTGATATATTTGAGGAGCCGATTGAGGCGCACTCAGGAATTGTACTGGAAGTGCGCGCGTCACAGACACCTCCACTTGTATTTCGATGGTTGATTCGCACTACGGCTTTCGGATCGTTATCCTGATCCTCATCATCGCGGTGAATGCGTTCTTTGCAGCCGCCGAGGTGGCGCTCGTGTCTGTCCGCGAATCGCGGCTGCGCCAACTCGCAGAAAGTGGACAAGCGGGTGCGCAAGCGGCGCTCAACTTGCTCGCCAATCCCGAGCGTCTGCTATCGGTGACGCAGATGGGAGTGACGTTGGCCAGCCTGGGCCTGGGCTGGGCGGGTGAGGACACACTCTACCAGATGGTCGTGGCCTTGCTTCATCCTGTGATCACTCCGGTGACAGAGAAAGCGCTGCACGTCGCCAGCTTCATCCTTGCATTCTTGGTGATGAGCTATTTTCACGTGGTGGTCGGTGAAGTTGTCCCGAAAAATCTGGCCATCGATAACGCCGACCGCCTGGCGGTGATTGTGGCGCCGGCGCTGCTGCTGTTCTATCGAATCTCAGAGCCATTCGTATGGATCATTGAAAAATCAAGCTCATGGATTATCGAGACCGTGGGCACCAAATCGCAGGAGCGCGGCGGCGGCCACTCAGCCGAGGAACTGAAACTCATCGTCAGCTCGAGCCGCGGTCTGGGCCACCTGCCCCAGATGCAAGAGGACATCATTCACCGTGTGCTCGATCTGGACAACGTCTACGTGCGCGAAATCATGGTGCCGCGCAATGACATCATCTCGATTCCGGTGGACGCGTCGCTCGAGCAAGTAATGCAAACCGTGGCCGAACATCAGCACTCGCGGCTTCCGGTTTACGAGGAGCGGCCCGAGCAGATTGTGGGCTTGCTGTACTACAAGGACCTTTTGCCGGTGTGGGAAGAGCATCGGGCCGCGGTTCTAACCGGACGTCCGACTCGCATGTTTCGCGTGCGGCGGTTAATGCGCAAGCACCTGGTGGTTCCCGAGACCAAGCCGGTTTCTCAAATGCTGGCGGAGTTTCAGCAAGGGCGTTCACACATGGCCATGGTGGTGGACGAGTTCGGAACCATTGTAGGTCTGGTCACGGTGGAAGATGTGTTGGAGCAAGTCGTCGGAGAAATTGGGGATGAGTTTGATGTGAAACCCGAGCGCCCGGCGGCCGAGACCGATGAACTGGAGCTCGAAGGAGCCACGAAAATTCGAGACATCGAAGGGCAGTACGGCGTCGAGCTGCCCTCGAATGGAGGGTTCGAGACGCTGGCTGGTTTCATGTTAATGAAACTCGGCAACATTCCCAAGCTAGGTGAAGCCGTAGAGCACGACGGGCGCCGCTTCACCGTGCTCGAGATGGATCGCAACCGCATTGCCAAAGTTAGGATTGAAAAAGTGGGACAGTGACGCGGTCCGCGTTCAGCGCGGCGGGCGGATCCATTCGAGACGTGATTCTTATTTGGAACCCGGGATCGCAGTCTACTCCCACCTCAGTGCCAGCAGCGGATCCACGCGAGTGGCTCGCCGCGCTGGAACATAACTGGCGAGAAACGCAACGGCAATAAACACGCCGGGAACCAGGGCAAAGATAACCGGATCGGTCGCCTTTACTTGATAAAGCAACCCAGCTAGCAGGCTCGTCAACGCAAAGGCCCCGGCAAGACCGGTCACGCTGCCGATGGCGGCCAGAGCCATCCCCTCTCCGACCACCAGCCGCAGAACGTCGCCCTGACGCGCGCCGAGTGCTATCCGGATGCCGATTTCATGAGTACGCTGGGTCACGGAGTAAGCCATAACTCCATAAATGCCGATCGCCGCCAGCACCAGCGCCAGGGCGGCAAACAATCCGACCAGCAGCAGGTTGAATCGAGGCTGCCAAACGGATTGCGCGATGATTTGGTTCATCGTCTGGACCTGGGACAGCGGTAGGTTCTTGTCGATTGACCAGACGGTGTTCTGGATGAGCTTGGCCGAATGCAGCGGATCGCCCGACGTCCGGACACCAGCGTCATGTACGAAACCCAGGAATGGGCGCCCTCGAGAAAACTTTTCTCCTGCAGGAAGGGCACGTAACACTCATCATCCGGAGAGTCGGCCCACCCACTCTGCTTCACGTTCTTGCTCACACCGACGATGGTAAGCCAGCGCGGATTTCGTCGCGGATCGTCGAAGGTCAGCCGTTTGCCGGTTGCATTGCCTTTCGGCCAAAAGGTTTTCGCCACCCTTTCATTCACGATAACCACGGGCGGAGCGCCAGCGGTGTCGCGGTTTGTGAAGTCGCGTCCTTCGAGCAGAGGGATCTTCATGCTGTGAAAATAATCCGGACGGGAAACCCGGTAAACAGCGCGCGGTCCTTCGCCCCGGCCGCGGCACTGGCTGGCCTTCGATGCTGAAGCCTCGGCCCCACGGGTCGCCACCGAGCGGAATATGCTTGACCATGCCCGCGAATTCCACGCCGGGTAGAGCCTTGATCTGATCCACGATTTGGCCGCAGAGGGCTTCGCGCCGTTCGCCGGTGTACTTCGGGTTACCCGCCACCGACACCGTCATGGTCAGGACATGATCGGTGCTAAATCCAGGATCGATGGCCTCCAGCCGCAGAAAACTGCGCATCAGCAGGCCCGCTCCGATCAGAAGCACTAGGGCGATGGCCACTTCAGAAATGACCAGAATTCCTCGCAGGCGGCTGCCGGTAAGACCGAGCGTTGTGCTGCGCCCGCCTTCTTTGAGGGAATGATTCAGGCCGCCCTTCGAAAGTTGAAGCGCCCGAAAGACGCCGAAAAATAAACCGGTGACCAGCGACAGCCCGAGTGAAAACGTCAGCACCGGCGTATTTTTGCCCAATCTGCTGTGCGCCCGGTAGCCTGGATTTGAAGCTGCTGGCTCCGGCTTCGATGAAGACTCTCGGCGAGTCGACGCCCCAAAAAGCCAGGACCAGCCCGGCATGCCGCCGGCTAGTGAGAGCACCACGTTACGTTTTCGTTGAGTAACTGGCGGACGATTTGGAATCGGCTCGCACCTAGAGCGGTGCGGATGGCCATTTCTCTGGTTCGAGCCAGTGCGCGGGACAATTGCACGTTGGCCACATTGGCGCATGCGATCAGCAGCACAAATCCGACCGCGCCCAGAATGATCAACAGCGCAGGACGCACATTACCCACTACTTTTTCGCGAAGAGGTTGAACCTGAACCGTGAACCCGGCGTCGGTATCCGGATAGGCTTTGGCCAGCCTGCTGCAAATCGTGTCCATCTCGGCCTGTGCCCGCTCGCGCGTGACACCCGGCTTCAGCCGCGCAAACGGGCGTAGTGATTGCCCACCTCGATCGCTCGCGCTGTTCGCCAGATTTTGCGGAGCCCACATCTCCGCCCGCGTAATCCAGAACGGCGAGAAGTGGAATCGTGGCGGCATGACGCCGATCACCGTATAGGGTGCTCCGTCCAGCAGCAATTTCTGCCCCAGAATGGCCGGATCACGCGCGAAACGCCGCTCCCAGAGGCGGTAACTCAGGACTACCACCTGGTCTTTGCCGTTTTGAAAATCATCAGGCAGGAATGTCCGGCCCAGAGCCGGGGCCACGCCGAGCAGCGGAAACATTTCTTCGCTCAGGTGTAGGCCGATGATCTGCTCCGGGCGCTCACGGCCGGTGAGATTGGCGAACCAACCCTCCGCGGTCCCATGCGCTCAAAACTACGGGCCTGGGCGCGCCAGTCCAGAAAATCGGCCGCGGATGCCGGGCCGTCGCCGTGGTTCAACAGCGTCACGATCCGGTCGGGTTCACGGTAGGGCAATGGCGCCAGTAACACCGCATGAACCACGCTGAAGATCGCGGCATTGGCTCCAATGCCAAGCGCCAGCGCCGCCACGGCCACAAAACTGGCTCCCGGACTTTTCCGAAGCATGCGCACACCATAGCGGAGGTCCTGCAGCAGAGTTTGGATCATGTCGTTTAGACGCCCGCCGCGACTGCCCGTTAGCCCGGCATAGGCGCGCCCTGTTCATTGTTCGCATGATTGCAGCATCACCGTTCGCCGCAGGTGTACACTCACAGAACAGCGTCAGGTCGATAGGAGGCCCGTTATGAAAATCACGCTATTGCTCGTGGGGTTGACGGTTATGCCGGGATTCGGCAATCACCGTATTCTGATGAATCGGATCGGAGCATCGGGCGCAGAGTTGTTCATCGCCAATGCCGACGGGTCCGGCGAACGCAAGCTGCTGAACACGTCCGGATTCGACTATAACGCGTCATTTTCCGCGGATGGAAAGTGGATTGTCTTCACTTCCGAGCGCAACGGCTCGTCCGACATCTATCGCGTGCAAGTGGATGGCTCCGGACTCGAACGTTTGACCGATGACCCGGCCTACGACGACCAGGCGTCGCTTTCCGCCGACGGCAGACAGTTGGCATTTGTTTCATCGCGCGGTTCAGGCTCGAACGACATCTGGGTCCTCGACCTGAAGACCAGGCGAACGCGCAACCTCACCGATGCGCCCGGCGGTGACTACCGGCCCAGTTGGTCTCCCGATGGCAAGTGGATCGCATTTTCTTCCGACCGCGATACCAAGATTCAGTACGCGGCGGGCAGATGGGAGCATCTGCATCCTGTCAGCCTGTACATAATCCAAGCAGAGGGCCGGGGATTGCGGCGGCTTACGGCGGCGGGCAAATTTGCCGGGTCGCCCAAATGGTCACCGGACGCCAAGCGCATTGTGTTTTACGAAATGTCCGTGGAAGACACTTGGCCAGCGCGCGGTGGCGGAGCCGCGAACATTGTTTCCCAGATCATTTCCGTTGATGTCGCGACAGGTAAACGCGAGGAGCACACCTCGGGTGCAGGGCTGAAGGTATCGCCGCAATTTTTGGATGCCGAACGAATCGGTTATCTTGTCAAAGCTGGGCCGCATCCAGGCCTGGCATTTACAATGGGCGAGCAGGGAACTGCCGGAGAAATGCGCTGTCCGGCGTGGTCGCCTGATGGCAAGCAGGTTGTGTATCAAAAGCTATCCTTCTCGCGGCGTCCCCAAAACCAGGCGCTCTTCAGCACGAATGCCGACTTCGACTTGGTCTACTCCGAGATTTTTCCGGCCTTCTCCCACGAGGGCAAACTAGTGGTCAGCGACCGCGCGGGTTTCCAGAACAACGAATCAGCACTTGCGGTGATGGATGCGGACGGCCAGAATGCCAAGCGCATCTTCCACGAAGACGGCGGCATGGCGTTCGCGTCGGAATGGTCACCTGACGAACGATGGATCGTATTTGGCGTCGGCTCGTTTTTTATTCCGCGTGGCAAGCCCGCACGGGTGATGATGGTTCGTTCGGACGGTTCGGAATCGCGCGAACTGACTCACGGCCCCCTCAACAGCGGTTTCCCTAGTTGGTCGCCAGATGGCAAGCGCATCGTCTATCGCGTCTGGAGTGACAGCGAACACGGGCTACGTATCTTGAACCCAGAGGACGGCGTCGTCACGAAGTTGACGGAGGACTACGACAATTTTCCATCTTGGTCGCCGGCCGGAGACCGCATCGCCTTCACCAGTTTCCGGAACAACGATTTCGACGTCTACACGATCCGGCCCGACGGCACCGGTTTGAAGCAATTGACCACCACACCGGGGAATGATGGCCACTCGGTATGGTCGCCCGATGGCAAGTATCTGCTGTTCAGCAGCTCGCGCTTCGGCTTCAAGGATGAGGCGCCGCTCTATGACCGTATTCCTCAGCCCTATGGTGAATTGTTCGTGATGAAAGTTGATGGCTCGGAGCAGCGGCCGCTAACGGACAACACATGGGAGGACGCCACACCGGCGTGGCAGCCGCAATCACCGCGGAACGGTCGATAAGTCCGAAGCCGGGCCGATCACGTAGGCGCTCGCGCCAAAGCTAGTTAATAGTTACTCCGGCTTTACCGGCTTCAATACCACGGCAGGGACGTTTTGATCGCGCACGAGCTTGTTGAACGCCGCCAGATCGTCTTTAAGCAGGCGATCGAGCGTCTTGAGCCGCATGTTCACCTGGCTCGCCAGGTCTTCGTACACGGCCGATGACTGAGCCGTCGGACCGATTTCGGCCGAAGCCACGACACCACCCAATGCCGCCAGCTTGTTGTTGAGCCTGATGGGAAAATTGAGCGCGTCCTCATCGGCCTGGTTTTGGGTCTGATACAGATCCTTCTCGACGGCGGTGAGCTTCTTCGACAAGTCCCTGGCGGCCTCGGCGACGGTCTTATTGTCACTCGTTGCGTATTTTTCGAGCTGAGTCGTTGCTTCGCGGATCCTGATGACACCTTCATTGGCGGCAGAAAACTTGTCTCGAATCTGACGTGCCAGGGCAAGCTGCTTCTGAAAGTCTTCCGGTGTCGTGGGCGTACGGGGATCTTTCTTGACCGTGAACGGCTGTGTTTGTGCCTCGCCCTCCACGTTGAGACGAACCTGATATTTTCCGGGCACGATCTGCGGGCCCCGCACGCTGCCGGCCCACATGATGAGGCAGGGGAATCGCGTCGCGTCGGGATAGCGCATGTCCCAAACGAAGCGATTCATTCCGGTTTCGGCGGGGGCGCGCCGCGGGCCGCTCCGAGCCTCGGAATCTTCTTCCTCCTCCTCCTCATTCGCAGCGCCGGGACAGGGCTTCTCTTTTGGTCCCTCCTTGCTGGAAAATTTCCTGACCAGCTTCCCGGAGGAGTCCAGGAACTCGAGCGTGATGTCGTTTTTTGGTTTATTCTTGAGCCAGTAATAGACGACAACTCCATTGGCCGGATTCTGCCCTCCACTGGCGCGTCCGAAACCGAAGCCGCCACTAAAGCGATAAGCGTCTTTCGGTTGAAAAAGGCGCACATCTGGACGCGTGGCTACCGGCGCAAGCTGTCGCGCCAAAGGCATATCGTCCAGGATGTAGAATGAGCGCCCCTGCGTTGCGACGACCAGATCGTCTTCGCGTTTGTGGAATGCCACATCAGTGATCGGCACGTGAGGGAGGTTGAGCTGGAACGGCTGCCACTTCTCACCGTCATCGTAGGAAATGTAGAGGTGACTCTCGGTGCCGGCAACCAGAAGCCCACGACGATTCGGATCATCGCGCACTACGCGCGTGAAATCGTCCGCTGGAATGCCGTTGACAATCTTCTGCCAGGTTTGCCCGTAGTCAGCCGTCTTGTACAGGAACGGGCGGAAGTCATCGAGTTTATACATGGTTGCCGCCAGATACGCCCCGGCGGGGTCGTGCGACGAGGTAGCGATGGAGTTGATCTGAATCCACTCCGGCAGATCCTTCGGCGTCACATTGGTCCAGTTCTTCCCTCCGTCGCGTGTCACATAGACCAAGCCGTCGTCGGAGCCTGTCCAGATAACGCCTTTCTGAAGCGGCGATTCATCCACGGTGAAAATTGTGTCGTAATACTCGACGCCGCTATTGTCTTTTGTGATCGCGCCGCCCGATGGGCCTTGCTTGGATTTGTCGTTGCGAGTGAGATCGGGGCTGATGGGAGTCCAGCTCTGGCCTTCGTTGGTGCTCTTCAGCAGCACATTTCCGCCGGCGTAAAACAGCTTCTGGTCGTGCGGCGAAAACAGCAGCGGGTAATTCCACTGGAACCGGTACTTCATGGTTTCATCGCCCGAGCCCATGGGGTTATCGGGCCAGACGGTGACGTTGCGCGAGGTGCCGGTGCGGTGATCGTAACGAGTCAGAAGCCCGTCGTAAGAACCTGCGTAAACGATGTTGGAGTCGCTGGGATCGGGAGCGATCCAGCCGCTCTCGCCGCCGCCCACGTCATGCCACTCACGTTCGGTGATAGATCCGCGGTTGCCCCGGCTGGCAGTAGCGACGGTGGAGTTGTCCTGCTGCGCGCCGTATACGTCATAGGGGAAATCCTGGTCGAGCGCCACGCGGTAGAATTGCGCCGTCGGCTGGTTGTCGACAGTGCTCCAGCTCTTGCCTGCATTGAACGAAACGATGGCTCCGCCGTCATTGCCTTCGATCATTCGTTCCGGATTGTTCGGCGCAATCCAGAGATCGTGATTGTCGCCATGCGGCGTTCGGATCGCGTGAAACGTGCGGCCTCCGTCATTGGAGCGATGCAAGCTGACGTTGAGCACGTAGACAGTGTCCAGGTTTTGCGGATCGGCGTAGATATGCGAGTAGTACCACGCGCGCTGGGTAAGGCTGTGCTGCTCGTTGAACCTCGTCCAGTTTTTACCTCCGTTCTCGGAGCAAAAAACGCCTCCGTCGGCCGCTTCGACCAGAGCCCAGACGCGCTCGGAATTCACCGGTGACACGGCGATTCCGATGCGCCCGATGACGCCCTTCGGGAGACCTGGATTGCGCGTGATTTCCGTCCACGTATCGCCCGCGTCTGTGGACTTGTACAGTCCGCTATCGGCGCCGCCGCTTTCGAAGGTCCAAGGCTTACGAATCACTTCCCATATGGATGCGTAGATAACGCTTGGATTCGTGGGATCGAGAATCAGATCAATCGCACCGGCTTTGTTGTTCTTGTAAAGTACCTTTTTCCAGGTATTGCCACCGTCGGTCGAGCGAAAGACGCCGCGCTCTTCGTTGGGGCCGGACATGTGGCCCAGTGCAGCCACATAGACGATGTCCGGATTCTTCGGATGCACACGGACGCGGCCGATCTGCTGCGTGTTGGCGAGGCCCATGTGCTTCCAGGTGCGCCCGCCATCAGTGGATTTGTACACGCCGTCGCCATGCGACGCATTTCCGCGAATGCAGCCTTCACCCATTCCCGCATAGATGACGCTTGGATCGGATTCAGCCACGGCAATCGCGCCGACAGAACCGGTCTTTACCTGGCCGTCGGTGATTGACTCCCAGTGCATGCCGCCGTCAGCAGTTTTGAAGATGCCGCCACCTGTGCTGCCGAAATAGTAAACCATGGGCTGGGATGGCACTCCGGCAACCGCCACCACCCGGCCGCCGCGGAATGGTCCAATCTGGCGGAATTTCAGCTCCTTGTAAGGCTCCGGCGGAGCGGCCTCCGGAGCGGCAGGTGCAACAGATGCTGAGTCAGCGGACGACGGCGCGGCATTCTGAGCCTGTGCCTCGGCAACTCCCAACGAAAATGCAATTGCCGCGGCGAAAGCAAGGCTCGAGCGTTTCATCAGTAGTGCATGGTAACAGAAGCGCAGCGTCAATAACTCCAGGCCACCAGCTTGATGGGATTCTTGTCGCTGAACTGTTCCTGGACGATCATGCCCTTGCGAACCTCGACGCATGGTCCTTGCGCTGCCCAGCGAGCGGTAGCGTTCCAGATCTTCATGTACCGTCCCTGGGCGAAAAACGTGTGTCCCTTCAGCAGCGTAAATGTTTTGCCCCAGACGCGCTCGGGATTCGGCGCGCCCGTATCCCCAAGCTGGACATCATGCAGCAAAGGGAAAGGAGATTCCTTGACTGCGGCCAGCGCCTTAATGTTGATCTCGGCCGGCAGCACCTTCGAGGCCGTCGACGGCTGATGTAAGGCGCAATACAGGCCCGGAGTCAGGCCTGTGAACTGAAAGCGGCCTTGATCGTCGGTGATCGTGATCGGAGGGTTAATCGCTAACTTGATCTTTGCATAGATAACTTCTTGATCTCCCGCCACTTCAGCCAGGATCAAGCGTGTCTTAGCCATGGGTTTGCCGCTACGGCCCAGGAATACGCCGTGGGCAGTTGTTACACCGGCTTTGGTTTCGGATTTGGCTAGTGGTCCGCCACACAGGTATGTGGCTGTCGCTGCCAGCAGAATCGTGCGTAACGAGGTCGGGCTCATAGATCCTCCCGCCCCTTTTTGGGGGCAACTGGTCGTGTTTGGGGCAAAATCATATCACGTTCCGAGCCGGCCGGCGCGAGGTTACCTTTTCGGTCTCTCAGAACTGACTGCACGCCAGCCGATTTCCGATATACTCAGCAAACATGTACCGCATTCAGATTGGCTTGTGCGTGGCTTTTTCTTTGGCCGTAGCTTGGGCTCAACCCAACCGCGGCTACTACCGGTTTCCCTCCGTCCATGGCAACCAGGTCTTGTTTACGGCCGAGGGCGACTTATGGCAGGTGGGCATCGAGGGCGGTGTCGCGCGGCGCCTGACCACGCACCCAGGTGACGAAACCCGCGCGGCGTTTTCGCCCGACGGAAGCACCATCGCATTCTCGGCGGATTACGAGGGACCGACCGAGGTCTATACGATGCCGGCATCCGGAGGGTTACCCACGCGGCGCACCTTTGAAGGCGGAGCGCTGGTTGCCGGTTGGACTCCGGACGGCAAGGTGCTATACACGACCCGACGCTACTCCACGCTTCCCGACACTCAGCTTGCCACCATCGACCCACAGAACCATATCGAGCTGCTTCCCTTGAGCCAGGCGGCGCAGGGCGTATACGATGCCGTTGGAAAAACTCTGTTCTTCACGCGTCTGTCGTTTCAAGGCAGCCACGCGAAACGCTACCAGGGCGGCACAGCGCAGAAAATCTGGAGGTTCGCGCCCGCACAGGAAGCCGTCCCACTCACGGCCGAGTTCGCCGGCAGCAGCAAGGACGCCATGTGGTGGAACCGCCGCGTCTATTTTCTGACCGATCGCGACGGCACGATGAACCTGTGGTCCATGGACGAGAACGGAAAAAACCTGAAGCAGCACACGCATCACCAGGGTTGGGATGCACAGACTCCTTCGTTATCCCAGGGGCGCATCGCCTACAAGCTGGGCGCCGATTTGCGCGTTTACGATATTGCTTCCGCATCCGACAAGGTCATTCTCATCGAGTTGACTTCGGATTTCGATCACCTGCGCGAGCACTGGGTCAAGAAGCCGGCTGACTTCGACACCGCAGCGCACATTTCTCACGATGGTGATCACCTGGTCATGACCGCCCGGGGTAAAGTTTTCGTCCTTCCGGCCAAACAAGGCCGTCTGGTTGAAGCTACTCCGCGCACACCCGGCCGCTTTCGCGATGCGCGCATGATGCCCGATGGCAAGTCCCTGATTGTGCTCTCGACGGAAAGCGGCGAAACCGAACTTTGGAAGCTGCCCGCGAATGGCGTGGGCAAGGGCGAACGGCTGACCACCGATGCCAAAGTGCTGCGCTGGGAGCCGATTCCATCACCCGATGGCAGGTGGGTGGCGCACCAGGACAAAGACAACGAGCTCTGGCTGCTCGAAATGGGCACCAAAACGCAGAAGAAAATCTACACCGAGGTGGCAGCATTTGACTCTTCTCCCGTGTTCTCGAGCGTCCGCTGGTCTCCAGACAGCCGCTGGCTAACCTTTTCAACAGACGCGCCTAACGATTTCGAGCAGATCTTTCTCTATAACGTCGAGACGGGTTCTATAACGCCACTGACTACCGAGCGCTACAACAGCGCGAACGCCAGTTGGAGTTCCGACGGAGAATGGATTTACTTCTTATCCGACCGGGCGCTGAAGAGTGTGGTGCAGGCGCCGTGGGGGCAACGCCAGCCCGACCCCTACTTCGATCGTAGTTTCAAAATTTATCAACTCGCGCTGCGTAAGGGCCAGCGCTCACCGTTTGAGCCACCGGACGAGCTTCATCCGGACAAGCCCGCGGACAAGCCGGATGAGACGGCCAAAACCGCCGACAAGCCGGCGGAGGGAGCGAAGAAGCCTGACGCGCCTAAGAGCGAGAAGAAGCCAGAACCGCCTAAAGTCGAAATCGACCTGGATGGCATTGCGTCGCGCTTGACGGAAGTTCCGGCGCCCCCAGGCAACTATGCCGCACTCAGCGCCACCGAGAAGCGTTTATGCTGGCTCAATTTTGATCGATCCAATCCGGATAAGACAGCGCTCGATTGCCTGGACATCTCCAACAAGCCGGAGAACAAACCCGAAACGCTGCTGGAAGGCGTCAATGGTTATGAACTTTCTGGCAACGGCAAAAAGTTGTTCGTTCGCAAGAAAGACGATTTATTTGTTCTGGACGCGGCCATGAAGGCAGATGCCTTGAAGAATCCAAAAACACTCGAAGAAGCCAAAGTAGACCTGAAAGACTGGGCCTTCACCATCGTTCCAACAGAAGAATTTCACGAAATGTTTATGGATGCGTGGCGGTTGCACCGCGATTATTTTTACGACCGGAACATGCACCGGCTCGACTGGCGGGCCGTGCGCGAGAAATATCTGCCCTTGGTTGACCGGGTGCGGGATCGCGAGGAACTGAGCGACCTGCTGGCTCAAATGGTGAGTGAGCTTTCGGCACTCCATACTTTCGTTGGCGGCGGAGATGTCCGGCGCGGTCCCGACCAGGTGCAGTTGGCGGCGTTGGGCGCGCGATTGGAGCGGGACACCAAGTCCGGCGGTTACGTCATCCAGCACATTTACAGGTCCGATCCAGATCGGCCGGACAAGCTGGCGCCTCTCGCGAAGCCCGGCGTCGATCTCTCGGATGGCGATGTCATCCTGTCGTTGAACGGCCGCGACGCGCTCGCGGCGGAGGATATTGGCGCACTGCTGCGTAACCAGGCCGGCAAGCAGACACTCCTGAAGGTGCGTACCAGCGGCAAAAACGATCCTCGCGATGTCGTCGTCAAGCCGATCACCATGCAACAGGAGTCCGACCTCCGTTATCACGAATGGGAATTCACCCGGCGCATGAGAGTCGAGGAACAAGGCGCCAGCCAGATCGGCTACGTGCATCTGCGGGCGATGGGATCGAACGATATCAACCAGTGGGCTGAGAACTTCTACCCCGTTTTCGACCGGCAGGGACTGATCATCGATGTCCGGCACAACGGTGGCGGAAACATCGATAGCTGGATTCTGGCAAAGCTTCTGCGGAAAGCCTGGTTCTATTGGCAGCCTCGCGTGGGCCGGCCTTCGTGGAACATGCAATACGCCTTCCGCGGCCACATGGCGCTGCTGTGCGATGAGTGGACCGGCTCCGACGGCGAGGCATTTTCCGAAGGTTTCCGCCAACTCGGCTTAGGCAAACTGATTGGCACTCGAACTTGGGGCGGAGAAATCTGGTTGAGTGCCAGCAACGTCCTGGCCGATCGCGGCATTGCCACGGCGGCAGAGCTGGGCGTGTTCAGCCCTGACGGAAAGAAATGGCTCATCGAAGGTCACGGCGTCGACCCCGACATTGTGGTAGATAACCTTCCAAACGCCACCTTCAACGGCCAGGACCTTCAACTGGAGACGGCAATCCAATATCTGAGGGGCATGATCAAAGAAAAACCCGTGCCGGTGCCGGCGGCGCCGCCGTATCCCGATAATCGCTACACACGCAGCGCGGGCGGAGGCAAAGCCGCGGCGATTCGGTAAGCTCCCGCACCGCGACGCTATGGCGGGAGCGTCCACAAGAGTGTGGACGCGGCAGACGAAAGCGTCTGCGATCGTGGGAACCAGCCTCGCATTTTGATCTTGATTTCGCACCGAGCCCCGAAGAGCGGACTCCACGACTTCTCCAGCCTTATCGCGAAGGGGAACTCGTATCCATGTAGTAGCCGGAACGCGTATGCACCACTATATCGCGCCGCGCGACTTCGACGCGGATACGATGATATCCCGGGTCGTCGCGATCCGGCCGATAGCTCAAAATGTACTCACTGTGAAGTTCTTCGCCGACCGCCGTAAGTGCGCTTTCAAGGTCTCGCAAATTACGAAATGGGACCTTCCGTCCGCCTGTATAGCTGGTGAGCACAGTGATCGCCTCTTGACCTGATGCCGTCTTGCGCCCCCGGTAAATCTCCGGCACTAATTTGGCGAGCTCCAGATTCCCGGCAATGCCGCCACGGCCGCCGGGCCGGCCGTGATGAGAGAGACTATCGGGATTCACAATAGACAACGTGTCTTGCACCAACGCTTTTCCCACACGAGGTATAAGAAGTGCGTAAATGCGGATGTCGTGGAGTTCGGCTTCTAACAGTGCTTCGCGGAGGGTACCTGAACTGCCGGCATCACTCGATTGCGTCACCAGCAGAAGAACGCGGCGGCGCTGTATGGGTCTCGCTTTGAGCAACTCAATGCCCCGCAGTACAGCGTCAATCGCACGGCTTTTCTCGAAAGCGGGCGCAAGCGCGCGAAGGGCTTTATCCAAGGGTTCGCTCGCCGAGGTAAATGGCTGTACCACGCGCACCTCGTCGTTGAATGACAGGACCGCGGCTTCACCCTCCTCACCCATCAGCTGAGTCTCCACGACGCTTGCGATGCGATTGATTTCGGGCACATACTCGCGCACGGCGGCATTCGTTTGCACGGCAATCACGATCGAGACCGGCTGAGACTCGGAATCGAGCTGAGCTTTTTGCAGCCGGCCATTATCGTACACGCGAAATTGGTCGAGGTCGAGTCCGTGAATGAACCCATCGTCTCTTGTAAGCACCGTCGTGTGAGCCATCACCAGCCGCGAGGGCACGCGAATAATCGGCTCAACCGATGACTGGAGCAGGAGCACAGCCAACAGATAGACCATCAGCGAGTACCCTACCCAGCATTTCTAGATCCAGGCTTGGCGTCGGTCTGGGCCGCGGTCTCTGCTCATTCAATGGCCTCGGACGGCGTGAAGGTTGGTCACAGTGTGCCGGAAATGCTTTTCCGGCCGTCTACAGATCTTTTCGACGATCTTCTAAACTAAGGTGTAAGCCTAATTTTTCTCCTAGGCATCGCATGCTTTACTATTTTAGCTATAGCTAAGGGGAGCCGGATAAACAAACTGGACAAATCAGGGAAGTTCGGGTACCGTAGGATGGATGATCAGATCCAAGCGCCCGACACTAGAAGAGCAGTCATGCCACTGAAGGATGTTAACGGGGGCGTGGGAAGACTCAACTTACTTCTTGCAATGTGCGCCGGGCTAATGGGGGGCCCCGGATCGAAACGCGTGATGAGTGACGCTATTCCACGATCGTGCCGGTTGCACGCTCGTCCCCACGTCGAGCGCGACGCTGCGCGGCACAAACATCAGCGCGTCACCAGTCGACATCACGACGGGCAAGATGCCCCTTGGAGTCACGTTCGCAGGGCGACCCACTTCGGCATCACCACACTTTTGACGAATCTACTGGTGCTGTGGCAGAGGGCAGCTTCCGTCTGGGCAACCCGCCGATCTGTTACGAACTGGGGACCACAGCCAATGTTCTCGGCCCGATTACGGTCTGCATCGATCATTCAGGCAACTAACCAAGACACGGCGACGCTGCGGCTCTACCACCTGGAAAACGGCAGCTGGATCGATCGCACGATTTCGCTGGCCGTGGAATCAGCCGGCAATCTGGTCTGTACGAATGTGACCGGCCTCGCACCGGTCACGGCTGCGGCGCTCGGCCCAGCCAAGATCTGGGTCGGACTAACGAACAGCGACGACGTCGGGATACGGTTAGATTTCAAAGCGGAAGTCTTACCGCAACGGGACAGAGCTGGCAGCGTCAGGCCAGTTGTTCAGCGCGCCGGCGGGCAGCAGCGGTTTCAACAATGCAAAACTACACACCATCCCACTGACACCCGTCGTCGGCGTCAGCTTCGCCCCAACGACCAGTGAGCCTAAAGGTATTGGTAACCAATACCTGCGCGGACAGCGGCAAGAACTCCGGCAGGGCGAGGCTCTGGTTCAATGACGCACGGCGGATATCCGCCTCAACGTCACTTAGTTGCCTTTCGTAGATCCACATTCGCAGGGCGCGGCTTCTGGGCTCGACCCGAATCCGGGAAGGATGATAGCCTGGACGAATGCGTGCACTTATGTTCCTGGCACCGGCCGTCCTGATGGCGCAAAGCACGGCTCCCGCAGCCAAGTCAACGGCTGCGGCACCCACGGCCAAAACCGCGCCCAAGTCCGCCCCCAAGTCCGCTGCTGCGCGGAAGGCCCCTGCGCTGGTGCTGGCAACCGACGAAGAGAAGACCGTCTACGCTCTGGGCCTCCAGATGTACCGGTCGCTGGCCCAGTTCGACCTCTCGCCGGCCGAACTGGAGCTAATCAAGAACGCCCTTGCCGACGCTGCGGCTGGCAAGCCGGCGGTGGATGTGAACGAATGGGTGCCCAGGCTTCAGCCTTTCGGGCAAGCCCGCTCGGCTCGTGTGACGGAGAAGCAGAAGGTCGCCTCCAAGGCGTATCTCGCAAAGACGGCCACGGGGCCAGGCGCGGTCAAGACAGAGTCCGGACTGATCTACGTGGATATCCAGCCTGGAACTGGTGCCTCGCCGAAGGCCTCCGATTCGGTGAAGGTGAACTATCGGGGCACACTGATCGACGGAACGGAGTTTGACAGCTCTTACAAGCGGCATCAACCCGCGCAGTTCCAGCTGAGCGGCGTCATTCGCTGCTGGACTGAAGGCGTGCAGAAGATGAAGGTAGGTGGGAAGGCCCGGCTGGTGTGCCCGTCCGAGATCGCGTATGGGGACAACGGGCACCCGCCTACGATTCCGGGCGGAGCCACGCTGATTTTCGAAATCGAGTTGTTGGAGATTGGGGGACATTGAGTTCGGATGGGGAAACGTGGGAGTTCGTTCCTGCTTTTCGTGACGCTCGCCGGCGGCAAAGCCGCACGGCGTTATGGTTACTCCGACCCGACTGCCCGAACCATCCACGTTGCGCCGGTGGGCAACGAGAATTGGTGGCTCTGAAGAGTGAAGCGCGGTTCTTCGAAATCCGCTGGGATGTACAACGCGTTCAACCATACGCAGTTTGCAGGATCGACACGACGGCGCGGTTCGATCCTGCGGGAAACCAGGTCAACGGACGTTTCGGGCAGGCGATCGCCTCGCGCCCTCCTCGCATCGTGCAGCTTGGACTTCTGCTGACGTTCTGAGGCGCCTGCTACGCTCTGAGGGACGGGTTTCCTCCCTAGGCGGTGGGGTTGAACCCTTCCGTTGGGACCCGCGACCGGGACCGCTCTGGAAGTGCATCGCTGACTGAAAAGTTCTCAGATTTTACTTGCGCAAGCGTTCGGCAAAGCGAGCCGTCACCGGTGCCAACAGAAACACCGCCGCGATGACAAGCGGCACTGCCCAGATCGCGTCTGGCATGTGATGGGCCGGTGACGCCCGCGGATCCATGTGGACTGTAAAGTTTGGCGAGGTTCACAGCGACGTATTCGCGTCGCGGCTGCTTCTTGCCGTCGGGTACCTCACCGAGCCGACCTATTTTGTAAACAGGGGCTCTACCCGGCGCCAGTGCACCGGGCATGAATGTATGGTCTGAAATCCGCGTTAACGGGAGGGTGGGCAGAATTGTTCGGGTCCCCGCAGAGTGAGTGGCGCGAGCGTCTCGGAAGGCTCAGTCTGAGACGAAATTGGAGGTCCAGCCCACGCGTTCGCGTTAAATAACGCTGTATCGCCGAATTTTCCGCCTCCGGTTTCTGCCGCTTCTCCGGGCCGCCCTCCGCCAAGCTGCCCGTTGTCATTTACATGCACGCGCAGGCGCACTCGCAGCCGGCCTGCGCCCGGCTCATTTCTCGCGTTATCCTCGCGTTATTTTTCGCGTTATTCTCGTGTTATTTTGCGTCAAATGGCGTCGCCTTCGCGTTATCTCGGCGCACTTGCGTTTCGACCCGCTAAGGAGCGTCCATGACAGGGACCGGGGTTAACACACCCGGAGAACAGGACGGCTCATTTCGAGAAACGGAGAAAGGCATGAATGCTGAACTAAACCAGCACATCGATCAGCTGCGGCAGATGACGACCGCGCAGCTGCAGCTGAAATATCGCGAACTGTTCGGGCAACCGAGTCATTCCAATCACAAGGATTACCTATTCCGACGCGTTGCCTGGCGGATGCAGGCGGTGGCCGAAGGAGGCTTGTCGGAGCGGGCACGCGAATACGCACGGGCGATCGCCGCCGATGCCGACCTGCGCCTCTGCGCTCCGAAGAAGGCAATCGAAACTCAACCGGCGATTCGAATCGCTAACGCCTCAAGGCAGCTCGATCCTCGCGTGCCGCCTCCCGGCACGCAATTGATCAAGCGATATAAGGATGAGACGCTCACGGTCACGGTGTTGGAGGACGGCTACCAATACGGAGACCGTGTTTACAAGTCACTCAGCGCCATCGCACGCCAAGCGACCGGAACGCAGTGGAACGGGTACGTGTTCTTTGGTTTGCGTTTGCGTCAGGAGCAGGGCCGTGCCGAGTAGCCACGAAGCTCCGGCCAAAATGCCAGGGACCCGCGTCGTGCGTTGCGCGATTTATGCGCGCAAATCGACTGAAGAAGGTCTGTCGCAACCGTTCAACTCGTTAGACGCGCAGCGCGAGTCCGCTGAGGCTTACATCTTGAGCCAGCGGCACATGGGCTGGACGGCATTGGAGCGGCGTTATGAAGACGGCGGTTACACGGGAGCCAATCTGGAGCGTCCGGCACTACGCGCGCTGATGGAGGACATCGAGTCGGGTCAAGTGGATTGCGTGGTGGTCTATAAAGTAGACCGCCTGAGCCGGTCCTTGCTGGATTTCGCCCGGCTGATCGGGATGTTTGAAGAGCACGGAGTGAGTTTGGTATCGGTCACGCAACAGCTGAATACCACGGACTCTCTGGGCCGGTTGACGCTCAATATTCTGTTATCGTTTGCGCAGTTCGAGCGGGAGCTCATCGCGGAACGGACGCGGGACAAGATGCGAGCGGCGCGGCGGAAAGGAAAATGGCTGGGGGGCCAGCCGATCCTCGGGTATGATGTCGATCCGGAGCGTGGCGGCCTCAAGATCAATGCCGGAGAGGCCCCGCGAGTTGGGTTCATCTTTCAGCAGATCGCCGAGGGCAAGAGTGCACACGAAGTGCTCGACGGACTATCGCGGCGGAGTTGGTCGACCAAGCAGTGGGTTAGCCGGTCCGGCCGGCAGCATCCGGGCCGAGCTTTCAAGGTATCGGATCTGGTCCGCCTGGTCCAGAATGTTATGTATGTGGGGAAGCTACGCGACGGGGAGCAAATCTATCAAGGAGCACACGCGGGAATTATCGATGCAGAACTCTGGGAGCGGGCGAATACAGCCTTTAAACGATGGCGCGCGCCCGCTCGGGACCAGAGCCGAAACAGTTCACCAAATGGTACTGCGGAACGCAAGGCAGAAGTTTCCCAGCGGCCGTCAGTGACGAGAATAAGTCGTTTGCTGGCACTGGCGCTGAAGATGGAACAAATGATTCAGGAAGGAACCGTAAAGAATTACAGCGGTCTGGCACACCTGGGCCAGGTCTCGCGTGCGCGCATCACCCAGGTCATGAATCTGTTGCAACTGGCGCCCGATATTCAGGAGGAGATCTTGCTAGGAAACACGCCGGAAGACCGATTGCGCGAGTCTGCCATAAGGAAACTGAGTGGTGTGGTCCTGTGGAGCGAGCAACGTGACCGTTGGCACGCACTGCTTCGAGCCGCCTCGAAACCTCCGGCGTTGCGTTGCTGCTGCTGAACTGAGATAAGTCCGACTGCCGCTTCACCTGGGCCCGCTGGATGGCTTATTGAGGTCTTCGAGAGCACGGATGCGCGGCTCCTGATGCTGGGTCTCGATCACACGACGCCGGTCCTCCAGCATCCCTGAGAAAGCCTGCCCTTCGGCCGGTGTGAGCTGGCCCCGAGCCACGCCGCTGACCACGGATTCAGAGGCCACAGCCACATCGGTGATTGTCTTAATGGGTGGCAGTTTAAACTGCAATGTACGCTGGCGCCGTGCGGGCATGAGCCGCTCCATACATAGCCGCATCGCCGTGGGGTTGCCCTGGTACGCCAGCACCAGGCACTTTTTGATCAGGTTCTCGGCATGGCTGTCCAGCGTGTCCTGACACACACGGGTGACTTTGTTCCGGCTGCCTCGAGGCCGCCCGCGCCCGTATTTATTTCCAGCTTGGAATGGCTTGCCACGCATGGGAGCTACCGCCTAGTGTTCGCTAAAAATGTTCATCGCGCTTTCTTCGCCCAGAATCATTCCCGCACGAATTCGCTTGCTTGTGCGGCCCGCCGGAGTGATCCATGTGGTGACCGCGGTCACCACCGCGAAAAGGAGAATCCGCGCAATGACGACCTTTACAATCGACTCTCACAACAACATCACCGCCTTCGGTTCTACCAAGGAGGCAAAAGACAACCCGCAGGCCGAGCGGTTCACCAGTCCTAAAGAACTGGGCCGCTTGGCTGAGAACTGGCCGGGCTCCCGGCTGGTTGAGATCTGGAACGCTCTGCCCGGCCAGAAACCCGTCAAAAAGTTCACGAGCCGGCTGGCAGCCGTCACCCGAATCTGGAAGGCCATCCAGAATCTTGCCCCGCACCATACGCCACAAGCGCCCCGTGTTGGGCCCAACAACAAGTCCGGCAAACGGGCTCATCGCGCCAGGCGTGCCACAGCCCGCCGGGGCAGCAAAACGGCCCAGGTTGTGGAACTGCTCAAGCGGCCCCACGGAGTCACCCTGAAGGACCTCATGGCAGCTACCGAATGGCAAGCCCATAGCGTGCGCGGTTTCATTAGCGGCGCGTTGAGAAAGAAAATGGGCCTCGCGGTCGAGTCCACGAAATCGTCGGACGGAGAACGAAGCTACTCGATCAAGGCTTGATGTTCCCCCACCCGTTCGCGTGCCGCCGAGGCCGCGCCTCGGCGGCGTATTTCTGGACGCAAGACACATGCCTCGTGTCAACATCGGTCGCCGGCCTCACCGAACTCGTGTCGGCGACGAAACGCAGAGAACTCCGCTACGGAGTTGAAGCCCGCTAAGAGGCTGATCCGTTCAATTTCCGAACGATAGGCTTGCATGGCGGCTGACTCTGGGTCGCTTGCTTGACGCCCTTCGTGAGCTGCGAGGGTACCGCTACGGCACAGTTGGAGCTCTTCCAAGGACATGCGGGAGGCCAGCACTTGGCCAACACCTTGCGTGATGGCACCGACCAGATCAGATCCCTGGATTGGACGCAGTCCGGCCGATCGACATCCTCGCTCCAGTGCTTGGGTATAGCTTCGCCTGGCGGCCTCCTCACGGTCCGTGAGCAGACGGCCGGCCCATTCGGCGCCATAAGCGGCGATCAGCGCTTCCACATCGTCGGGCTGGAGACACTCCATCGCCCGCTCGGCAATGGTTTGATGGCGACCGCGCTTCGCAGAATTTGATCTTTCCAGCGCCTCAATTCTTCGACGAAGGTTGCGCATTGTGGTTCCCGGTCGTGATCTCCGCAATGACCCGCTAAGCCGCTCTCTGTTGACGCGACGTCGCGATCTCCGCAAAGGCGCGCCCGTCTCCATCCAGAACAGCCTGCTTGCCGCTGAACTGCTGCCACCGTTGGCAAGTCACATCGGCGTACCTAGGATCGATTTCGATCAGACGCGCCCTTCGCCTTAGGCGCTCGCACGCAATAAGCGTCGTCCCGGAGCCGGCGAACGTGTCCAGAACGATGCCACCGAACTCACTGCTATTCGACACCGCCCGCTCCACCAACTCTACTGGCTTGGCTGTGGGATGCTCGCGATTCGACATGGGCCGTGGAATAAACCATACGTCGCCCTGGTCCCGAGCACCGCACCAGTGGTGGTCCGCACCTTTGGGCCATCCATACAGAATCGGTTCGTATTGACGCTGATAATCCGAACGCCCTAAGGTGAAGTGGTGTTTGCACCAGATCACGAAGGTAGACCAGTGTCCTCCCGCTTCCGTGAACGCTCGGTGCAGCGTGTGCAACTCCGATGAAGACATGCAGATGTAAATGCCGCCTTGGCAGACTGCCATCACGTTCGTACACGCCTGCCGCAGGAACTCATAAAACTTATCGCCTAGCTCATCGTTCCGGATTCTGAGCTTGTCGGAAGTTTTGCCTTGATACCCCACGTTGTACGGAGGGTCTATGAACACCATATCGGCTGTCCTCCCGTCCAGAACGGTTTCAATCGCTTCCATGCTGGTGGCATCGCCACAGAGTAGTCGATGGTTTCCTAGGATCCATAAATCCCCGGGCGCGGTGATCGGCACCACCGGCATGGCCGGCACTTCATCCGCGTCCGTAATTCCTCGCCCAAGTCCTGTTCGGCCAGCAACCGCTCCAGCTCCGCGTCATCAAAGCCGATCAGCTTCACATCGAATTCTTCCTGCTGCAAGGCCGCCAGCTCCAGTCGTAAGATCTCCTCGTCCCAACCCGCGTTGAGGGGCAACCGGTTGTCGGCAATGGCCAGGGCGCGGCGTTGTTTTGCCGTCAAATGTCCGAGAACGATGACCGGCACCTCGCTCATGCCGAGTTTGCGGACGGCCTGCAGCCGAGCATGGCCAGCAATGATTCCGTTGTCGGTTCCGATCAGGATCGGGTTCACGAATCCGAACTCCCGGATGCTGGCCACAATCTGCTCGATTTGCGCCTCGGAATGGGTCCTGGCGTTCTGGGGGTACTCCCTAAGTTGATTAATTGCGCGTTTTTCCATATGGCCAACCATGATGGGTGAACTCATTAGAAGTCTGCTCCTCTTTCCACGGAAACATGATTTTCGGGCCGTGGACCTAGTGTCACTATGGAACGCCGAGGATACCTGAGTCAGTTGAAAAATGGTGGCCTAAGGAGATTTCAACTTCCCGCGCTTCGTGCGGACCTCGAGATGAGCTAGTTGTGCCGCTTTATGCAGCCCTTTTGAAATGGTCGTCTTGTCCCCTGCATGTGGCGAGCACTTGAGAATTCTGTCGAGTGACCAGTCTCCGCAGTGGTAGAGGGCCAGCCATTCCATGTGCTCAACACTGTACCGAGCAATGACACGCCGGCCTCCTCGATCCTGGACAAGCGTGCGAATCCGTTTCTCGTAAGCGCGCAAATGAGTTTCGAAGCGCTTCCTTACATTGGCGCCGAATGCCCGCCAACTCGAAAGCTGAGGGTCCCATCCCCAGTCCTCGAAACTGAAGCGGTGCTCTCCATCGCCGATCAGGATCTGCCCACAAACGTTCGGACGGAAGCCTTGAAGATCCAACGACCGCCGTGCATCAGCGAACTTGTGCCAGATAGACAATGTCTGGAGCGCGCCCTCGAGAATCCACGCTTCTTTCTCCAAGTTGAATGCCCCCGCCCACGCCAGCAGAAGTGGCGTTAGCTGGTTTTTGCGGTCCGAATGAACCTGCCAAGTGGGAAACTTCCATCCAGTCTCCCAGTAATCCTTCCTTTTGCCGGCGAGCCGCGCAAATGTTGGGTATACGTCTTTTCGTAGCTGCTCACCGAACGCGGGTACCTTGCGGTGAACCGCTTGGATGAATTCCCAGCGAGCGCGGGCGACTTGGTTGTTGTTGTCATGTCGATCAGAGAGGATATATTCGCCCGCAGTCAACCCTTGACGATTGTTTCGCGGTTTCGTCGGCTTGTTGGCGGACGGTTCATGCTGGTGTTTTGCGAACCCGGAAGGACTCCGGAGTTCGCGGTCGATCCTGCTCAAGCTACGATCGAGCTCGGTTAGACATTTCCCGGGATGCCCATGCCCCGCATTGACTGTGTTCGCGGCCATCAGAGTAGTACCTCAATTGTTATATCGGGAGTGAATCGAAAAAGCTTGCAGTGGCCTTGCGGCTCGCGACAGCAGGACAACGATCAGGAGAGCAGGGCAGCATATCCAAGGACGCAAGCTGCGGCTGCCCTGTTCCCCGGATCTGCGCTCACAAAATGTGATGCGCACATCGCAACCAGGCGCCGAGCCGTTAACTGCGGCGCCCTCGTATTCATTCGGGCACCCGAAAAATGCTCTTTCCCCCCGATAGTTAACGAGGCCCGGAAGACTATCGCATGCGCTGATCGGTCGCCACGAAGTGTGCAGACGGCGACCATGCGGAATCTAAACACCTTCTAATGACAAGATTCCAAGATCTGCAGCTGTTTCGGAACCAGGAATTTGCGCGTTTCCAAGTGCTTTCCTGCACCCCAGTGTTGTGACCCGGGGTGTTAACGCATTATGAGGGGGCGCCCTTTTGAGCGTAGGCTTTATTCGTCGGCTGCGACCGACGGAAGGAGCACCCCACATGGATTGCAAGAAGTATATTGGCATGGACGTACATCAAGCAAGCATCTCCATTGCCGTCAGAGACGCTACCGGAAAAGTGTTAGCAGAGTCCGTTATAGAAACGAAGGCTGCCACCATCCTCGCGTTCATCCGGGGAATACGGGGAAGTTTGTGGATCACCTTCGAAGAAGGGACCAGCGCCGCTTGGTTGTATGATCTATTGAAACCGCACGTCACCAAAGTAATCGTGTGCGATCCGCGGAAGAACGCACTGCTGAATGCGGGCAACAAGAATGATCGAGTCGATGCACGGAAGCTGAGTGATCTGCTGCGCGCAGGACTTCTTACGCCGGTGTACCACGGGGAATCCGGGGTGCGCACCCTACGGGAACTGTGCCGCAGCTATCTGACCATTAACAAAGACCTCACTCGAGTGATGAATCGTCTCAAAGCCCTCTATCGAAGCTGGGCGATTCCCTGCGCCGGTGACAAGGTCTATTCCCCGCGCCATCGTAACACCTGGCTGGAAAAACTGTCAGAAGCGGGCGTGCGTCGTCGCGCCGGGCAGCTCTACCAACAGCTTGACGCCTTGGTGCAGATCCGTCGAGAGGCCCGGCGGGAGTTGTTGGCAGAAAGCCAAAAGCATCCAGCCACGCAACTTCTGCGCCAGATACCCCGGCTGGGCCCAATCCGAGTTGCCTTATTGATTGCCCTGATTCAAACACCGCATCGTTTCCGTACGAAGCGACAACTGTGGGCCTATTGTGGGCTGGCCCTGCAGACGCGGGCCAGCGGCGAGTACCGGTTCACTGGGGGAGAACTGCAGCATGCCAAGAGATTGCCGGCACTGCGCGGTCTCAACGTCAACCATAATCATGATCTGAAGAATGTATTCAAAAGCGCGGCCACGCACGTCAGTATCTCCACGAATCCGTTGGGAGATTTTTATCGGAGTTTGTTGGCTAAAGGGATGAAGCCGACGATGGCGCGTCTAACCTTGGCCCGTAAAATGGCGGCGATCGTTTTATCGGTTTGGAAGAAAGGAGCACGCTTCGATCCAGGAGAATTAAAACGGCAAGCAGCTTGAGCGTGTGAGGAGAGCCGATGCCAACCCCAGGATTATCTGGCCGCTGGCCCAGTCGATTCTCGAAGCGCTCGGTTCGAGGGAGAGTATCCACCCCGATAGTAGGCACAAAAAGTGCTTCGGCACTCAGTCTCTGTGTTAACGCTATGCCCCCTCGGATAACCGAAAAAAGCTATAGGCCCCGAGTCTTAGATAGAACCATGGTTGACACACGTTCAGCGCATCCTCATCTGGCTTGCTCCACGTTTCAGAAATCGACCGGAGTCGAGCACATCTGCTTTCCCTCTTTATCCATCAGTTCAGAACGGTCCTCGCCGTCCAGGGTTCGCTGCGCCGAGCCTAACGGCGCGCCCTGGACGGCTCCGGGCCGTTCTGAACAACCCTTCCCATTAAGAGGGAAAGCCAGACAATAGAAACCAGCAGTCGTCTACCGCCTCCCGATGGTCGGCGACGACGCTGCTCCGCAAGGAGAAAACTCGGGTGACTCAATCGGCATCGCGTGCCGCCACCTTCTTCTGTTTCAGCCAGGTCCGGCAATTCGTGTCGTAGACCTTCGCATCCTTCAGGAGAACCACAAGATCGTCTTTGGGCGTGGTGGGCCGACCGTGAAGTTCGTTGGCGTAAAGGAACAAATAAGTGAGCCGCCGATAGTAGTCGGCTGCAGTATTCGCCTTTAAACGATTATCCGTGAGTTCAAGAGCCTCGCCGTTGGCGCTGAAGATCTGGAGAATGCGTTCTTTGTTCGTCCCTGCGGGTGGGTTGTCTTATCAACTGGCAGTTCCGCTTGCTCGGCAGCGGATGGCGCCGCGGGCGGAAGTTGTTTCAGATCTTCAAGGACAACGTCGTTCCGTAGCCGGGTTCTTCCGTTGGGCTGTGTAATGGCCCGGCCAAGGCCCCTTTGTGCAAACAGTTCGCCGAATACATCCCCCAAGCCGTGCATCGCCGAGTCCGTTAACGACGCCTCGAACTTGCGCGTATTGCGGTCTTCCTGATAGCTAAGGGTATTCCTGTTCGGCGGTAACGTCTGGGTTGCCGCTATGCTGTCGGTCGCCTCGACAGGCTGTCCGATGCGTGTGCCGCATTCAACACACGCGATTGCACCGGGCTCAAGCAGCTCCCGGCACTTTACGCATCTCGCCTGGCCGGCGCATGCCTTACAGAAAACACCGCGTTCAGCCAGCGGCTCGGCACAATGGGGGCAATTCATCTTCTCTTTCCTCTTTCTAATCGTTCAATGTTTAAGCAAAACAATCCCTCGCGCGCCGTATGGCACGTGCTCTCCGACAACACCTCAGAAATTCTTTGGGCTTAGCGCAGAAGAGCTTCCAGGCTCGCCTTTCGGCTCTCCCAATCGGGCATAACGGTGTAAAGTAGGTCGCGCCAGCCTTTGCCATGATCAGGATGGAAACCATGTGCGAGCTCGTGACAGATTACGTAATCGATCAGCATGGGACTGGCTCGGACAAGATCGACATTAAGAGAAATCCTGCCGGTCGCGGTGAAGCTGCCCCAGCGCTTTGACATAGACCGGATAATCAAGCCGGGAAGCTGCATCCCCTTGCGGATGAAAGGCGGTGCCATCGCCTCCAACCGCTCGCGGAAAACGCTCTTGGCGGTCAATGAGTAGAAATCCATCAGGAGGCGGCGACACTCGGCGCCGTCATCTTCATTGGGCGCGAATATCCTGAGTCGCGTCCCTTCCAACCGAACATCGGGTGTTTCCGCCTGTTCGAGGCTCAAACGGTAAGGCTTGCCCAATAAAAGATGTGTCTCTCCGGAAATGAAATGCCGCGGTGGTGTCACGACTGGACGATTTTCAATCCGGTCCAATTCACGGAATATCCACGGGCACTTGCGTTTCACCCGCGAATGCACGGTCTCGATATTCTCTCCGGTGGGAGCAAACACTACCACGTCACCGGACGGCGTTATGTCCACCCTGAGGACACGGCGGGGGGTTCGGCGCAGTTCAGCCACAATATGGCGTTCGCCCCAGTTAATATCGATCTGTTCGTGCGCCGCTACGCTCATTGGGCTAGCCTCACTCGTGCAGAAGCGAGCACATCATCAACGATAGTGTCCATTACCGCAGGGTCGATAGGATTCTGCCGGCGCCCCCGCAGCTCCTCGAATAGAAAATCATCGATGTCGTTTCGGATCTGGTTCTCAATGTCGCGATCGTTCTGCCACCCAATTTTGCGGTGGCTCTGAACGATTTTGCTCACCTCAATTGCAATGTCCGCGGCAAGCTCGGGATCTGAAACACCGGCTTTATCGAGGTTCCGGCGGGCAAGTCCCCAGAACGCCTGCGCATGACTGTCGTAGCGAAGGCGGGGCGGAGTTGGATCGGTGGTGTCCTCGCGATGTTGTACTTTATCCCGAAGGTCCCGTATCTTAGCCAGATAAGCGACCTCGCTCATCCGCCCGTTGTGGAACTCGGTTATGACATCGCGTATCAGCTTGGAAAACTTCTCGAAGAATATGGGATCTTCGTCCCACTTTTCCTCGATGGACCTGGTCAGACGGTGCGCGATCGTATCTGCGATTGAGGCGTCGGTTTCTGCCTTGTCGGCTCTCCGCGTCTCAATGGCGACGTCGTCGAAGATATTCAGTTCGACGAGGGTCACAACGTCCTTGGCTACAACATGTTTGTCGAGGAGCTGACGAATCCGGTTTTCATAGGTTTTCCAGTCCACTCGCTCCGCGTAGCGCAAGCTCACTGCAGCGCGCAACGCAGTGAAGCGGCCAAGGTCCTGCTTCCAACGATTGAGCAACTCGGGCTTGGTCGTTTCCACAAAGCTGGGTGAAGCCAGCGCCACGGTAAAAGTCTGCGAGAACGACGACAGGCGAACATAGAAATCATTCCTGATCTCCTCGTCTGCCAGAAGGCGGGCATAGGCTTCGGGATCGAACGTATTCGAGATGGACTTAAAGATGTCCAGCAGGGCCGCATGCGCATCGGGAACCTTGTTGGCTTCCATGCGTATTGACACGACTGTTTGAGCGATGTCTTCCTCGGTGAAGCTTTGAAGCGCGTCGTAGCTGGCAAGTGCCTGACCGAGATCCTTCAGGACACCGTTGTAGTCGATGATGTAGCCGAAAGGCTTCTCCGGCGAGCCGTCTTCGTCAAAAACGCGATTTACACGTGCGATGGCCTGAAGCAAGCCGTGCTCCTGCAGATGTCGGGCGATATAGAGAACCGTATTTCGCGGAGCATCAAATCCGGTAAGCAACTTACTGACTACGATGATGATTTCCGGATCGCCCGGCCCTTTAAAGCCTTCGACGATGGTCCGGTTATAGTCCTCTTCGCTGCCATAGCGAGCAATCATCTTTCGCCAGAAAGCGCGCACTAGGTCGTCATCGGATTCATCCACCTCGTCATCGCTCTCGCGCATTTCCGGCGGCGAAATGATTACCTCCGTCGAGACCACATCAAACGTGTCAAAGAGTTTCTTCAGCTGGATCGCCGCCCGCTTCGATGACGCTGCGATCTGGCCTTTCAAGCCGGTTCCCTTAAAATTCTTGGCATAGTGCTGGCCCACATCGAAAGCGATGGACTGGAGCCGGGATTCAATGCCTTCGATTTCGCGCGCGCGGCTCATCTTGCGCTTCAGATCGGCAATCTGTTTCTTTGTCAGATTGCGTGTGTGCACCTCGAACCAGCGATCAATCTGAGCCTCGTCCACGTCCGTAAGAACTTCGCGTCCTTCGTACAGCAGTGGGAAATGGGTTACTAGCGGACCGTTTCGGTTGCAAGTGCGTGATAGCGCACGGGCTTATAAGCGACCTTCAACATTCCTCCTGGTAAGTCCCGCTCCCATCATGATGCCGCACCCTCCGTGGGAGTTCATCACTTCGGACGTGACCGGCGTTTTTCGGGACTAATCCAGATTGCTGGACCGTAGGGCTGTTGTCGACGGCTATCCGCCGACTTACGCCAACAGCGCGGAATTTACCTCGGTACGATCTTCAAACTCGCAGTGATTCGAGTAAGACGATAAACGCAACGGCTAGCGGTGAGGAACCAGTTCGCTGCTACTGACGGTCGTCCGCGCGACTATCTGCGCACGAATTCTCTCTGTCTGCCCCGGCAAGAACAACATCACGCCTCGCTTGATCTGCTCCAGTTCCTTCGTCTGCCATGGAACGTGCATGATACCGGCGGCAGCCGGATGCCCGGCTTCGCCGAGAAGCAAATGGCCCAGCTCGTGCGCGATGAGATGGCCCAAAATCACGCCATGGGACTGCTCGTCGGTTGTTATTTTCCGAGCGCGGTCGGCGAACACGTCGGCCACCACACCGTACCCGTTATGCACAGGCAATAGAGCGAATCCGTAAATTTCGCCGCTCAGCGGGAACGTGTGTGCCATTTCGTCGGAGAGAAGCCGAAGAGTGAATCTTGTGGAAGCCGCAGGGAAGTCGCAAGCTGCGCTCTGCGCTAACTCTTCTGCGGTACGAGGACAATTCCGCCACTCCATCGCCACACCGAGACGCTGATAAATCCTGGCGGTCTCCTTCTCGGCGCGAGCCAGCGCCACAGCTGAAACACTGGAGTAGTTGTAGATGTGGACTTCGATCGTCAATCGTCCGTTTTCGGCCGTCCGTGCATTAATGGGGAGTGCCAAGCTGGTCAAGAGCCAGCTTGTGAGCAGCTTCTTCATCGGTCCCACCTCTGGGGCGGGACCAAGTCTTCGCTGGAGACAGACGCGCCTCAATGGAGGGCGAGCGAATTAAAGGCGGAATTGTTGTGCTGCCATCAGTTGCCGGTGCGGACCGGCAACTGGTTGATGGGACATGGATTACGCGATCGCATGAACTCCGCCATGATTGCGTGAGGAGCTCGCGGGTAGTCGGACTGTTTTCAAACTGACCACCACCAGCTCGCGATGTTATAATCCGCTCCAAATCGAGGGTGCATCCTGGACGCTTCTAAGCGGGATCTCGGGAAAATTCGCTTCGGCTTGTTCGAAGTCGATCTTTCGGCAGCGGAGTTGAACAAGCGGGGCCGGAAGGTGGTGCTCCAGGATCAACCGTTTCAGGTTCTGGCCCTGCTGCTCAACCGACCGGGTGAAGTGGTCTCGCGCGAAGAGTTGCAACAGACGCTCTGGCCCTCTGATACCTTCGTCGAGTTCGATCAGAGCCTTAACAAAGCCATCCAGAAGATTCGACAGGCGCTGGGAGACTCGCCAGACCATCCGCGTTTCATCGAAACCCTGCCACGCAAGGGCTATCGGTTCATCGCGCCGGTAGAACAGCTCGCTCCCGAAGCTGGTAGTTTCGAGAGCCCAACACCAGACAGCGCGGATCCCGATATGGGGTCGCGAAACCGCAGGCTGTTGTGGATGCTTGCGACCGGGATAGTCGTGGTAGCCGGCGCCGGCGTGGCAAGGTGGTGGCTACCGCGACCCTCTGGAACTTCGGGACTCGCTTTGACCCAGCTCACCACCGACCCTGGCCTCACCTATCAGCCGGCGCTTTCTCCGGATGGCAAGCTCGTGGCATACGCGTCCGACCGTGCTGGTGAGGGAAACCTCGACATTTGGGTGCAGCAGGTTCCTCGCGGAGCACCCATCCGGGTGACACATGATGGATCCGACGACCACGAGCCCTCCTTCTCGCCGGACGGTAGAAGCATCTTGTTTCGTTCGGATCGCGCCGGCGGTGGCATCTATGTCGTTCCCGCGCTGGGTGGAGAACCGAGAAAGATCGTGGAGGAGGGGCGCCAGCCCCGTTTTTCTCGGGACGGTAACTGGATCGCGTATTGGGTGGGTCCGCAGCACCATGGTGGGGCGTTATACGTTACACCAAGCGCCGGAGGGCCGGCCAGACAGCTGGTGAAGGAAGATGCCCGCTCGCCTGTATGGGCGCCGGACGGAAAGCACCTGTTATATAGGAGAATCCTGCGGGATTGGTACGTTGTGCCGCTCGACGGGGGACCGACGGTGCAGACGGGTGTTGTTGACCTTCTTCTACGCCGGGGATTCTCGATCGGTCTCGAATTCCCCCAATTGTTCCGGCCAGACCCCGAGATCTGGATGGCCGAGGGAAATTCTATTGTGTTTTCGGGAAAGAACGGCGACAGTACGGGGCTGTGGAAGATCTCTCTTTCTCCGGACACCTGGCAGGTCACCGGTGAGCCTGAGCGTTTGACGGCCGGAGCCGGGGTGTACGGCTACGCGTCGGCGTCCGCAGCTGGGCGGATCGCTTTTTCGAGCCTCGTACGCAATCCCGACATCTGGAGCCTTCCCGTTCACGCCGGGCATGCTGCCGGCGAGATGCAGCAGCTAACAAACGATGCCGACGATGACCTCAGCCCTTCCGTTTCTGCCGACGGCAAGTACATGGTCTTCGAATCCAATCGCTCCGGCAAGCGCGTGGTGTGGAGCAAGGATCTGGATACAGGAAAGGAAAAAGCGCTCACCGATACCCCGTCGAGTGAAAACTTGCCCGTGATCAGTGCGGATGGCTCCGAGGTGGCCTACGTAGTGACGAGCTGGCCCGACTACGACTACAAAATATACGCAATCGCTTTTGAAGGAGGTCCACCGAAGAAAATCTGCGATATGTGCGATCAGGCCTGTCAGTGGTCCTCCGATAAAAACAGGATCCTGGTCCATAGGTATGACGAAAAAGAGGGACCGCCACATCTCGCCTGGCTGGATGTACGCACGGGTCAGAAGGTCAAACTGCTCCAGCACCCGAAATACCCGATTTGGGTAGGTTCCTTGTCTCCCGACGAACGCTGGATGTCGTTTGCAGCGTCTACCGGGCGAGCTGAGCATGGCGATTGGTTCATTTTGCCTTTACTGGATAGAGCGGTAACCTCCGAAAGGGCCTGGATTCCCACAGACGGCGTGCAAGTGCAGTGGTCGACCGATGCGAACTTGCTTTACATCATCTCGGAACAGGACGGTTTCCCCTGCCTCTACGCTCAGCGTCTGGATGCGCAGACTAAACGGCCAACGGGACCGCTTCAGCCTATCCATCATTTTCACAGCGCAAGGCGATCAGTGGTGGAAGATCCGGCGTGGCGGGGCCCGTCTGTCGCCCGGGACAAGATTGTTATCGCGCTGGTCGAGCTGACAGGCAATATCTGGATGGCTGAACCCCAGTAGGCGGAATATGGAGGAACATCCGCGGCTATTCTGGTGTATCTCACAACTCCATTTTCAAGATCTCCACGAGTCGGGCGATAGTGAAATTGCCGTTGAGAAAGCACCATGTAATCACGATCCAATCGTAAACGGGTGACCAGCAGCCCATTTTGGCTGCAGGTATATGGTAACGGACGAGCTTGCCAGCGATGCTCAGCATTACTCCTGATATGTCCCGCTCCCATCATGATGCCGCACCCTCCGTGGGAGTTCATCACTTCGGACGTGACCGCCGTTTCACGGGATGTATCCGGTTCGCGACACTGTCGATTTCTAACTTCCTCGAAGCGGACATATGCACAACGGTGCAGGACGATGATCGTAAAAAGCTGCCGGCATTCGGCGACCCGTAAACGCTGTGCGTCAGGTTGGACGAACACGCCTTGAGCGCGATGGAGACCATCGGGTTCCACAATGTTTCCACCGCCCGTAAGCCGAATCAGCAAGCTCTCCTTGACGCTCTAGGAGACTTTCGCTAAGATTCTCCTAGACGACCAAGGAATGAAGAAGCAAATCGACCTTGTACAAGGTACGCTGGACATGCTGATCCTCAAGGCAGTCTCACTTGGCGGCCTCCACGGCTACGGTGTCCTTCTTCGGCTTCGACAACTCACGGGCGGCCAACTTCAAATCCAACAGGGGTCTCTCTACCCTGCGTTGTATCGTCTGGAACATCAGGGACTCATCGCTTCAGAATGGGGCGAGAGCGAGAACAAGCGCAAGGCGAAGTTCTACACTCTGACCGCCGCCGGCCGAAAGCAACTCAAAGCGGAAACGGAGTCCTGGAATCGGTTTTCAGTGGTTGTGGCAGGTGTCCTCAACGCCATCCCGGAGGGGTCATGAAGATCTTCCGTCGCAAGAAGTTTGAGAGTGACATGGACGCCGAGCTCCGTTTTCACAACAGCGCCTATATCGACGACCTGATCCGATCCGGGTTTGACAGAACCGAAGCCGAACGTCGTGCCCGTATCGCGTTTGGGCCCATTGAAGCCACAAAAGACGAATGCCGCCAAGCCTGGGGACTCCAGCGCATGGACGAAGTTCGCGCCGATCTCCGGCTTACGTTCCGCGCCCTTCGCAACAACCCCGGCTTTGCCGCGATCGCGATCCTTTCTCTGGCCCTTGGCATCGGGGCGAATACCGCGGTCTTCGGACTGGTCGATGCCGTCATACTTCGCCTACTGCCAGTTCGCGATCCCAGCCAGCTTGTATTCGTCGAAACCGCCGGTACAGCGGGACGCGACGGTCCGCCGTATCCGTACTTCGAACTGCTCCGCGACGAAGCCAAGAGCTTCGAAGCCATCGCCGCGTTCAGTCCGTCCAACATGGAAATCGTGATCGATGGCGGACGTGAACTGGCTCGAGGAGTTTGGGTATCCGGCAATTTCTACCAGATGCTCGGCGCTGCGCCGGTGATCGGCCGCACGCTGGCGGCCTCCGACGATCAAACGCCCGGCAAAGGCGGACCTGACGGTGCGGTCGCGGTGATCAGCCGCGCCTACTGGCAGCAGCGATTCGGCGCCGATCCGGCCGTAGTGGGGCGCGTCGTCCACATGATGTTCGATTTCGAGCATACCGTGACGATCGTTGGCGTCATGCCGTCGGAAATCATGTCGCCTGAGCTGGGGCGCCCGATTGACATCGCGGTTCCTATGATGCTCTCCGATCCCGTGAAGATGCGAGACCGGGTATCGTTGTGGCTGGAAATAGTCGCACGCCTCAAGCCGGCAGTGCGCACGGAACAGGCCCATGCCGAATGCAATGCCTTGTTCCAGGCATACATGGCCGATGTCCGGATTCCACCGGAGGTCCACACGATGCTATACGATCACGTGGAACTCACGCCCGCGGCGAAGGGATTGGGCGGCCTACGAACGCAGTTTCTACAGCCGCTCACCGCGATGACGATCTTGGCTGGTTTGGTTTTGCTGGCGGCTTGTGTGAACGTGGCCAACCTGATGCTCGCCCGCGCCGCGGCATGTCAAAAGGACTTCGCGGTTCGCCTGGCGATCGGTGCGGGACGCGACCGGCTCATTCGCCAAACCTTAACGGAAGCGCTGGTGCTTGTCGGGGCGGGCGCCGCCTTGGGGATTTTGCTTGCACGCCAAGGCCAAGCGGCCCTGGCTGCGTTTTTCGCCCAGGGCAACAATAAGATTGTGCTCGACCTGTCGATGAACGGACGCATGCTGCTGTTCACACTCACCGTCGCTGTGTTGAGCGGTCTGGCGTTCGGGATATTGCCGGCTCTGCGGGCGTCGCGCAGCGATCCTGGCGCCGGACTCCAAAGCGGGTCTCGAAGCATCGCCGGGAACCGCGTCTCGCGGCGGCTCGGCCATGCGCTGGTGATCAGTCAGGTGGCGCTCTCTACGGTATTGCTGGCCGGCGCAGGACTCTTCATTCGTAGCCTGCGCCAGCTCGAGTTGGTCGACCTAGGATTTACTCGAGAAGGAATACTTACATTGGAGGTTACGCCAGAGCGGCAAATGTTCGGGAAACTCGAATGGTTGACCGTGCAAGCGGAAATCCTCGATCGGGTCCGCCAGATACCGGGAGTTCGCTACGCCAGTTGGGCCACTATGACGCCCTTGAGCGGCCGTGACCGGGGCGCGATTCTGGATATCCCCGGGTTCGTGCCTCGGACCGAGAAAGACAAGGATGTCCACCTTGCCGCCCTTTCACCGGGATATTTTGAAACCTTTGGCGTGCCCCTGCTGCTGGGACGGGTGTTCACCTCACGTGACGATGCCACCGCGTCCAAGGTAGCAATCCTCAATGAGACGGCAGCTCGATTCTATTTCGGCAACACAAATCCCATCGGGAAGAACGTCAGATTCGCAAATTACCCAGGCCACGATCTGGTGTACGAAATTATCGGCGTGGTCAAGGACGCCAAGCACGATAGCCTCCGCGAGCAGCCGTCGCGCTTCATCTATATTCCGATCCCGCAGTCGGTCGACCGCATCAACCGCCTGGCGCTCGCCGTGCGCTGCACAGGCGACGTCGTCACGTTCGTGGCGCCGGTGCGGCAGGAGGTACACAGTGTCCGCTCCACGGTCTTGATCAACAATGTTTCGACGATAGAGAAGCAGGTGCAACAATCACTAACGAGAGAACGCCTGATTACGGCATTGTCCACCGCGTTCGGAGCGTTAGCGTTAGTGCTCGCCTGCATCGGCCTATACGGCACCCTGGCCTACGCCGTCACACGCCGAACCAATGAGATTGGAATTAGGATGGCATTGGGCGCCACCAGGGGCGGGATGATTTGGTTGATCCTTCGTGAGGCGTTGACACTGGCCGGCAGTGGTATTGTGATTGGTCTTCCCGCGGTGCTGGCGCTCGCGCGAATCACGAAGGCGCTGCTCTACGGCATCGAACCTTTTGATCTGCCGACCTTCGCGAGCGCGGTGCTGTTGCTCCTGGTCTTCACGGCCATCGCCGGGTTTGTGCCGGCGCGCCGAGCAGGCCGACTGGATCCGATGTCCGCGCTCAGATGCGAGTAATAACGGATCTACTCAACCGCGCCGGAATGTAGATTAGACCCTCTTACAAGCTCCAAAGATGTGATCCGCTAGTCGCCTTTTCCAGACGGTCCCCGTCCTGTCGTGGCCTCTTACCCGCCGTAGTCGCGTAGCGTTTTAGGGGCACCACAGGGGGCCTGTGCTGTGATCCGGTTCGAAAAACGGGGATGTCGGACATGTGAGGACGAGGCGAAATGGATCGTGGACTAGAAGCGGACTTGAACGAAGCCGCTGAGCGGCGGACGCTTCGCGTTTGGTAATCACCAGCAGGGTGTCGGGAGCAGTAATGTCGGGTCACAGGAAAGGAGGTCCCTGTGACCCATTTACGAAAGCGGATGCTGGAGGAACTCCAGCGCCGTAACTATTCCCAGAGTACGATCGAGAGCTATCTCCATGCGGTCGAGGACTTCGCCAAGTTTTTTGGCAAGCGCCCCGATCAACTGGATGTCGAGCACATCCGCCGCTATCAGCTCCACCTGGTGCAACAACGGAAACTCGCCACCAACACCGTCGTGGTTCGCATGTCGGCGTTGCGGTTCTTCTTTGTCAAAACACTCAAACGTCCATACGTGCGGGAGGACTTACCGTTCCCAAAACGTCCCAAGCGGCTTCCCATGGTGCTGAGCCAGGAGGAGGTGACGCGGTTGATCGACTCCGCCAACAACCTGTTCCATCGCGCCATCCTTACGACCCTCTACGGCACGGGACTGCGCCGAGCCGAACTGTGCCGGTTAAAGGTAAGTGATATCGACAGCCGCCGCATGATCGTCCATGTTCACCAGGGCAAAGGCAACCGCGATCGCGACCTGCCGCTGACGCCGAAATTGCTGGAGACATTGCGCGAGTACTGGCGTTGGATGAAGCCCAAAACCTATTTATTTCCCAGCGGGCTGAGGAGTCGCCGCGCTGACCACCCCATCACCTCCAAAGCCATTTGGCACGCGGTCCGCGGAGCGGCGAAACGTGCCGGTATCGATAAGCCGGTGACGCCACACACGCTGCGCCATAGCTGGGCCACGCACCTGCTCGAAGGCGGTGCAGATCTGCGTACCATCCAAGTTTTGCTCGGTCACTCGGATCTGGAACACACCACCGTCTATCTGCACCTATCGCACCGCCACCTGCAGGCCGTCACTAATCCTTTAGAGACCCTGCCGGTTTCCGGCCTCGACCGTGTCCCACGTTCGCGAAGGAGTTTGAAAAAATGAGCCGGCCCACCGTGGAGGTGGCCGACATTGTTCGCGCGCAGGGCGATCCGTTCGTGGACCGGCATCAAAGCTGGCTCGATTACCAACAGCTCAAAGTGCTGCGTGCCATCCGAAACTGCCGTACGGCGGCGCTCGGTGGACATGTGGATGCTTGTCCGCGTTGCGGCTTCAAGGCAATCTCGTTTAACTCCTGCCGAAATCGGCACTGTCCGAAGTGCCAAGCACAAGCGCGTCAACGTTGGCTGGACGCACGCGAGCAACAACTGCTCGCCACCAGCTACTTTCATTTGGTTTTCACATTGCCACACGAGTTGAGTGCGCTCGCCAGGGAGAACCCGCGGGTTCTCTATTCGCTGTTATTCTCCACCACCGCCGCCACATTGCTGGAGGTCTCGTCTGATCCTCGGCATCTGGGCGCGGAGGTTGGATTCTTCAGCATTCTGCACACATGGGGACAAAACCTCTCGCACCATCCCCACGTGCATTGTGTCGTGCCGGCGGGAGGACTTTCTCCGGATCACTCCCGCTGGATTCGCCCGCGATACGCGTTCTTCTTGCCGGTGAGGGTCCTCAGCCGCGTCTTCCGAGGCAAGTATGTTTCCGGCCTCCGCCGGCTCTATCGCCGGCACCAACTGCGCCTGGATGGTCCACTCGAACCGCTGCGAGACCCGAGACGGTTCGCCGCATTCTTGCGCACTCTGTTTCGCCAGGATTGGGTCGTTTACGCCAAACCGGCGTTCGGCGGGCCGGAGCGAGTGCTTCGGTATCTTGGTCGCTATACCCATCGCGTCGCCATCTCCAATCACCGCCTGCTGGCATTTGATGGAGAGCGCGTCACATTCCGGTGGAAGGACTACGCGCACGGCAAAAAGCACCGCAAAATGACTCTGGCGGCGACGGAGTTCCTCCGCCGCTTTGTCCAGCATGTACTGCCCAGAGGTTTCGTCCGCATCCGATACTTTGGCTTCCTCGCCAATCGCGAACGTCAGTCGTTGCTGCCTATATGCCAGCAGTTGTTGGGTGCGGTGCCCGCTGCCTCTTCACTGCCAGCAACGCAAAGTGGGCCTTTCTGGTCCTGCCCGCATTGCGGCACTCCCATGCGGCTCATCGAAAAACTGACCTCCACTCGCATCATGCAGCGGCGCGAGTGTCTCGAGTACCTCTGCGCCGCTGAAATCGAATGCGGGATGTCCAGCGCCTCTCGAACTTTGTGAATTAGCTGGAGCGAGGTAAAGGACTTCGGCACAAATGGAAACTTACGCGCCATCTCCCGCCAAGATTCAGGGCGATCAGGGTGCGCCGATATGTAGATGATCGGCATTTGCGGTCTGATCTGCTGAAGCTGCTCTGCGAGTTCAAATCCATCCATTTCCGGCATGACGATGTCGACCACGGCCAAATCAACGGCGATCGCCGGATACCGCTCGAACAGATGTAATGCCTCTGCTGCGCTACTTGCGATCAACACCGTGTACCCGTAACGCGTCAGCATCGCGCGCGTTAAGCTAAGGTCGGATATTTCATCGTCCACGATCAAGATTGTCTTGGTGCCCTCAAGATTGCCCATACCTAATTTCATTATGAACATTGAGTATTGTCGAGACGCGACGTCAAGGAACGGGTGTACTTGAACGCCCTCTTTTTCGGCTCCCAACACGAGACCGATGTGTGCAGTCACCCCGGGTCGCTGTTTATTCTCGCGGCGGTCGCCACCCGACGAGACCAACTGTTTGTCGATTCCATTACACCCTGCAGTGAATAAGTGAGTTGTATAGCACACGAATACTTTGGCTTTATTCATTTGGCACCCTCCTTTATTGGTTGTCAAAATGGTGCAGAGATGTAGTGCAAAGCCAGGGCTGTTGCGTCTCCAAAGGTCTCCTGCTGCCCTAAGGTCATAATATCGCGAAAGCAAAACGGCGCACCGTATTGGAAAATCGTACACGGTTCGAGAATCAGACTTGGCTCTTGAGCGAATTCATGTGATTGCAGCGCAAAAGCCGCATATCGGAGTTACCCAGAAGCTCGTGAATCCACTAAATAGCGGAAGCGCGAAAAAACAAGACCGCATCGACCGTGTCAAAATCCACGGTCGGCAGATGTTACCTATTGACACGAATTAACTCTGTCGTATTGTGACTGAAGTGCCCCCCGCCCCGCGTCACTAAAATGGGAGGAACGCACATGCCCCAAAAGACAACCGCTGCTCTAAGGACAGCACTCGGGCTGGTCGGGCGAGTGCCACTTTCAAAGGCAAATAAGGTGCCGAGCAACGGCGTGACGATAGACTTCACACATGTGTCTTGCTGGCGCGTCATTCCGCAATTCGGTGGCTAGCGCCGTTTGACAGAAATCGCGATGCGTATGAGGCAAGGTCAAGCTGAGTTCGGCCAACTCCAGGCGGCGGACCATCGATATCAGAACAGACGCGATCCGAGTTGGGCGGTCGCCGCGGCGCCAAAGGGGAGTTCTGCATCAGCCACAGCCTGCGCAATGAACGGATCAGCCGTCGGACTCCTCCTCTTGGGCCGCGACCTCAAACCGATCGACGCCAATGCTGAGGCCGTGGAAATCCTGACTTATCCCGAAGCGCCGGAATCCATTGCGCCCTTGGATGGCCTTCTCGCCCACAAGATCCAATCTGTGCTTCTCGCCAATGGTGTGGGATCTCAGTTCGCACCGGAGTTCATCTCAGGGAGGCGGCGCTATCGGTGCCGCACATTTTCCCTCAACGCTCGTCCGAACCGTCTAGCGGATCATCCGGCAGTGGTCGTCATTCTTGAGCGCCTCCACCAAAGATCCTTCGATGCTTCTCAAGTAGCGGCCCTGTATCAACTCACGCCACGGGAGCAGGAAACATTGGAATATCTGAAACAGGGGCTTACGAACAAGGAGATCGGGAATCGTATGAATATAAGCCCCAACACGGTTAAGGCATTCTTGAAGGTCATTATGATAAAAATGGGTGTATCAACCCGTTCTGGAGTTATTGGAAAGGCCATTGATCGGTAAGGCGATTTTCATCTCCGGCGCCACTGTATGAATCATGTTTTGGGGAAATCCTCAAAAAGAATTTCAATTGGCAATTAAGCGCCCAAGATGTCAGTGAGCTCATACTGCACAGAAAAGCTGGGCTCGATCAACGGCTTCGGTGGCGCTCACAATCAGTGGCGTCTGGCGAAGTCACGCTCGCGCACTTCACGGTTTCGGACTGCGCAGGAATTTACGAGGCCCACAATCGGTCGGCTTCGTTGCCGTCGGACACCGGCAGCACTTCAATACCGCAAGACTCAACTACGTCGAGCAGCGGTATACGGCATTCCTAAGCCATGGCGAGTACGGCCTTGATTTTCGGCGGCATATTGCTTGCAAGATGGTGAGATTTCGGTGAGCGTGTGTAACGAGGCACGGCACCTTTGTGCTCTATTGGACTGCTGCAACCCGCGATTTCGGCAAACAATCCGCCGCCTCTAAGACTCGGGGGCTCGGGATATAATTTGAAAATGTGCTGTCGCTTAGCCTTGATGTCATCGTTCGGGCTTGTCACGTCGATTCTTGCCTGCATTGCTTTTGCTCAGAAATCGAAACCATCGGCCAGCAACTTGTTGGAATCGCTCCCAGGAACCCCTTTCGAATGGGAGGCGGTGCCTGAAATCTCGGAACGCAGTTCCCTAAACGTGCCAGTCACGTTGGCCGACTCCACGTACAAGTACCAGTTCGATACGGGCGCGGACGTCACCATCATTTATGGGGGTGAAGCCGCAAGGAAGTTCGGCTGGAGGAAAGGGCGGCGCGTCGTGCGATTTCCTGGTATCGGGCTGGGGGGTATCATGCTTCCCGCCAGTAACGTTGTGGTGAACGATCAGGAGGTTGAGCCCGGTGGCACGGCGGGAACGATCGGTCTCGATGTCTTGATCGGCCACGTCGTTGTCCTGGATTTTCCCGCCAAGCGTATCTACGTAGCCCTGCGTGCTGATCTCCCCGCCGCGGTCTGGGATCGCACGGTTTGGACGCCTGCGGAGATTCGCGGTGGAAAGTTTTTTGTGCATCTCAAGCTGAACGGAGCCGATTACAAAGACCTGTTCCTCGATACGGGATCCAGCGCATTTCCATTGATTGTGGATACCGGCCAATGGAAGACCCTTACTCAGACAGTCGACGACAATCACCCGCCCAAGGAAATCACTGCAAGCTCATGGGGGAAGAAGGTTAAGTTCGTGGGTGCGCCTGCGCTCGGCGCCATCGAGATCGCGTCGCTCAGTCTGGATCATCCGATGATCTTCCACACGCCCGCGGATCCAAATGGTTTCCACAGCCAGCCACACGGAGCCTACGGACTGCTTGGCAACGCGCTTTTTTGGAACGATATATTGGTGCTGGATTTCAGCATCACTCCTCAACTAGGCATTCTCCGCTGAGAGCTTCCCGTCGGCATGTGTCCGGGGATACCCGCGAATTCTCCGTCGCAAGAGCCGCTAAACCGTTTAAAGGAATCCGCTCTCAGGCCCGAAACATTGTTCCGGATTTCCGTGCGTGGCCAAAAACGTTATGTGATTTGCGTTCTCAGAGGCCCGTTTGACGGCCATTTCGAGTATCACCTAACCATGGCCGCAGTGGATCCTTTTCGGCCAGGGAGATTCATAATAATCTACCTGGGATCCGCGCTGGCGCGGGACCGCCCCAGCGTCGCGTGGTAGTTCCAGGGCATCCACTCCGCCGGACTCAGCGCCAGCTCGGCGGCGTGCCTCTGCAACTCGGTGAGATAGTCGAACGGGCTCGCCCCACAGAACTCGCAGGTGTGAATCAGACTCATATACAGGTCGCCTACTTCGGCGCCATTCATCGTCTTGTAGAACAGCGAGTTCTTCCGATGCAGAATCGCCTTTTTGAGCGCCCGCTCACACAGATTGTTGTCCAGAGGAGCCCCAGGCTCGCGCAGAAATAGAGTCAGCGGCTCCCAGTGCCGCAGCATGTACTGAATCGCTTTTCCCAATCCTGAGTTCGGCTCCACCTTCTTCTCCGTCAACTGCGCATCGAGCCACGCCCGCAACCTCTTCATCAACGGCTCACTGCGCTCCTGGTGAAACCGCAATCGCTTCTCCGGCGATAGCTCCCCCTCCCGCGCCAGTTTGTCATGGTAGTAAACTGTGCCCAGAGTCTCCAGTACATGACGGCATTGCGCGGGGAAGTTCGGCGCGATCTCCACAAACTTCCTTCTCCCGTGCGCGAGGCAGTTGGCGACCAACAACTCGACGGATTTCGGCGCATTCCGCGACAACGCATCCGACATCTGAATCGGCACGGAGAGTTCCGCCGCGCGCCGCTTCAGAACATCCGCGAGATTCTCTCCGGCATGCTGCCGCCCGGTGAAGAACAATGCGATCTTTTGCCCTTCCGCGGTCGACACTATGCCGCTGGTGAATACACCGGTGCGCTCATCTGCAGGCTCGCGTTCGAGCCGCAACACCTTCATGCTGGTGTCGTCGTTGTGCAGCACCTGGCCCTGCGCTGCCTGACGGATCAACTCATCCCGCGCCTGCTTGATCAACACCGCCGCTTCCTCCACTATCTCCCACTGTGTCGATGCCGGCAGCGGAATCCCCAAGCTCCCTTCCAGATCCTCCAGCCGGTAGAACGGCATGCCGCTGCCATACTTCAACTGCGCGATCATTGCCGCCGCCGTGTCGTCATACTTGTCTTCGCCCACGCCTTCCGGCGTCTTCGCCGTGTAGATCTCTCCGCAAAGGTTGCAGCGCAATCTCTGGAGTTCATAGACAGTTGCGGCGATGGGTGCTTGTCCCACGATCCGCACCAGCAGCTTGGCATCCTGCTGCTCGTACACCTTGCCCTTCCAGCACCCTGGGCAGCTATCGCCCACCTGGAACTGCTCATGTGCGACCTCGACTCTCTGGGCTCCCTGGTAGGCGTCGGCTCCGTTGCGCCCGTGTCCGGGCTTCTTGTCTGCGCTTCTGTCGGCCGGTGGTGTTGGCTCTCCTGATGTCTCACCGGAGTCGGGTGTGGGTTCGATGCCCGCTTGCTTCAGTACCTCGCGTGTCTTCTCGGTCGTCGGTGGCAACAGCAACTGGCGCAGGTCCCGGATCGTCGTCTCTCTATCTGCGACTAGCTCGGTCAAGTAACTCAGCGCATCCACCGTCGCCTTCAGCTTGCGGTAATCATCTTCGTGGAGCGCTGTCTTGGCGCGCTCCAGCAGCTGATTCAGTTCATCCCGGCTTACCTCGATGCGCTCGATCGCGGGCTTCGTCATCCTACTCCCCGAGCAGTTCGCGAAAATGCTTCGTCACTGGATATCCGAGAACCTCTTTGATCGACCGGTTCGGTACGTAGCTGTTGGATTGCTTGCCGCGTCCCGTCGTCTTCCCCAGCAACACCCAGTTGGCCGCGCGGTAACAAGTCCCGCGGAATCGATCCGGATCCACAAACGTTTCCAGGAAGTAAATCGGATGCCCGTACATGCGGCACCAGTCGTCCGAGATCCGCATCGCCATACGGCCCAGGATGTGGGAAGCCAGATGCTTCACCCGAACCCACGGCAGAATCAGGAACCGTGTGTTATAGGCGATGAACCGGATGTTGCGCCCCCGCGCTTCCCCACTCCAGCCGATGTAGCGGTCGCGCGAGCCCAGGTGTCGCGGCGCGCTCGACCAGGCCACGCAAGCAATCGGCCGGCCTTGCGCCCACACCAGATACTTCAGGTGCTCCCCCACCGGCTGCTCGTAACCCAGATAGTGATGCTCTTCCATCAAACTGTTAAACAGCGGCTCATCCTCGGTGCGCCGCACCTGCTCAAACTCGAGTGGCTGGATCTCCTGCAGCTTGCCTTCGATGGGTGCCGTATCGATCAGCACCGCTGCGGGCCGCGCCCTTTTCGCCAGCGGTTGAGACGTCCCGCTGGAACCAGTGGCAAAATCTTGCTCGGAACTCGGCTTCATCCACTTGTTAACGGCAGGGTGGGCAGAAATGTTCGGGTCCCCGGACGATTTCAATAGCCCACTGGCTGGTTAACAGGCAGGCAGGTCTTGAGCGCATCCATTGCGATTCTCTCATCGGAGGTCGCCAGAAACGCAACTATGAGCGTTTCAGTGGCAGCTTTCTGTACAACGAGGGTCAACTGAAATAGCTCTAGAAATTGAATTCCGACCAGGGGGGAATCTCTCATCATCACGCCGGTAACAGACGGTGTCTCGCCCGTAGTTGAAAGTTGAGGCG
>QHXW01000251.1 GCA_003223115.1 Acidobacteriota bacterium
CATCCGTTTTTGTGTCACCAATCCGATCTTCTCCTGCCTGACGTTCCTTGAGAGCTTCATCGATTCGTAACTGGGAACCCTCGAAATCTTCAATGCGCAGGACCAAAACCTCGGCAGGCCGCAATCCGCACACTGCGAATATCCGCAATATGACATGCTCGCGGGGAGGAGCATCAGACAGGAGAGCACGGAATTCCTCCACGCTTAGGAACCGTTCACACGGCTTCTTGCGAATCTTGGGCATCACGAGTTTGCGCGCCGGACTCTTGGAAAGGAGATCTTCATCGACGCCGTACTCAAAGCATGACTTCACATACGTGCGGATCTGGCCTACGACCGACTTGCTGAATCCGTCCTCAGCCAGCTTGTTTAAGAGCAATTGCAGCGGCGTCAAGGTCACGTCGCGCATTCTCTGACTGCCGATCTGAGGAATGACGTGCTTGGCGAAAAGGCACTTCAGGTTCTCTTTGGTTTTTTTCGACCACTGACCGGACTTCACAGCGCAGAACGCTTTCCAAAGCTCGGCGAACGTGGAAATCGATTCGCCTTGCTTCGCGAGCTTGCCCGTTTGCTCGGCGATATACTCGGCGAGCTCATTGAGCTTCTCCTTCTTGTGGCGCACACGCTGGCCGTCCGGTCCAGTCTCCCAGACATGGAAGTAGCCGACCCAAACTTTTCCCTCGCGGAAGCGCTCGACTTTCTTAACCCAGCCCTCCGGCGCTTCGACTCGGGCCAAGCCTGGTCCGACACGCTTGATCTCGCGCTCGTTAGGCTGGACGAGGGTGGGACCTTTGTGCTCCGGTGGCGTACGGACTTCGGGTTTGGCCCAGCTCGCCATGACCGCAATGTACACGGTCGCGATTCATCGGGCAAATGTGATCTGGGTGGGTGAATGGGTGGGCTGTTTTTTCGGCAACAGCCTGTAAACTATTGATTCTGTGGTGCGCCCGGGGTGACTCGAACACCCGACCTTCTGGTTCGTAGCCAGACGCTCTATCCAACTGAGCTACGGGCGCAAACGGGTGGGACTCTTTTCAATCTATCCAGTCGGGCCGAGTTCCGCAACTTGCGTTCGAAGCACTTCGTACTCAACGATCCGGCTCCGGTAGCGCAAAGGCCAACAACGCCGCGCCCGAAGGCATCGCGACGTACTGCCGCCCGTTCACCAGGTACGTGATCGGTGCCGCTACCAGGCGCGCGCCGGTGTTGAAGTGCCACAGATTTTTGCCCGTTCGGGCGTCGAGCGCGATCAGCGATCCGTCTTCATCACCGCCGAAGATCAAACCGCCGGAGGTGGAGAGTGTTCCTACCCACGAGGGCCGGAAAAAACGAAAGTCCCATTTCGTTTCGCCGGTCAGCGGATCAAGCGCTTTGAGCAGACCCCATCCCTCTTCTCCTGGGGCGCTGCGCGAAACGCCGCCCCAATACGGCCGGCCTTGAATATAGAGGGGCGGGTTCGAATAATAAATTTCGCACTGCTCGAACAGCGCAAAATAGAACAAGTTGGTTTCCGGATTGTAGGAGGGCGCCATCCAGTTGCCGCCGCCGCCGAGTCCGGGACAGATGCGCAGGCCGTCCTCGGTCGGCAGGGCGTCTTTCGTCAAAATCGGCCGACCTTTGTCGTCTAGGCCGCTAGCCCAAGTCTGGCGCTCGAACGGTTTGCCCATGAGAAACTCACCAGTTTCGCGATCCAGCACGTAGAAAAAAGCGTTGCGGTTGGCCTGCACTACCAGTTTGCGCGGCTTCCCTCTCCAGTTGAGATCTAGCAGCATAGGAGTCTCGGCCGCATCCCAATCGTGAATGTCATGCGGGGTGAACTGGAAATGCCACTTGAGCGTTCCGGTATCGGGGTCGAGTGCCACTAACGAACAACTGTAAAGGTTGTCGCCCAGACGGGATTCACCGTAGAGATCCGGTCCCGGGTTGCCAACACCCCAATAGAGAGTATTAAGCACAGGATCGAACGTGCCGGTCAACCAGGTGGAACCGCCGCCGCGCTCCCAGGAATCGGCGGCCCAGCTATCGCCGCCGGGTTCTCCCTTGGCCGGAATGCTCCAGAAGCGCCAGGCGCGTTTGCCTGTCTCGGCGTCATAAGCGTCGATGAATCCACGGATGCCGTATTCGGCGCCCGAAATCCCGACGACGATCTTGTTCTTGATGGCGAGCGGCGCGAGCGTAGCGGTGTACTGGCCCCGGTTGTAGGCCGCCATTTCGGTTTGCCAGATCAGCTTCCCGGTCTTGGCCTCGAGCGCGACCACGTTCGCGTCAGGCGTGACCATGAATAATCGGTCGCCCAGAATGGCGAAGCCGCGATTGACCGCCGTGGCTTTCCGGCCCTGCGGGAAGGTGTGTTTGTACATCCATAGCTTGCGACCGTTGCGCGCATCGAGCGCATAGGCGTAACCGTCGGTGCCGGTGATGTACATGATGCCGTCTACCACCAGAGGCGTGGTTTCGAATGCGCCGGTCTGGCCGGTTTGGAAAATCCAATCCACGCGCAAGTCTTTCACGTTTCCGGTGTTGATCTGGTTCAGCCCACGATGCCGCACGGCGCTGTAGTCGCCCCAGTAAGTGAGCCAGTTCTGCTGCTCTTTGAGTGCGTTCACCAGACGTTCATAAGAGACCTGTTGACCGCACATCGTGGCCGCCAGCGCCAGGCCGGCAATTGCAATTCTGGCGCGGCGCCTCATCGAACGCCCTCCGGCTTGTTAACGTGAGCGCCGGCGTTTACGTCTCCGCGTAAACTAACCAGATACGCCAACAGATTCTGCAAGTCCTCTTGAGAAAGCGAGTTGTACGCTGGCATCAGGGATTTGGTCTCGTGAATGACTTCACGCACTTCGTCTTTCTGAAATATGCGGAAATTTTGTGAAACATCGCGTAACTGCACACTGAACGTGTCTTCATTGATGCGCACGCCGCCGGTGCGTTTGCCGTCACGCGCGACAACCGTCACACCCTGGTAGTCGTCGAGAATATCCGCCGAGGGATTCAGAAGGGATTCGCGAATGTAGTCCGGCGAGCGGCTCGCTCCCAGGCGGGTCAACTCCGGACCAAAAACGCTGCCCTCCATCCCGATGCGGTGGCAGCTCGAGCAGCCGTTTCGTAGGTACACCTGGCGGCCCTGAGCGGGATCACCCGGCACTGGCGCTGATTTGGGAGCGGATCCAGCCAGTGTTCGCAGGTAACCAACCAAATGGTCGATCTCGGCCGTCTCGAAATCAAACGAAGGCATGGTCGTACCGGGCACACCGTTGCGGATGACGTTCTTAACGTCCTCGTCGGTTGAGCCGTGAAGGAAACGGCCGGAAATCAACGAGGGTCCACGGCCGCCGCTGCCGGTGAGACCGTGGCAGAAGGCGCAGTTGTTGCGGAAGATGCCCTTGCCTTGGGCGACATCGAGCTCGGTCTGGCCCCAAGCTGGGTACAGTAGGAGCGCGGCCATCGGAAGATAACGCATAAAGGGAAATAGCTATTCTAGCCGATGGCTGGACTGCACAGCAGGCATGCCGCGTGGGCGCCGAGCGCGGTGGCGACTTGGGTACTTTTGTTCGTACACGCCGCTCACTGAGTTTAGACGTTATGGTACTTCTGTGAGGAGGGGACTATTCGCCGATTGCCATGGAAGCCGCTGAAGTCGCGCGACGCATCATCAACGACTTGAAATCGCGAGGCCATCAGGCGTTTTTGGTCGGCGGCTGCGTGCGCGACCTTCTGCTGGGCAAGAATCCAAAGGATTACGACGTCACCACCGATGCTCGTCCCGACGAGGTTACAAGTCTGTTTCCACGCTCCGACCTGGTGGGTGTTCAGTTCGGCGTAGTTCTGGTGCGTGATGATGGAGCACAGGTCGAAGTGGCGACCTTTCGCAGCGATCACGCCTACATCGACGGCCGGCATCCCGCACAGGTTCATTTCGAGACCGATCCGCGCCAGGATGTTCTGCGGCGCGATTTCACGATTAACGCCCTGCTGCTCGATCCCGTGAACAATCAGGTGCTGGATTTCGTGGGAGGCCGTGATGATCTCGTTGCAGGCGTGGTGCGCGCCATCGGTGATCCCGAAACCCGCTTTCTGGAAGATCACTTGCGGCTGTTGCGTGCTGTGCGGTTCGCTGCGCGGCTTGGCTATCGTATTGAGCCGGCGACGCTCGAGGCCATTCAGCGGCTGCACGGGTTGATTCTGAAAGTGTCGGCTGAACGCATTCGGGATGAGTTGATTCGAATTCTGACCGAAGGGGGGGCACGGCGCGGTTTCGAGCTGCTGGATGAGACTGGTTTACTGGCCGATATTCTTCCAGAAATCGCGGCCATGAAGGGCGTTTCGCAGCCGCCGGAGTACCATCCTGAGGGCGACGTCTGGACGCACACACTCATCATGCTAGAGAAGCTCCATGAGCCCGGCATCACGTTGGCGTTAGGGGTCCTGTTGCACGACGTCGGTAAGCCGCCCACTTTTCGCGTTGCCGAGCGCATCCGGTTTGACGGGCATGTCGAACAGGGCGTCAAGATGGCCGAAGCTATCTTGTATCGTCTGCGCTTTTCAAATGAACAGATACGACAGGTGAGTGCTCTGGTGGCCAATCACATGCGTTTTAAGGACGTGCCACAGATGAAGGAAAGTACGCTGAAGCGTTTCCTCCGGCTGGAGAAATTCCCGGAGCACCTGGAACTTCATCGCATCGATTGCCTTTCAAGCCACGGCCGACTCGACAATTATGAAATTGTCAAACACCGCATGGACGAGTTGCCCGCGGAACAGTTGAAACCCAAACCGCTCATTACGGGTGATGATCTGATCGCCGCTGGTTATCCCTCGGGGCCGTTGTTTGCGCGCATCTTGGCCGCAGTTGAGGACGCCCAGCTCGAAGCTCGCATCGAAACTCCCGAACAAGCTATGGCGCTGGTGCGTGCACATTTTCCTTTAAACGGGTGAACCGCAGAGAGACACCGGGGCAACGGTTTATGATGCGCACCGGCAGAAGAATGCGCGCCATTTGTTTAATTCCACCGGCAACCGTCCAGAGTTAATAACCTGCAGAGGTCATAACGCAGCCTGCCGGGTATCCGGACGCCGCATTGTGCGCTGTCCCTAACGAAACTCCCTTGGAACGTTCCCGCTGCCCGCGGTGGGTGGCACCTATGTGGATGGAAATTTCGGCGCCACGGTAAAACTCATTAGCTCTTTTTCAACGAATCACGGTTATTCAACGCCGTCGGCATTTCAGTGCCAGCGGAAAATATGTGGCGCTGGCGCAGAACGGCATTCAAGTCAACGTGGTGGAAACCGTCGCGGGTAATGTCGCATATGCCGGGCGCCCGGGCTACATCACCGCCGACACCCTACGCTGGGACGCACATAGCGACGACATGTATTACTTTTTCAGAGGCGCTCAGGTAGTTCGTCATAAGTTGAGCACCAACACGACAACGATGCTGGTGGACTATGCCACTGACGGCCACGGTTTCAGCGGCATTTCAGGTGGCGGGATAGGGGACGTTTCGAAAGACAACTGGATGGGTTCTGGGGCGGTACTCAACACCAGGTGTGCATACTCGATCTCAATAAAGTCGAGACTTACTGTGCCGACTATTACGTCACTTACCCGAACAACCGCGTGCCCGTGAATAACGTGGACTTCGTGCTGTGTCGCGAGGAGTCGACAGCATCTCCGGCAAGCGATACGTCCTGTTGATGTCCAATCCGGCCATCATGGTGTTCTCGGTCGATCAGACCACCGGGAAGCTGGCTTATGAATTTCGTGGGCCCGAAGTACCTACCGATTTTCGTAGGCAGTACAGGCAACAATGACGGCATTTGCGACGCCGGAGAAACATGTCTGTCGGGTTATCACTCCGACATGATGGAAGATTCGCAGGGCAGGCAATATCTGGTCTACGTGGCGGATATCGAAACGCCGTGCCAGCGGCAGATCACCACGTCTCTGTTGAACGCGGGCCCGAAACTTCTGATTTCGGTGGCACACGGTGGGGGCCGCTCCGATGTCGCTCCGCTGCACCTGTGCGGTGGAGGTCTCATCGAGTTATGAGCCGAGAATCAATACCAGCTGTGCCCGGCGGGCGAGTTCTGCGTGGTTTCGACAAACTATACGTTGCCGCGGGATCCTGCCGATCTCACCACGCCTGTCAAGCGAACCACGCATCTGTCCGAGCTGATGGTGATGCGCGAAAACGGCATAGAGATCCGGCGCGTGGCGCGGACGCGGAGTTTCAATTCACCAACGATGCCTACTGGTCGTTTACGCGGGCGTCCATGTCGCACGACGGGTCGGCGGTTCTTTGGGATTCGAATTTTGGGTATCCCAATCGAAGCGAGGCCGTGGCCATGGGTTTGAGCGGCTTCCCGGTGATTCCTCCGCCACCTCCGGACACCGGAGTGACGGGTGCGGGTCCGTGCGCACGAGCTTCAGATTCCCGAAGTTCATGTTACCGTAATAGCAGCCGACGAACCGGTTTATGCCGACTTGGTTACAGACGAGATTGGAGACGGTCGCGGAGATCGCCGAAGTACTGAGGTTGCCCGCCGCATCGCTCGAATACTACGAGCACTATGGATCTGCTGTACCCGGCTCTTCTGGTATTAGCCACACAGGCGGGTGCACGTCACTTAGATACTGCGCCCGCCTAGCGCCACAATATCTTCCACCAGCATCGTTTCCTTCATAACGAAGGCTTCGCCGTATCGCACCCCCACCAGATTCCCGTAATACCGGGCGATGGCGCCCAATCTTTCGCGGATTTCCGGCTCATCGGGAAACAGCTCCTTGCCTTCGGAGCACGCCGTAAACTGCGACCTGTAGGTGAGCAACGCCGTCATTCTTCTTTCGAATTGAGCCGAGATGTCCACCACGAACGACGGCTGGATGTTAGCGTAAACCGCGCAATACAGAATCTTGAAAGGTCTGTGCGGCTCCGAATAAGGGTCGAGCTTTTTCAAGCCAGCCAAAAAGCACGCTTCATAACCGAGTTCGGAGGTGTGGTAGTGATCCGGGTGGCGGCCTTTCCAATACGGAAGAATGACTACGCGCGGCTTCAATTCGCGGATTTTGAGAGCCAGCGACATGCGAGCGGAGATGGCATTTTCGAGACGCGCGTCCGGGAAGCGAAGGTTCTCGCGATGGCTCAATAACATCACACGCGCTGCCTGCTCCGCCTCTTCCAGCCGCTCCTCCGGCGTCCCCCGTGTGCCCATGTCGCCTGCCGTCAGGTCTAGGACACCCGTGCGGTAGCCCTTCTCCGCCAGCTTGATCAAGGTGCCGCCGCAGCTCTGCTCTACATCGTCGGGGTGAGCGGCGATTGCCAGTATGTCCAGATTCATCCTCGGGCCGCCAGTTTTTTCAGGAATTCATCAACGCTGACGCGGTACTTGAAAGCTTTGTTGCCGTTGATCGCAATCACGGGGACTTCTGCGCTATAGAGTTTTTCGAGATCCGGTTGCCGCTCGATATCCACTTCGTCCAGATCGAAACGCGCCTTTCGCCTGGCCAGTTCCAGCACCTGTTTGGCGTCATCGCACAAGCAACATCCCTTACGCGTGTAAAGGGTCACCTTCGGTGTATCAGGCATTACCAGTTCAGATCACTACGGCGAAGATATTTTTCACGCGTGCCGAGCAGTTTCACCAGAATCATCCCGGCGATGAATCCGCCTATGTGCGCGAAAAAAGCCGTTCCACCCTGGTTGGCTTGAGAGTACCCGATGGAGCCGAAGCCGCTGAAGAGCTGAATGAAGAACCAGTAGAGCAGCATCAGCACGGCGGGGACTTCAATCCTGGTCAGAAAAATGAAAATGAACACCACCGTCACGATGCGGGACTGTGGAAACTTGATCAGATAAGCGCCCATTACGCCGGCGATCGCGCCGCTGGCTCCTACCATCGGAAGCCGCGAGTACGGGTTGAACATCACCTGGGTCATGCCCGCCGCCACGCCGCACAGCAGATAAAAAATCAGATACTTTCCGTGGCCCATGACGTCTTCCACGTTGTCGCCGAATATCCACAGAAACCACATGTTCCCGATGATGTGCATCCAGCCGCCGTGCAAGAACATGGAGGTGAGCAGAGCCGAGGCGTGCAAGCGGTCTGGAATCAGGCCATAGTTCGCGATGAAGTAATTTCGCGAATTGTCGTCCAGCGAGAACTCGTACAGAAACGCCAGTACGTTCAGCACGATGATCAGGATAGTGACCACCGGCCGGGAGTAACTGGGCTGCGTGTCCCGAATGGGAAACATCTAGCTTGCCCGTGACGCCGTCGTGGTGCGAGTTTCGAACTCTGGGTGGGAGCGGCGCTCCGCGCGCAGCATGAGCGCCCGCACTTCCTCAATGCCCCGGATGCCGCCGCGCGCGCCAAGCGCCATGCAGTTCAAAGCGGCCATTGCGTTCGAGAACTCCAGTGCGTTGCGCATGGGCATACCTTCGAGAACAGCATAACAGAAGGCCCCGTGAAACACGTCTCCCGCTCCGGTGGTATCGACACAATTCACGACGAATGCCGGAGAGTAAATGAACCGGCCTTCCGCCAGCGCCAGCGCGCCATGGGCGCCCAGCGTCATAGCTGCGACCCGCATGCAGTATTCCTTCTGGATCAACTTGAGAGCTTTGAATGGATCGCTTTCATTCGTCCACTGGATCGGGAATTCTGAGCTGGCCACCAGATAATCGACGTGCGGCAACACGCGGTCGAAACCATGGTAAATGGTGTCCACATCCACCGTAACGGGCATGCCGGCCTTCCTGGCGATGCGCGCCGCGTGCTCTACGGCCGGCGTGTCGTGCCCGTCGATGTGCAGCAGCCGCGCGCAGGTGATTTGCTCGCGCGTGATTTCAGATGGCGCTATCCGCAGGCAATCCGGCCTGCGCCACAGCACCGTGCGCTCACCCGTTGCTCGGTCGATGATGATGTAGGCCGATTGATTCGCGCAGCCTTTGCGCACTTGCACGTCGTCCAGATTAATGCCGGTGTTCCGCAAGCTTTCCATCTGGATGCGCCCGCGGTCATCGTCCCCCATGGTCCCAATGTATTTCGCCCGCAAACCCAATTTGGCGCAGGTCGCCATGGCACTGGCCACTTGCCCGCCCGGGCTAAGCACCTCCTCTTGAAATGGCACCTTTCCGGCATAGGCCGGGAAATGCGGAACCACCAACAGCGTATCAGTGGCGTTCAGACCCACGCCGACTACGTCAAACTCGGGCATGTCTTGATTGTAAGCTGTCGCGGCGTCTTTGCCGGTTTTTGTCAGCCCTCGGTTTCCTGTTTCTGCGGGAGAAGCTCAGCCAGAATGCGGAGGGCGGCTTGCTTCCCATTTTCGCCTGTGCCACCGACGGGGCCGACGCACGAAGGGCAACCTTCATCGCAAGGGCAGAGAACCAGCAGTTCGCGCGCATCGCGCAACAGTTGAGCAGTCATCTCGTAGAGCGGTGCGCTTTGCCCGATGCCGCCGGTGTAGTTGTCGTAAATATACAAGTTCGGTTCAAAAATTCCGGAAGGAGTCTCGGACCCCAACGCCACGCCGAGATCGCGCGGATCGCACATCACCAGCAGTGCCGCGACGCTGCGCAACGCATTACCTAGCCCGGATAAACCTGCCTGTATCTGGGCTGCGCTCAGTTCCTCAAAGCGGGCTAGAAACGCACCTGGGAAATGCAGCCAGACGGCTGTCGTATGCATTTCCTGCTCCGGCATCGACAATTTTCCGGCGCCGACATTCTCGAGTGTATAGAACTTGATCTTCTTGAAGCCCACGATCTGCCGGTTCACGCGCACATCGCCATGCACGCGGCTGGCGCGCTCCGAAGCATCACAAGTTGCACGCCCGATTTCTTCACCGGCAACCTGCGTCAGCGTCTTGACCTTCGTGTAGTCGATGGCATCGGTGAAGTAATCGCACTCAACCTGGCGTACGTAGGCTTTCCGATCCTCGTAATCGAAACGCTCGACGTGGTATTGACGAGCCTCGTGGAGGTAGATGGCTTTTTCATGTAGCGCGGTGAGTGCGGCCGGGAATGAAACTTCGGCGATCACGGCAGGCTCCGCGGTGATGTCTACCACCACAAAGTTGTCGCTGGTCACGGCCCGCAAGTTTACGGCATCGGCGGGATAGCTTTCCGAAGTCCAGTGCCAGGCCCCGACCGCGCGGTGCAGGAAGCCGGTTTCTTCCAGGAAGCGGCACAATTCGGTGGGATCGTGCGGCCCGAATTTCTCGCCTTCGGCCAGCGGCAGTTCGAATGCCGCGCATTTCAAATGAGCCAGCAGAATCTCGAGGTTGTCCGGATTGATGTGAGCGTGCTCGGGCGATTGGCCGAAAAAGTAATCGGGATGCTCGATGATGAACTGGTCGAGTGGGGCGCTCGATGCCACCAGCACGGCGGCTGAGGAGGTCTGGCGCCGTCCGGCACGGCCCGCGCGCTGCCACGTGGATGCGATCGTGCCCGGATATCCCGCCATCACGACAGCGTCGAGCGAGCCAATATCCACACCCAACTCGAGCGCGTTGGTGGCCACGACTGCCCGGATCTCCCCTTCGCGCAGCTTGCGCTCGATCTCCCGGCGCTCGCGGGGCAGATATCCGCCACGGTACCCCCGGATTGTTGTCTCAGGCAGCGGCCCGCGCTCGCAGGCGTCTTTCAGGTAAGTCACCAGAATTTCGGTCGCAAGACGGTTATTGGCGAACACCAGCGTCTGCTGGTCGCGCTCGATCAGTTCCACCGCGATGCGGCGCGTCTCGTGAATGTAGCTGCGGCGGATTCCGAGCTGCCGGTTGATCACCGGCGGATTGTAAAAAACGAAATGCTTCTCTCCGGCCGGAGCGCCGTTTTGATCCACCAGCTCGAACGGCGATTCCGTTAGCGCTTGCGCCAGCTCGCGCGGATTGGCAATCGTCGCGGAACAGCAAATGAACTGCGGTTCCGAACCGTAGAAGGAGCAGATCCTCTTCAATCGCCGAAGGATGTTGGCGAAGTGGCTGCCGTAAACGCCGCGGTAATAATGCAGTTCGTCGATGATGATGTAGCGCAGATTCTCGAACACGCGGGCCCAACGCGTGTGATGGGGCAGAATGCCGGTGTGCAGCATGTCGGGATTCGTGAACACTGCGTTGGCGCGGCTGCGGATGGCTTTACGCACGTCCTGCGGTGTGTCGCCGTCGTATGTGAACGCCCGGATTTCGGAGCCAAGCTCGCCGGCCAGTGCTTGAAACGCATGAAGCTGGTCTTCGGCCAGCGCCTTGGTGGGGAACAAGTAAATGGCGCGCGCCTCATTGTCGGCCATCAAACGATTTAGAACCGGAAGGTTGTAGCACAGCGTCTTGCCGCTCGCGGTCGGCGTGACCACGACCACATTCTTGGCACAGGCCGTCTGTTCAAGCGCCTGTGCCTGGTGTGAGTACAGCCGCTCGATCCCGTGCCCGTCGAGAGCCTTTCGCAAGCGGGGATCCACTGTGGCGGAGATTTCAGCGAAGGTTCCGGCGCTCGCCGGCTGGTGATGGATGGCCCTGATGGGCGAATCGGGCTGCGCCATCAAAGATCGGAAGTGTTGAACGACGGCTCCAAGATTGGGTTGCTTCACGAGTTCGAGATGCAGCATGTTTCGCCTTTTCTTTGCCACAATACACGAAATCGTGGAGGAGAACAAGAGGCGAAGATAAAAAAGGGCTAGAAAATAGCCGCAAAGTCTTCCCGTGCCTACTACCTCCGCGCGGCGAGTATTTCTCAAAACTGCGTCGCGTGCTCGACAAGCTATCCCAGGACTGTCTAAATCCCAACACTCAAATGCAAGAATGTAAGTAGGAGGTTTTTGAAAAATGAAGTACGATGCTATCCATGGCATCAGTCATGAAGAGATCGTGGAGCGGATAAACGCTAAGATCCGCGAAGGATGGAGACCCCTCGGCGGTATTTCAGTGTGCCCGGAGAATGATCACGACACTAAGAAACCAACGGGACACATGCTGTACTCGCAGGCCATTGTGAAAGCCGGGGAGGGAGTATTGGATGCCTAAGTGCTTTCGTCCTTGATCGCGGATCGAATCACGTACGACGGGGAACTACGCCAGGGAAATATGATCGCCGAAACCGTAAGAGGCGGAGAATTCTACGACGTGAGTCCGATGGTCTACCTGGCGTGTGCAACGTTCCTTGCACGCTTATAGCCGTAGCGTGTGCTGGAAATGCGTACATTGCAGTGAGCCGCGCGCTCGATAACGCGACGAATGTCGCCGGACACCAGCTTTGAGTTCACCAACCGCCAAATAACAAATTCGGCAACCTGTACTCACGGGACGACAACCAAGCAGAACCTTGAATAGTCGCCGCTAGCTATAGCTATAGCTAGTGCGCGGCGACGGGCTCGCCAGTGGGGACCAGCAAGTCCGGCAGGTTCCCGTGGCTGTCGAACTCCATGGGATGTGTCGCGATGACTTCGAGGATGGGGTTCTTGTCGATCTGCGGGCGCAGATTTTCGCTCAACGCGATCACATCCAGCTCGAGCGAATTGCGCAACCACCCATAGGTCACCTGGCGCAAGTCTGTTTTTCCCACAGTGGGCGCGAAGCGTTCGAGGCACTCACGGTCGGTGCGGAAATGAACGGGCGTGCGGATGGCCGCCGGCGTTGACGCGGTCAGTGAATTGATTCGAGTCGGGTGCCAGTCGATCATGTCGAGTAGCCGGTCCGAGACCACATCCGCCATGCCCAAACCCACCCCGTTCCCGTAACTCAGATTGCTCAGCCCGCGGATAAAGATCCGCTCAATGATCGGCGCGTCGGGCCAGGGATTGTATTGGCCGTATACGCCGCGGTTCACTACCTTGGTGTCCATGCCGGCGCCGCTGATGTTCTTCCCGATCTCGTCCAGCACCAGAATATCCAGATCCATCGGAATACGGCCCATCCAGGATTTCGCCAGCGTCAGCAATTCCTCTTCGCGTTGCTCCATCACTTCGACGGGCACTGCCGTGAGTTGAGCGGTGTTGTGGTGCGCGTCTTCGAGAATTGCGATCCCGCCCAGGATTTTTCCGGAAGCCAGCACCTGGCGTCCCACGCTGCGGATGACCTGCTCGAGCCCAAGTTTGTAGGCGTAGGTGTGATATCGCTGGGCGCCTGCGAACTTTCCCAGACCAATGGCCATCATCTTGAACAAACCGCTTTCGATCTTGCCCGCGAAATCGGTATGCCATTTAACACGGCCCACCAGCATCACACCGTCGCTTTCATACGCGTTGCGGTCCATGAACGTTTCGATGCCTTCGGCTGTCTGGCCGAGCGAAACCACTTGGAGTGAACTCACCACGGGGCAGCCCATGGTGGCCTCGATGATTCCGTAGTGCGCCAGCACATCGGCCTGGCCTTCGGCGGTGGCCGCGCCGTGACTGCCCATGGCCGGAAAAATAAACGGCTGCGCGCCTTTGGATTTCCAGAAATCCACCATTGATCGGACGATGGTCGCGATGTTGTTGATTCCCCGGCTGCCCACACCAATAGCCACGCGCGCGCCGGGCTTCAAACGCGAGCTGAATGGCGAATTGGTGAGTTCGCGGGAAACAGCGGAGCGAATGTCCGGAATGCTGCGATCCGGGAAGTTCTGACGGACCAGCAAAAGTCGAGGAAACTCCATGAATTGAATTATATCAGGGGCAACCGCGGCCCCATCGAACCCGGCATCTCAAGTGAAACGCTGAATTTACTCGGCCCATTGCTCTTCGAGCAGGCGCGAGTACTCTCCGGAAGCGTATAGCTGGAATTTGAAATTGGTTGATGTGATCTCGGTCGAGCTCGTGATACGCAGCCAAGAGGAAAACAGGTGGTCTGCGAAGCGATGATAGTGTCGCAGGAAGGTGTCTGTCAGGTGCTCACCGCGCGGCACGTCGCGAAAAATGGCGTTGATTCCCAGGGCTCTGGAAAATACCGACTGCGGATTGGCGACGCCCCAGATTTTCAGTTTTTCGCGTACGCTGTCCGGCGGGTGATTGACCAGCAGGCTCGCGAAACTTTGTTCCTTCAGTCCCGAGTCTGCCAGGCCTTCGGTTCGCGAGACCAAGTCGACGCACTGGCTGAGCCAGCGTGAAATATCCTTCCCCACAAAATACAACATGCGGATTTCGGTATAGCGGCTTTGCAGCAGCTTACGCGTCAGTTCGTCCCGATCCGCGTTGTCGTCGGGCAGCAACCCCGCCAGCATCAGAGCTGCTTTTGAGCCTTGCAACAACTGCGCCGGCCCGAGTTCGTTCGTGAATGGATGAAGAATTAATGGAGGTAACTGCCAGATCCGTTCGCCGAAAACGTTCGGCGGGTTTTGGTGGTCGTCGGACATCTCGCCTCAGACAATCCATCGGCAGTTTCGCGACAGATCTTTACTTTCTTTGCCGCAGCGTGACCGATGCGTTCAACGGTGCGTTTGCGCGCAGTACTTTGACATCCACGCGATCTCCGGCTTTCTTGCTGCGCAGAGCATAAGTAAAATCGTAAAGATTGCCGATGGGCTTTCCGTCAAACTCGATCAGAATGTCGCCGGCTTTTAGACCCGCTTCCGCGGCGGGCGATCCATCTTGAATATCCGCGAACTTGACGCCGGTGGCGATCTCGGCAAAATCCGGCACACTGCCGAACCATGGTCCGTAACCTGAGCTCGATGAACCCGCCATTGACGCGCCTGCATGCGCCGGGTGGGTCTCTTTCACGCGCACAAACAACGGCCGCTCGGCTTCCTCGCCCAGCTTCTCACCCACTTCGGCGATGAGGTCCAGAAGCTCGGCTGCGTCGGGAGCGTCGATCTTGTCCCAGGTGTCGCTGGGCTTGTGGTAATCGCTGTGTAATCCCGAGAAGAAAAATAAGACTGGCACCTGTTTGGTGATGAATGAGGTGTGATCGCTCGAGCCGTAGCCGGTGGTATCGGAATAATCGATGTGCAGCGGATAGCGCGCCAGGATCGGATCGATGGTGGCTCGCAGGTTGCTGCCCGTTCCTACGCCGCCGATATAGACTTTGCGGTCCCGAACGCGGCCGATCATGTCAAGGTTGATCATGGCCACAGCTTTGTTCAGGGGCAGCGCGGGGTGATTCACGTAGAAGCTCGAACCCAAAAGTCCCAGTTCCTCGCCTGCGAAGGCGATGAACAGGATTCCGCGCTTCTGCTTGGGCTGGGAGGCGAACCAGCGCGCCAGCTCGATCACGCCGGCAGTGCCTGAGGCGTTGTCATCCGCGCCCGGATGCACCTTGGTTCCCGCAAGCGAGGGCGACATCGAGAACTGCTCGCCCAGGCCGAGATGATCGAAATGCGCGCCGATCACCATGTACTCGTCGGTCTCGCCCGGTAGATACCCGGCTACGTTGTGCACAGTCTTAATGACGCGTTCGACGCCCACGACCTCACTCACGTCGAGAGAATCCGGCAGAGCGAAGGACCGGGGTCTCAGGTCTTTGTCGATGGCTGCACCCAGCTCATCGAGATCTTTTCCGGCGCTGGCGATCCAGCGCGCGGCCACATCGGCCTTAACCTGCACGAAGGGAATTCCGGCGTCAGTCGGACCCGCGGTGTGGCCGAATTTCTCGAGCTGGTCTGAGTCGCCGCGGTGATTGAATCGGTCGTTGATCAGGATGACGCCGCGCGCTCCGTGCATTTTGGCATTCACCGCTTTGCTGAAAAACTGCGCATGCTCGGTGTAGGCTTTGCCAGAGAAGACGCTCTTTTCATCGAATTCCTGGGGCTCGTGGCGGAGAACCACAACCAGCTTGTCTTTGACATCAAGGCCGGCGTAGTCATCGTAGTTGTATTCAGGCGCCGTGATGCCATACCCTGCGAACACCACGCTACCTGAGAGCTTGCCGCGAGAAGAGAAGTTGAACGGTATGAAATCTTCCCGCACTTTGAGAACTACTGACTTGCCGGCTTCCTCGTACTCAAAATGATTTGAGGAGCCGAGCCTGGCGTTCGTGGTCACCGGGAACGCCTGCATGTAGCTCTTGCTGTCCACTGGGCTGAGCCCGATGGACCGGAACTGCGCGGCGATATAGTGCGCCGCTTTCTCGAGCTGAGGGCTCCCGGTTTCCCGGCCTTTCATGCCCGGGGATGCCAGATATTTGATGTGAGCCAGATAGTGCTGCGGATCAATGTGCGGCGCAGTAACTCGAAGCGCAGACAGTGCGATCAGCAGAGCAAACGGTGCGAACGGTATCAATCGGCGCATGGTTTCAGTTCAAAGTCGGCGATGGCAACTTTACTTCACAGCCGCAGTCTTCACCGGCATTCTTGGCTGTTTTCTGGTATTCGATTTCATAATCGATCACTTGGCGAAGATTCGCCCACTGCGTCGATGGTCCGATCAACTGCCGGCCATTTACGAACAGTGTCGGGGTCCCAGTCACGGCCAGCTCTTTGGACTCCCCAATGGATCGGTCCACTTCAGACTCGGTCGCTTTGGTGTCGATGCAGCGCTCCAGTTGCAGAGCATCAAGCTCTTTCCCCTTGGCGAACTCCAGCACTTTGCTTTTCAAATTGTCGGCATTGAGCTCGCCCTGGTGTTCATAAGCCCAGTCGAAATAGTCCCAGAACGCGGCCGGGTTCTGCTTGAAGACGCACCGGCCGGCCATTGCCGCCGGCTTGGCCCAGGGGTGAATCTGGTCGAGCGGCAGGTCCTTGAAATAGAGCCGCACGTGCGTGGGATAAGTCGAGAGCAGGTTCGTGCGCAAGGTCTTGGCTTCATCTTTGCAATAGGGGCATTCGAAATCGCTGAACATCACGATCACCACGGTTGCGCCCGGAGTGCCGAAGCTGGGCTGAAGATCGGTGCGAAGTTTCTCCAGTTGCGTCTTGAACGGATTTTGATTGACGTCGTAAACAGACCCACGCAGGATTTTCTGCCCGTCCTTCGAAACGTAGAGCGTCTCGTCCGCGCTGGCTTGGCCCGCCGACGCGTGCACTTTCAACTCGTTGAAACCGGCTAGCGGTGACGGCTTTGGCTCCCCGATGTCTACTTTGATAGTTGGGCCCCAGACGAACAGATGCCGCACGTAGGTCTCAAGCGTCGTCTTATCAAATGCTGTCTTCTTGGGAGGGGTCTTGGTGGTCTCGGCGCACCATAGCCCGCCCGCTACCAGAATTACCACGAAAATCGTTCGGAACATTCTTTCTATTGTAGCGGTATTGGAACCAGGCCTCTATCCAGGCTCTGTTGTGGAACACCGGTCGGTCCACTTCGCATGGCTGGCGCGAATGGCGATGCCTTTTTGCAAACCACAGCCCTACAGCACTGGGCCGATGCGCCAGGGCACAAACTCTTTATGCCCCAGCCGTTCGCTGCAGGTCTTTTCGCCCGATGCCACGCGCAACATGAAATCAAAAATCTCGTGGCCCACGGCCTGGATGCTCTTCTCACCGTCCGCGATGGCTCCCGCATTGATATCCATGTTGTCCTGCATCCGCCGGTAGGTGGTGCCGTTGCTCGCGATTTTCATCACCGGAATGGACGGGAAGCCGATGGCGCTGCCCCGGCCCGTGGTAAACGCGATCAGATTGCAGCCGCCGGCAGCCAGCCCGGTGAGCGACACAGGATCGTATCCCGGCGTGTTCATGAAAACGAACCCGGGCGAGTTGATGCGCTCGGCATAATCCACTGCGTCCATCATCGGGGAGCTGCCCGCCTTGGCTACTGCGCCTAACGATTTCTCCAGAATATTGGTGAGGCCGCCTTCTTTATTGCCCGGCGACGGGTTGTCGTCGAAGCTGCCGCCGAACCTCACCAGATACTGCTTGTAGCCTTTCACGAAGCCGAGCAATCTTTCCGCGACCTGGCGGTTGCGAGCGCGCCCCACAAGCAGATGCTCTGCCCCGAAAATTTCCGTAGTTTCCGCCAGCACGGCCGTGCCGCCAAGCGCCGCGAGAAGGTCGCAGCAGATGCCCAGCGCCGGGTTTGCTGTGATGCCCGAAAATGAATCCGAGCCGCCGCAATTCAGCCCCAGAGTGATCTTCGACACCGGAACCTCCGTGCGCTCTTCACCCGAAGCTTGCTCCATCAACTTGTGAATTTCGCGCCGCGCCGCTTCGATTGCACCGCGCGTGCCGCCGCTCGATTGCAACGTCATTCCCACCAGTCGCGAAGTGCGCGCCGCATTCGGTCCCAGGTAATGATCGATCTGGTTCACCTCGCAGCCCAGCCCCAGAATCACCGCCGCCGAAACATTGGGATGCGCCAGCACGCCTGTCAGAGTGCGCTGAAGCTGATCGGTATCCGGGCCGATGGTGTGTCCGCAGCCTTCGCCATGGGGGAACGCCACCACTCCGTCCACGTGGGGCGGCAACCGTTCATCATCGAAGCTGCCGGCGATCAACTCGGCCGTGTGCGCCGCGCAATTGCTGGCCGCAACCACCGCAATATAGTTCCGCGTGCCTACGCGCCCGTCTTCGCGTTTGTAGCCCAGAAACGTCGCGGTGTTTTTCGGAGGGGCAGGGTAGGGGATCTCTCCGCTCGGGAATTCGTAATGGAATGACAGCTCTTCAAAGGAAACGTTGTGTGTATGAACGTGCTTGCCGGGCTCGATCAACTGCTTGGCGCGCCCGATGGTTTGCCCGTAACGGTGGATCACCTCGCCCGGCTGAATCCGCGCTACCGCTATTTTGTGGCCCGCGGGAATCGCATCGAGCACGTCGATCGGCACTCCGTCCACGCGCAACTTGGCGCCGGCCGAGAGCGGTACGCGCGCGATCGCGACGTTGTCCAGCGGGTTCAGATGAATGGCCGAATTTTCGGCGGTCGGTAGCTTGGCGATTTCCAGCAGTTCCATTGTCCTTACCTCATCAAAACGAATTCCGTCACTTGCTCACCGTTGGCGTGCACGTGCAGCTTGTTTCCTACCGCATGGATCCAGAATGCTGTGGCGTGTTTCGGTACGGGAATTTCCGCCGGGCCATCCACCACCACAAAAGCCGGGTTCTCTGCTTCGGCGGTATCCAGAACCTTGCCGATGTGCACGTGCGCGTGGCACTGGGTGCGGCGCTCGTCACCGTTGACCGCCAGACCCCAGTCGTCTCCCCACAGCGATTTGGCCTTGGCGATGGCGGCGGTCCAGAGTTCCAGGCGCGCCTGGGAGCTCATCTCCGGCAGCGAGTGTGCATGCGGCCGCGGCAGCGCCAGCCAGCGGTTTGGCTTACGAGGATTGATGTCCTTCAGGAAAAAAACCGCTGGGCTTGCGGGTTGATTTTCGGCTTCCCGGCACAGCCCGCATTCGTGCGCCGCTAAAGTCTCGGGCTTTGCGGCATCGCAGGCGCAATTGCGCACGTCCGCGCGGACCAACGCCGCTAGCACTAAAACCACAAGCAACCTGAACAGGAGCACTCTTGACCATTATAGAAGACTGGCGTTTGAATGCCTGTTGCGCACAGCCGTAGATAGTGCCTGGAAGCTGCGTTGAAGCATTACGGTTTAGCAGGGAGCAGGCGCAACAGGCCGTTGATGATTAATAGAATGCCGATCAATCTCCACATCATTGCCCCGGTTCTTATACTCGTCCCAGTACCTGCGTGCTTGGAAAGGGGTTGCACTGGCAGCACGCGGTCGGTCTGATTGCATCCCCGAATGGAGCGGTACGAGCCGAGGAAGAAGATATCGGAAGATGGCCGCAGTTCTCTTGCGCAAAAGGAGAAGAGTAG
>QHXW01000253.1 GCA_003223115.1 Acidobacteriota bacterium
AGTCGGCCTCTTCCGCCTCCGAGACGTTCTCCAGATAATCGATTTCGCCGCACCGCAACGCTTCGATCACGAACTTACGGTCGTATTCGAAGGCGTCAAAGTCCATTTCTATATTTCGCTGTTGCGCTGACTCGGCGAGGGCGGCGGCAGCCGCAACACCCGCTCCGAGGACTGCTCCGTGATCCGCGCCGCTAACGCCCAGGCTTGAACGCCCGGCGATTCCAACGTATGGTGCCGCGTTGGCGGAGCGGTCAGCAACTGCGGGATGTGAGCCGGACCGACTGGGCCTGAGGCCCCATGAACGGCGGAAAAACCTGGCTGTGGTGGTGGGTGAGCACTGAAGTATCCGCTGGCCGCAAGTCCCGACCTGTGATGCCACGCATTTCGCTTCCACAAGAAACCAGTGGCGACCCTGACGCTCTGCCGTGCGCACATCGTGACCGAGCCCGATCTAACTATCAGCCACCACCACCTCCTCCTCCTGTGACTTGAACATCCATTGGCCACCGCGGCCAGCAGATGCTTCCGATTCTCTCTTCTTCTTCGTCGTCGGCGCGGCCAACGAGAGCTTCCCGACGGAGTCGCTGGTGTTCGGAAGCCCAGGTCGGAACGCGGGTTCTCAGACAGCAATCCCTTTGATTACTGTGAGCTTTCGGCAGCCTGCACGGAGATCCTCGAAAGCAAGATTGTAGGCTAGTGGATATGGATATTACTACCGATCTTGTGGAGGCTTTCCTCAAGTGCCCCACGAAATGCTTTCTCCTTGCGCGTGGGGAGGTCGAAACGGGAAACGCCTACGCAGCCTGGGTTCGAACAGCAAGCGATGTCTTCCGTGGCGAAGGGATCAAACGGTTGACGGCAGGGGTTGAACCCGATAGATGTGCCACAGGTACAGCAGAAGCCAGCAGATCGGCTCAATGGCAGTTGGCCCTGGATTTCGTTGCACGGAGTGAAAACCTGCGATGTTCCTGTCACGCCGTGGAGCGGATTCCATCTGCCGGACGAGGACTAGCCGGGCAGTTTGTCCCGATTCGATTCGTATTCAGAAACAAGCTCCATCGGGACGATAGGCTTCTACTGGCATTTGATGCCCTCGTAATATCGAAAGCCTTCAATCGGGACGTAGCCCTCGGCAGGATCATCTACGGGGATGACCAAGCCACCCTGGACGTGAAGACCTCGGCCCTGATGGCAGCGGTGGAGAAACTGGCCGAAGAGATTGCCGCCTTGATTTCCAGCCAATCGCCGCCCGACCTGGTGCTGAACCGACACTGTGTCGAGTGTGAGTTTCAAACGCGCTGCCGCCAAAAGGCCATCGACAAGGACGACCTCAGCTTGCTCGGCAGTATAACAGCGAAGCAGCGGGCCGACTTCAATAGCAAAGGTATCTTCACTGTTAAGCAATTGTCATTCACGTTCCGACCGCGCCGCCGTCCAAAACAATTGAAGGACAAGCGAGAGAAATACCACTACTCCTTGAAGGCGCTCGCAATCCGGGAGAGGAAAGTCCACGTCGTTGGCAGTCCGGAGATTAAGATCGTGAGGACCCCAGTCTATTTCGATGTGGAAAGCTTGCCCGACCGAGGCTTTCTATTACCTGATTGGGATGCGAATCAAAGCGGAAGGCTCCGCCATTCACTACAGCCTTTGGGCTGACGGCCCTGCGGACGAAGGCCGCATTTGGCGGGAGTTCCTGTCCAAGCTGAGAGAAATCGAGAACCCGGTCTTAATCCATTACAGCAGCTTCGAAAGCGCCTTCCTGATGCGGATGTGCGAAAAGTATGGTGGACCGCCTGATGGGTCCGCTACGGCGAAAGCGATCAAATCCCCAGTCAATATTCTCTCGGTTATTTTTGGGCAAATCTACTTCCCTACCTACTCCAATGGCTTGAAGGAAATTGCCGGCTGGTTGGGATTTAGATGGTCGGACCGCGATCCCTCCGGCGTACAGTCCATCGTATGGCGGGACGAGCAGGTCGAGGAAACCACCGCCGATTACGACCGCCAGGTTTATCCGAACCTGGCTGGCCAGATGGTGCTCACCAGCATCAACCAGCTCTGGGTGGCCGACATCACCTACATTCGGCTGGAAACGGAGTTCGTGTATTTAGCGGTGGTGATCGATGCCTTCTCGCGTCGCGTGATTGGCTGGGCGCTGGACCGTACGGTGGAAGACGAACTCACCCTGACGGCGTTCCGCATGGCGCTGGAGTTGCGGCGGCCACCCGCGGGATGGGTGTATCATTCCGATCGTGGCAGCCAGTATGCATCCGGCGACTACACGGATCTGCTGCAGGCACACGGTTGCGAAATCAGCATGAGCCACAAGGCGAGCCCTTGGGAAAATGCCGGGTGCGAGTCGTGGATGAAAAGCCTGAAATACGAAGAAGTGTATCGGCAGGAATACCGCGACCTGGTTGAAGCGCGGGCTTCGATTGCGCGGTTCATTGACAAGGTCTATAACCAGAAGCGACTGCACTCGGCACTGGGTTACCGGCCACCGGTGGAGTTCGAGCAAGCACTGCTGGTTTCCAGCGGCGCGGCGGCTCGCGCATGATCGTCGCACACAGCGCGCCCTGGGGATGGAAAAGCTGCGCGCGCGACGGTGCGCCGCAGGTAGCCATCCGGATCCCCGTGGCGGCGGGGAAAATGCGGGCTGGCGAGCCGGAGGATGGCTTGGATCTGAGAGTCGGGCTGGCCCTGCGAGAGCAGGTACCTGGCGACCCAAAGATCTACGATGCTCCAGTCCGGCTGCGGAAAGCGCTCCAGAATATGCCATCGCTTCATACAACTCTGGTAGATCGTGGTGGCCTCTTCGGCGCTGGTGGGGCCAGGCTCTGTGGCGGTCAAGTGGCAACGGAAGGGCGAGGTGGGTGGTGGTCGTGCACAGTGCCTGAGGGACTGCAGCAACGCCTCGCCGCGCGGCGCCAAACCCGCACAGGCGTGAACGAGTTTCACCCACGGAGCATACCGATACCGGTTCCGTCGTGCGGGCTTTTGAAGCCGGCGAGCCGCCCCAAGTGGCGCCAGTCCGTGCTGGCCCAATCGCCGCCATACAGGTGCGCCAAGTGCCTGCCGGCCGCAGTCGCCACTGCCGGTTCCAGAGGAGAGGTGCTGAGGCGAATCCAGGCTTGCAGATGGCCGGGGCTGGTCTGCAACACCACACAAGGGTCATGTCCGTTGGCGCGCATGACCTCCACGGCCGTCGGATCCGCACGATCCAGATCGACGAGAATATAGCCTGCGTTTTGGTTTCCGGTGTAGGGTTGGATGTACACGTCGCATCCCTCGCCGTTGCGAACGCGCAGAAACCGGATGGTAGCGGCACGCACCAACTGGGCTGCGGTCCAAAGCCGTTCTCCGGGAAACGGACGACCTGTTTGGTGGTGAATCAAACGGATCAGATACAGCTCGTTGGGCATCGCTGCGAGCTGGCTACGGATGGCCTGCCAGGTCAGAAGAAATCCAAGGTTGCCCACGACCGCAATTTTGCAATCGAAGCAACACGCCGTACAATGAATTCTCAGCGGACGGCGAACAGTGTCTTAACTGTTTGTCTCACCTCAGGGGGCAGGTTCAATGATCTGCGAAGCCCCGGAGGAGTTGGAGCCGTAGAAAGAGCATGAGAAATGAACGCTCAAAGTACGAATCCACTATTCTCCTGATGGAACTGTATCCACATCGCAGGTATCAGGCGAGGCACGCATGAACAGGGTGGCGCTGAAATTGACGCTAGAGGAATTGCGCCTGTTAACCACTCTGGCGTCGGATCAAGTATTCCGCCGACAATTCATCGATCCAAGAATGCCCGGCCACAAGACTAACTCCGAGGAGATGAGCCTGGGCAAGGCATTAGTTACACGGCTGCGCCTCATGCTCGATGAAGGGAAAGCGACGGGGTGACGCGCGGCATGGCATGGAGATCCTATCCGCAAGTTTGACCTCAAGATTAAAGGCGGGCAGCAAAGCCATTAACAGGAGCTGGCTCCAGTTGAGCGCCGGCCTCAGCGGGAATGGCTCGTCAACAAAATACCGCGGCGGTGAGCCACCCCTGCGATCGGAGCTGTTCAGCGCCGATCAGATGAAGCTGCATGGCAGGACCCTGGCGGCTTCGCATCAGTTGAGTCCGGAACGCCCGCGGGACCGGCTTCTGGCACGGCTGGCGGAGAACGAAGACGTCCTGATTGGTGTCCGCAGCCTGCTGACTGACGCGGTGCAGGCGAACCGCCGGCTCACACCAGCCGGGGAGTGGCTGCTCGACAACTTTTATCTGATCGAAGAGCAGATTCGCACTGCCAGAAGACATCTGCCAAAGGGCTACAGCCGGGAACTGCCTCGCCTGCTAAATGGCGCTTCGGCCGGCCTTCCCCGCGTCTATGACATTGCGCTCGAAACGATTTCACACGGCGACGGACGGGTGGATCCGGAGAGTCTCGCCAGTTTCGTAACGGCTTACCAAACGATCACGGCCCTGAAGTTAGGCGAATTGTGGGCCATCCCGATCATGCTGCGCCTGGCACTGATCGAGAATCTGCGGCGCGTGGGGACACGGGTCACCGCCGACAGGATCGACCGGAACCATGCGGACTCCTGGGCGGACCAGATGACGGAGGTCGCCGAGAAGGATCCGAAAAACCTGATTCTGGCGATCGCGGACATGGCGCGATCGAATCCGCCGATGGTGAGCTCGTTTGTCGCGGAATTTGCGCGACGGTTGCAGGGACAAAGTCCCGCTCTGGCCTTGCCCCTCACGTGGATTGAGCAGCAACTATCCGAGTCTGGCCTGACGATTGAGCAGCTGGTGCAGTCGGAGAACCAGCAACAGGCCGCCGACCAGGTTTCCATCAGCAACACCATCGGCAGTCTCCGATTTCTCGGCGTAATGGACTGGCGCGAGTTCGTCGAGACCATGAGCGTCGTCGAGCAGGCGCTACGCGAAGATCCCGGTGGAGTATACGGAAGAATGAATTTTGCCACACGAGACCGTTACCGTCACGTGGTGGAAAACATAGCCAAGAGCAGCCCGCTAACGGAGGGCGAGGTAGCCGGCCAAGCCATTCAACTGGCTCAGGAGCGCGCAGCCGGGGCGAGTGGGGACGATCGGGCGGCCCACGTTGGTTTCTACCTGGTCGATAAAGGCCTGCCCCAACTCAGGCGAACGGCGAACACGCGCCCGTCTATAACCGTGACTCTCCACGGGATCATGGGCCGCTTTCCTCTCTCAATCTATCTGGGCACGATACTGCTGATCACGGTCCTGTTCACGGCGGGCGTACTGGCGAAGGCGCATGCCAGCGGGCTTGATGGCTGGGCACTCGCATTAGCGGGTGTGGTCTCGTTTCTGTGCGCAAGCCAGCTGGCGGTTGCGCTCGTGAACTGGCTGGCAACCTTGCTGGCGACGCCTCACACGCTGCCCCGCATGGACCTCTCCGAGGGAATTCCACCGGAATTGCGCACGTTGGTGGTGGTCCCCGCGATGCTCACCAGCGCTCAGGATGTTGAGGGGTTGATCGAAGCGCTGGAGGTCCGGTTCCTGGCCAACCGGGTTACTAACTTGCATTTCGGTCTGTTGACCGATTTTCGAGACGCGCGCGAGGAAACGCTGCCGGAAGACGAACCGCTGTTGCGGCTCGCCCAAAGCCGGATCGAAGAACTCAATGAGAAGTACGACGGCGCGGGCAATGACATATTCTTCCTTTTCCATCGACCGCGCTCCTGGAATCCTCGAGAGCGGCTTTGGATGGGCTACGAGCGCAAGCGAGGAAAGCTTGCGGCA
>QHXW01000252.1 GCA_003223115.1 Acidobacteriota bacterium
TGTCGTACCGCATCACGACTGATGAAATTACGCCATTGAACCAGCCTGCGCTGCCCGAGAAGTAGTCGTCGTGATTCTCGAGCACCCACTCCATCACCCGGGGGTCGGTCATATTGACGATGGTCTGAGCCCAGGCTACGCCTGAGAGCATGGCTTCTTTCAGTTGCGGGTTCGGCGCCTGCTTCTCGCAGATATTGATGCACCGTGCGGGCCGGATGAAGCCAGGGGCGAAGTTAATGGGGTGGAAGTAGGCGGAGCGGCCCATGCCGCGCCAGTAGAAACCCACCGACTCGGGAGCGTCTTCAGTAAGTATCTGGTGTACGCGCAGGCAGAATTTCGTGTTCTTCATGAAGCGGGTCACCAGGCCCAGCGATTCGACGGCCGCGCCATAATATCCCGGGCGGGAGTTTTCGCGGCAGAGGCGAACGGTGTTGCGCACGGCCGCTCGCACGTCCGCGGCCGACTCCGACTTCAGGTTGTCGTAATAATACTTGGCGAAGCCAAGCCCGAGACCGGCGTGCAGCATCAGCCAGGCACCGTCCCAGTACGGGTCGAGTTGCGCATCGATGAGGATCCGCTGCGGGTTGGGGTTGCGCGCGATGTGCCATTCCGCCAAGTCCTTCCCCACGCCTTCCACGGCCCACAATGCCGGAAAGTTTCCGAGCGCATAGCACTTCTCAACGATGGTCTGTAGGGTGGTTTTGCCTTCTGGGTCCATGTAACTTTGCAGATTCTGGACCAGTGCCATGATGTTGCATTTATTCCGGCACTCCGAAGCGATGACAGAGGCTTTTCTGCCCGGAAACAGGGCGCTGAAAATCCAGGTGAATATTGGCGCGATAATTCCGAACAGTTTCAGTACGGTTCGATTTCTCATAAGACACAGCCGCTTTCGTCGCAATCGTGCCGCATTGCGTCTCGCTCGCCGTCGGCAATCGAGGCTTCGATACTCTTACACGAGAAGTCGAGTAGCCCGCTCTTACCCCCGAGAACCCGGCGCGGGCGATACTGATGCACTGTTACGCGGCGGTAACCGGCATCCGGGCTCAAGTACGCGCTGGCATCCCGGCCGGTATCCCTTCGCAGCCGATCGAGCGCCTCCATGGCCTCATTCACGCGCCGGCGGCTCTCCAGGTCGCGCTCGAGAGTGGCGGCAAGCGCCACTGCAATCGTGTGGTTGAGCATCTCGCGCGTGCTGGATTCCTCCTGCTCGAGCGGCTTGTCGATTCTAGGTTCATTGTGGATGAGGTGGATCACGCTGCAGCCGGCAGAGATGGCGGGCTGAAGCGGCGTCTGCATCACTAGACCGCCGTACATGTACTCTCGACCCTGAATCCCGACCGTGGGAAACAGGATCGGCAAGGCACAAGAAGCCAGCACCACGGCGTGTCCCGCTTCCTCGGTAAAATCCGCGTTGGCGAAGACCCGCGCTTTACCTGAGCCGCGCTCTGTGGCCACGACACGTAACGCACGCTGGGGGCGGCCCCGCTCGCCGTCGCGAATGGTTTCCAGACTGATGCTTTCGCTGATCAGTCTCAACATCGGCGAGGTATCATGCCAGATCGCCAGGTTGAGCCATGCCGAAAAGTTGCGATTGACGACAGCTTTCCAGGTGCGGCGCGCAAGTTCCGGCGCCACGTGCCCGACATCGGCGAAGTACTGCACCCAACTCTTGAGTGGCCGCCGCCACATATACGGAATGTCGAAAAACTGCAGCGTGTCGACGCGCTTGCGATAGACGCGATTGTTCCGTGCCCTTCCTTCGCGCGGAATCTCATCGGCCCAAAGTGATACCAGATAATCCGCCGGCCCCGGATACTGGCCGGGAAACCGGCTGGCGATCACTGCGGCATTAAAGGCTCCGGCGCCTGTGCCGCAGAAGACCTCAGCGGGATTCTCATTTTTCGCGGCGGGGCAGCGCCCGTCGTTGATTGCTTTAAGGACGCCGACCTCGTACGCCGCGCGCGCTCCGCCACCTGAAAATACCAGGCCCACCTTCCCATCAAGGCTCAAGTGCAACCTCCAGCTACCCATTCATTCCAGATTCTCGAAACGCCATCCATCAGCGCCTGGTGCACGCGAGCATGCTGCGTGACCATCCCGCCGTCGATTCTGTCATGGAACGCCTGCGAATTCCAGTTGCCCCGGGTAAGGCACGCCAGCGCGCTGGCGCCGCCGTATATCGGATCCGGAATGTGTTTGCCGAAATCGAATACTTTCTTGCATCGGGGTGCAGCCGCGAAGTCCATCGAAACTTTGATTTCGTTGGTTTCGGTGAGACGGAACGAATACAGTTTGACGGCCGCACCAAACTTTCCTGGCCCAAAGCCGAAATTGTTCGGGATTGACGCGAAGGCCACGAACGGGTCGCCTACCGCGACTTGCAGCTTCACGCCCGGCAAGGGATTCTCGACGATGTGAACGAAATCGGGATGCACGGCCACACAGACAGCCTCGTTGAATCGCTTCACATAGGGCCGAATTCATCACGAAGTCATGAATGTACACCTTAAGCAGCACCCACGTGTATTCGGTTCCGAGCCGGCGCCAGTCGATGCAGCCTTTGCGGCTCTCTTCCGCGAACCGGCCGTACTCTCCATTGGTTTTGCGATAAAGCGACTGCTCGATGGTGAATCCGCCCGGATAGTTGTCGGGATAGGTCCAATGGGCGCGCGATAGAAACTCACCTAACACAAAATCACGCAACTGTTTACCGGGGTTTGCTCCAGCGACTCTGCTGAAATCCACCGTCTGCCGCACACCCATCACGGATTCGGTCTTGCCGTTGATCGGGACGTGGCCGAAGTACCCGGCTGGCTGGTTGGGCAACGCGAACGCCTTCTTCAAGTTGAGAGGGAACTCTCGGATCTGCCGGTTCGGATCGTGGCACCAACGCTCGAGCTGCACTCCGTCCTGAATGGCTTCCTCGGTCTTCTCCGCCAGAAACCGTTCCTGGGGTGAGAAGGATTCTGGAATCGAGCCTGGGCGCGTTTGAGAGCTGGCCATGATCTGTGCAGCTAAGTATTTTGACGATATCCGGAGTTGAAGTCAAAATATGCAAAGTTCTTAGACGGCCGCGGCCGCGATGGACTTTTCGAGCGCGAACGACAGCGGGTATCCGCGCTTGAGATTCAAGGCTGATTCAGACCGCGCCCGTTCAATCAGCTTTTCCTCCAGCTTTCCCTGGCACTTCCAAGCGGACAGAAGCCCTGGGGTAAACCACTCGCAGAAGATCATTCCGTAGACCAGGCCATCCTGGAAGGCAGCCCGAATCTGTCCCGGATAGTCGATGTTGCTGTTCTCCAGCAGGCGCGGCATCTCTGCGTGGTTCATCATGGCAAACGCGAATGCGATTCCCTGGACCGCCGGATATACATGCTTCTGGGGGAGCACGGCGGCTTCTTCGATTGCTTTATACACACTGATTTTGCTGAAGGCGATGAGGCGGCCGTATCCATGCGTGATCAGCCTCTGCTCTTCGGCCGGGAACGTCGAAAAGAATTTTGCGAAGAACCCCGTGTTGTCCGGACCGGGTGGCGCGTTTCTCGGAATCAGTCCCAGGATTCCGCACATCTTCTTGAAGATGCCCGGTTCGTAAATGCGCATGATGGATCCGATGCCCTCGTAGTAGAAGCCTCGGAAGTTCGGTTCGCATTTAGTGTCCCCGATTTCTTTTAGCTTGTCCGTATCGAAGAGCGTGTGTTCGGTGCTGGCAGCGCCGTAACCGACATGCGCGATGCCTAGTGACTCTCGCGGCACGCGCGGGTCATTCAGAGTATTCTCCGGCAATCGGTATTTTCCAAAGGTAGTGGAAAATCCTTCGCTCTTCCACAGCCCGATTACCGTTTTTGGCACACCGCGCGGCGGCATGGAAGCCTGCTGATGATAGCGGCGAAGAGTTTCGGAAAATTCCGGTTGTGGAATGGTGCGGTTCACGGCGCCGGAGGAAACCGTCTTCACGCCGTTAATGCGCCGCAGGGCCAGCGGCACCAGGGAAATGGAGAGACCTTGTGTAGACATGAGAACAGGAAAGAGAATACTACAATTTTCGACGAGCGGGGCCAAAGGTCTGACACAAAGGTCTGACCCGCGACACCGCTGCTTCCAAAGGTCACAGCAAAGGTCACGGTACCCGTTACCATCCAAGCCCACCCAGGATATAATGTCGCAACGGCCAAAGTTTTCGTGACCCCTAGCTGAGGAGCTCTTATTATGCGTGTGTTCAATCGTGGTCGCGGCGTGCTGTTCGCATCATTGCTTGCGCCGGTGGCGCTTTACCTGGGTTTTTCTATCGAAGGTGAACGCATCGACCAGCGGGGCGGCCACTTTTTCGAGACCGGCAAAAACGTCGTTACTACCGTCGGTCGGTTCGCACGAGCCCTGCAATCGAAGAACGATGCCGAGCTGCCTAAATTCTTTTCGCCGCGTTTCCATGGCAGCCAGTTGGGACTGACCCATCAGCAGCTTTTCGAAGAAAAAGACGGGATCCGGCGTTATCACCTGCATTCTGACGGTGAGGCCCCCAGCCCGGATGCCGCACTCAGCGAATGGAAAGCCTACATAGACGGTTTCCAATCCATTGAAGAAATTGGAATGCACCTGCACCGGCTGGAGCAGTGGGATTCGCCCGACGACCCCGCGGGGGTGATCCGCATGGAAGTAATCGGCACTCCCAAGGGCGCGACTCAGGCCGGAATCGACCGGGCCTTCTTTCGCATGAAATTCGACGGTGCCGAAAGCCGCCTCAGAATTCGTGAAGCATCGCTGGTCGAGGGCGAGCGCGTCATTGCCGACCAGCCGCAGTTCACAGACGTCACCAAAACTGCCGGCGTCGAATTCATGAATCGGTACTACCCGCTGTTTCTCAATCAGACCCTAAAGTTCGGCATGATCCGCTACGGCCCTGGCGGCATCACCGCAGTCGATTACGACAACGACGGATTTTACGATCTGTTCATCCCCGACGGCGTAGAGTCGAAATTATTTCGCAATCGCGGCGATGGAACTTTCGAAGACGTTACCGCAAAGGCTGGTGTTTCGGGACTGGATGGTGTGAGTGTCGCTGTGTTTGCGGACTACGATAACGACGGCTATAAAGATCTTTTCGTCAGCCATACCTTCCGACACAATCAGCTTTTTCATAACAACGGCAATGGCACGTTTACTGATGTCACCGCCAAATCGGGTATCGGCGAAGACTGCTGCACCACCGTGGCGTCCTGGGCCGATTACGACAACGACGGTTATCTGGACCTCTATGTCGGCCGGTACCTGGATCCTCGCAAAACGATTCCGACCACTTTCTATGCGCGCAACGGTGAGCGCAATCAGCTCTACCACAATAACGGTGACGGAACTTTCACCAACGTGACCGAGAAGGCCGGTGTGGGAGACCCGGGCTTGTGTCTTGGCACGGTATGGGCCGACTATGACGACGACGGTTACCCGGATCTCTATGTGGTTAATGATTTCGGCCGCAATACGTTGTTTCACAACGATCGCAACGGCACCTTCACCGACGTCACGGTCAAGAGTAAGACGCTGGCCTACGGTGCCGGGATGAGCGCCTCGTTCGCCGACTACGACAACGACGGCAAGCTGGACATTTATTGCACGCACATCCGGTCGGAAGAAGCGTGGTTCGCCGAAGGCCCCACGGTTGACCGCTACATGGTGAACTCGCTTCGCCAGGGCGTGTGGAAGTCCGACATGCCGCTCTACTTCCAGATTTTCCGGCAGTCCGGCTTCGGATTTGTAGGTGTGTTCCAGGATATGGCTTCCGGTAACACGCTGCTGCGGAACAAGGGCGACGGCACCTTCGAAGATGTTACCTGGAAGGCCAGCGCCAATCCACTCGGCTGGTTCTGGGGAGCCTCTTTCGCCGATTTCGATAACGACGGCTGGCAGGATATCTACGCCGCCGACGGCTGGGTTTACAACGACCGCGGCACGGAAATTGAGCTGGACTTTCTCAACAACGTGGTTAGCCGGCAAGCCGATTACAAAACCGGAATCTTTTTTGACCCGAAACATTTCGGCCGCACCTCGTGGCATGGCTGGGAGCGCAATCGCCATCTTCGCAACAATGGCGATGGAACTTTCTCGGAAATCGGGCGCGGCGCTGGAACCGATCTTCTGCTCAATAGCCGCGGCGTGGCTGTTGCCGATTTCTGGAATCGTGGCGTGCTGGATATCGCTGTATCGGCATCCACAGACCGTCACGCATTGCTCAAAAATCTGGTGGGCACGAAGCGCAACTGGCTGGCGGTAGAGTTGGTCGGCAAGAAATCCAACCGCGATGCCGTGGGCGCCCGCGTCACCATTCGCCTGAACGGCAAACAGCAAATGCGAGAGGTCGTGCTGGGAGACGGGTATGGCTCACAGAATTCGCTCCGGCAATACTTCGGTCTCAACAGTGCGACGTCGGTGGACGAAGTTACGGTGTATTGGCCGCGCTCCGGGATTAAACAGACCTTCCAGAACGTCGCCGGGAATCGCATCATTCAGGTGACTGAAGGCAACTATTCTCTGGTCGAGAAACACTATGAGCCACCACTGGCCGAATAGCGCAGGCCACGCGCCACAATCAGGGCGTAAGTCATCTCCTGTTGACCGGCTGGACGTCCGCCCCGAATGACGCTTCACGCCTTCGGAAATCTGGGATTGCTCTTGATAGTGCGGATCTGGGTTTGATGCCTGCAGTCGTGATTCGCCAGCATCTCGAGCGTCGCATAAACGTCTCGCGAACCCATCAAATCATGTTTCCAGATGAACCCGGAAAGATCGTTATTCTTGTGCGGCTCCAGAATCTGGAGTGTCGATTGGCGCAAGCGTTCCAGATAGCCGAACAGCTCTTCTCGCGTCAAGCCCGGCTTGGGCTCGACGGCGGGAGCAGTCCGCACTTTGAAAATCGGATTGGCCAGTATGAACGATTGAACACCGCTCGGCACAAGATCCGCCATGATCGACCATGGAATCAGGAAGCCAGGAAATCGCAGCAGCGGCATCGGAATCATTCTCGGCCCCATCGCCAGCTCGTCTAATGCGATCCTCTTGGTGGCGCGACCGCTCTCTGCGCCACTCTTGAATAGTTCCGTCATCGTGCGCTGCCAGTGCTCCTCACTGAGCCCAACGTGGTGAATCACTTCTCCGATGGACCACGCGTCCCGAGACGGCTTGAAATTGAATTCGGCCTGGGACAAACTCTGCACTTCGGTCAAAAAGGCTTTGCGGGCGGTTTGCGCTTTGTCGATCACGCTGACCAGTTTTTCGGAATTCGTCATTTTGCTTCACTCGCCTGCAGACTTCGCTGCACGCTCCTCAGTCCACAGCCGTGGGTGACTCACGTATACCATAGCTTCCAGCGGACTTCCAGGGGCGCTAGAGCAAACCGTGGGCTTCCCCGGCTGGAAACCCGCTCGATCACGCACCATCACGCACCCACTCGATTCCTCCACTTGCGTATCGGTGTTGTAAACTAGGCGTGAGTTTGAGCGGAGCTTCACCCGTTCCAAGCGTGCTGCCGTTGGCCCATCGCGCGCGGCTCATCAAAGATAGAAAATAGAACGAACGGCGGAAAAGAAAATCATGGTGTCCAGCGCAAACGATTTGATCAGAAAAATCGATTTCTTTGAGTCCCTGGATGAAAAACTTGTCAATAACATCGCTCGCTTGTGCACTGAGCTGGGGTACTCGTCCGGCGATCACATCGTGAGGCAGGGTGATTCCGGCCTGGGTCTGTTTTTCATCATTCGGGGCGGGATAAAGGTGGAGCTCGAAAAGAGCGGAGTGCGCACCGTGGTGGCCACCATGCAGCCGGGCGATTTTTTCGGCGAGCTTTCCCTTATCGATAATAAACCGCGCTCAGCCAACGTCATTTGTGTCGAAGATACGCGCTGTCTGGTGCTCACCCGCGACAGCTTCGCCAAAATCATGAACAAGTATCCAGAGATCGGATTCCAGATTGCCAAGGCGCTCGCTGGCCGGATCCGCGCAACGAACGAACGCCTGGAGGAGCAGGCCATAGGTCCAGCCGTCCAGCAGCAGGTGGTGGTCACTAAGGTCGTTACCAGCGGGAGTAGCCAATCATCCGTGTCCACCGGCGTGGCCTCAGAAACATCTCGCGAGCCGAACATAAAAGAGAAACTGCGCGACCTGATGACCGATACGTTCGGATTCATGTACGGGGTAAAGGCCATGACGCGTTTTTCTGCGGCGCTGATCGGATGCCCTGTGACGGTCGACGTCGCAACTCCCGGGCCCCATGTCCTGCAAACCGAGATCCACGACGTGAAGATCGTGATCTTCCCCGCCTCGCAGGATCAGATGCTGCGAATCGCGGCATTCGATGACGGCGCGTTTTCGGCGACCATCTTCCAGCCTCACCCGGATGGCTCATCCGTGCATTCCTTTGAGAGTTCCTTGCGCCGGGACCAGACCTTGTTTTTGCACGTGCCTCGAGCCGCTGAACCGTGGCTTGAAAATTCCTGAGGTGGGACCGGCCGCCTTCAGAGCCGCCACGGTTATCGAGCGGTGCCCTAGATTCTTGGCGACCGCCAGTGGGATCGGCGTCGCAGTCGAAGATCCGCGATTCTCCCGGAACCCGCGTTTTATTCGGGCTTTCGCCGGTCTAGCCCCTGTATTTTTCTGTCGGCTCTGAACCGCGCGCTCAGCAAGCCCTCATGAACGCTTTTTTCAACAAGTTGTTACGGTTTCCCAACGCTCTTTGCAATGGCATAGAGTGCTTCCACGCCGTGTAGGTCCTGCGACTGCTCAGGAACCGCGATCAGTTTCGGGATCTTGCCCGAATACTTCTCGAAAACTGCGCGCAAGCTCCGCTGATGGCCCTGGCTCACATCCTGATACCAGGCCACGGTCCTTCCCAAGGCCGTTGGCAAATCACCTGGCAAGTCTGGTTGAAGAGCCGGCCAGACGCGGTTGACGATCAGACTCTCGACGGAAAATCGCCTGTCCCGGAGCTGGCTCCAGAAGTAATCTGCGTCCCGGCCTGCTTTGAAAGGCGTGGTGACCACACTAAATCCGGTAACGCGTGGATCGCGTAATAACCGCAGCGTGCGCTTGGCCCGGTTCGCATAGGTCTCGGCTACAGTTTGGAAAACAGAGAAGAAGTCCAGGATCTCGCGAACCAGGCTTGCGCCGAGTAATTCTTCCACTCGCGTGTAAAGCTCGAACGCTTTGTGGCTGAGTTTCTGCATCGCCGATCCTTCCCACAATTTGTAGGTGCGGCCGATCAACTTCACGATCGGAAAAGTCACCAGTTGTACGAAAAACTCGGGCTTATCTAGAAACTCGAAAGCGTGGCGCGCCGGGGCCGTGTCCACAAAAATATATTCAAAACCGTCCTCCAGCGCCTGACCGATCCGCTCCACCGCCATCAGCTCCTGCATGCCGGCAATCGACGTCGTCAGGATGTGGTAAATCGGATGCTTGAGCACGGTTTCCGCTTGCTTCGGCCGCGCATAGAGGCGTACTGCCCGGTCCAGACTTGCGCCCACGTCTAGCAGCGCCGCCCACAGCTCGCCTTTCGCCGGCAATCCGGCGAGATCCACTTTTTGTTGCAAGTCTGACGACGTGAGATTCAACGCGGTTCTCAGCCGCCATGCCGGATCGATGGTCAAGACTAAGCACTTGCCACCATCAAGGGCCGTTTGCAAGCCGGTGGCCGCCGTCAACGAGGTCTTGCCTACCCCGCCGGTCCCGACAAAGATTCGAATCCTCATGATTATCGCGACGCGACGGCTGCGCCAACCTGGCCGGAGATGCCTACCAACATTTCCAGATCCGAACCCGATTCCGGTGCGCGCTCGACAATATGCAACGGGCTCGTGACCGTCGCCTCTAGTTTGTGAAACAACGAGCGCTCCTCCACATGCCGATCCAGCATGAATTTGAGATCCTGCCGCTCGCTCTCCGCGGTAGTGACCTTGCGATAAATGTCATCGAATTCCTGGTCGGATGATGCAAGCAAGGGGGACGCCATGTTGCAGATAATGCCGGCGGGCGGGACGTGGATTTCGTTTGATAGCCCGCGATACAGATCAATCGTCTCCTCGACCGCCATTTCTTCCAGAGTCGCCACGGGAAAAACGATCATGCCCGACGGATCGGCGAAGAATTGCACCAGTTCATCGCCCAGCATCGCGAAAGGCCCAGACAGGTTCGTATGAAAGTTCCGTGCCGCTTTTAACGTCTGCAGAAAATGTCCTGTAGCGGGAGCATCCCATATGAGCAGATCGAAAGTTTCGCCGTCTTCTTCGTGCCTGCGCCGCTCCGCCAATTGGCGTAACCGCGCCAGAAACGCAATCTCCTTCAGCCCCGGAGCAACTTCAATCAGACTTTGATAAACCCGGCTGGAGAGCACGGCCTTTCTCAGAATCGCGGATGGGATCACTGCGCTGAGCCGGTGATTGAGCACCTCGCGCGCCTCGATGTAGGTGATATAGAGATTCGCGGCGGCTTGCGGATATTTTTCCTTCAAGCCCTCGAGCGAGATGGAAACGGCCAGCTCAGTGAGAGGATGCGACGTGACCACAACGACTTTGGAGCCTTGTTCCGCCCGCCCCAAAGCGAACGCCAGCGCCAGTGTAGTTTTCCCAACGCCGCCCTTGCCGCAGAAAACAATCAGCCCGGAATCAGTGGGTGGGGCGCTCATGCGGGTCTCAGAGCTGAAGTCGCGTAATGCCGGCTGCGCCTCTTGCGCTAGCGTTTCACCGCAAAAGCCTCGCCCAACAGCCAGACGTTGTAACCGCCGGCGGTTTTGACGATCTGCAGAACCCTCTTTGCCCGGCGGGGCTTCGCCGCGGCAACGGGACCACGGGCTGGCGCCTCGGCTTGTACCGGCATCTTTTTCGCGTAAGCGGTCAACGCCTTTCCGGTTTCATCGAATGACTTGCCGATGAAACGGTCCACCATGAACTTCGGAACCATTCCGCCCACGTCGACATCCAGCTCGGCCACCAGCACAGTTCCCTTCCCGTCCGCCGAATCCATCAACCGGTAGGAACCGGTATACGCCTTCAGGTCTTTTCCGCTGATCATGCGAAAGTTAATGGACTGCGTGCCTTGAGACTCGAAGCGCAGTCCAAGTTCCATCCGTTTCATCCCGGTGATGACAATTTGAGCGTCCGTAGCCTCACCGCTCTTGCCGATTATCGCGGAACTCTCGCACCCCGGCACCCATTCTTTATAGCGCGGATAATCAGTCAGAATGGCAAAGACGTGCGGGCGTGGCGATGGGACGTTCACTACAGCCTTGGTCATGACTTGCCCTCGGTCGCCGGATTGAAGATGTATTTCTTGCCACGAAGCCAGCAGACCAGCCCCTCGTCGGTTTCCGAAAGTTCTAAAATTTTTTCGCCTTGCGCATCCGCAATTGCCAATTCCGGCTGGAAGACGGCGAGCTCTGATTGCAGCCGGTCCAGACCGAACTTGGGGCTCATGAAGTCTCCGTATCCACCGGCAAGCCAGTTCCAGTCTTTGTTGCCTTCGATGCTCAGAGTGACGTCGCACTCGTTCTTGTCGGCCGCCGCGATGGTCCACTCCCATTGAAATACGGGTACCTTGCCGCTGATCACGCGTGTGAGGACCAGCCGGTTTTTTCCATGAATGGCTTCTACCGTAACCTTGCCCGCTTTCTTGTGAACCAACTCAAACTCTGCAATTGCGAGCTCTCCCTCTTTGGCCAGAAGCTTGGATTTGGTGACCAGAGGCGCCCATTCCGCATAGCCGTCATAATCGATCAGAATTTCGTAAACCAGTTGCGGCTCCGCCGAGAAACGCCGTGTCGCATGTGTGCTGAATGTCAGGACTCCCATATTTGATCTCTGGCTTGGCCTCCGGAAGACATTCTACGAGCGCCGGGTCATGACTTAAGAACGTCCACGGCCAATCGCGGACTCTCTCCTTTGTCCGATGATTTTCCTATAAAATTTGACACGGCATCGGTGGATTTGCGCAGCACGTCGTTGGTGGCTTCGACCACGCGTTTTGGATCCATAACCGCCATCGCGTCGGCCGAACTGTTCACTACGCGCTTGGTCGCCCTGGTAATCGAGTCCAGAGTTCTTCTCTTCTCGTCGGCGGTCTTCTCAGCCAACGATGCAGACATCGAATCAATCGTAGTCGAAAGATCGTCAACCGCCGTGGAAAAATCCCGCCGGCCCAGCGTCACCTCTACCGCCGTCTCGATTTGCTCCAGTCCGAACAATGTCGCCGCAGTGGACAAACGTACCACCGAAACCATTAAACTTTGCATGTTGCCTCCTATGATCGATGAAGTCTTCTCAACAAACCCAGTAGCCACACCGTCCAGAATGCCCACAATCCCATGATGGCGAAAGTGGCCGCATTGACCGACAGATTCTCGCGGCATTCCAGCACTACAACCGCCAGTACCACCCAGATACTTGCCAGCCACAGGGCGCGAATTCGCATCCCCTCCGCCGCACTGGGTTCTCGCACCGAGCGCGTCTGCACCCGGA
>QHXW01000254.1 GCA_003223115.1 Acidobacteriota bacterium
GCCGAAGAAGCAGAGCTACTTCACCGTCCTGCGCGACGCGATGGACATCGATCGGCTCAAGGCACCCGCACTCTACTTCGGCACGACGACCGGTCAGCTGTGGATTGGGAGGGAGGGCGGTGAGCAGTGGGACTGCCTGTTCGATTCGTTGCCCCCAATTTACAACGTCAAGGTTGCGGTCGTGTGAGTTCGGACATGCCGGTGGGGATCACTCAGCAGCCGGAACCTCGAAGATCCCCCGAACGGGAATCTCCAGACTGTCGCTTGCGCCGCTGGTGGGGTTCCCGGAGATCCGTTGACGGTCACGCTCACCCCTGGTCCAAGGGAAGGGAGAATTGTGCTTTGTGTGCCTGCGCACAGTGCCACCTACGCCCCTGGCCATTAGCCCAAGCTCTTCCAACGCTCCGGCATTTTATTTTCGAGGGAGCTAGGGATGACGTGGGCACCCACCGCGTACTTCTGAGCAGCAATCCACCCGTCAACGCGCCACGGATCAGAGATCCAAAAATGGATCTCCCGCCAGCATGGCTTTGTGCCCGAGAGTGCCTGGATTGCGCATTGCAAAGAGCTGTTCGGCCTCGCTGCACCCGGCACGTCACATAACGAGAACCCGTGCCCGCCACAAAGGTCGCAGCGATTAAGCAAGCGTTCCGACGCTTCGGACTGCTTTAAACGATTAGCTGAGGAGAGGCGTTTCGCACCGCCTCCATTTCATGCAACGTATCTGCGAACATCCAATCGGAACTCGATCCGCCGCCTCCCGGAGCCCCGTTTCTGTGGAACTTGCAGCGTGGAATCACGTTTCAGTGCATTCCTAAACGGTGCGCGACTCTTAGCGGGAAATGAACGGCCTTGCAACCTTGTGCGAGACACTGGACTACGCGTTTGGAAGTACGGGCACCTTGCCGCGAGCGTCGGAATCCAGCAGCCGGTAGGCGTCTGCGACGTGGTCGAGAGAGAAGCGACCGGCGATTTCGCTGATGACCGCAGGGCATTTCGTGGCGAGTGTCAGGGCATCCGAAATCAGACCAGCAAACTCATGGAAACCTTCGACCCAATGCATACCCTTGTACTTGGTAACGAAGACGGACGCTGGAAAGAGTTGGTGGAGATTGATGGCGGGCACGGGACCGGACAACTCACCGTAGTTGATCAGGCAGCCCCGCGGCGCGAGCAGCTGCAAGCTGACCTCGTAAGTTGGAGCTCCGATGGGGTCAAATACAGCGGCCACGCCACGGCCGCCAGTGTGCGCGCGAACCGACTCCGGAATATCCTCGGTGGTCCGGTCGATGGCGTGATTGGCCCCGGCAGCACGAACGGCGTCCACCCGCTTGCCGCTGGCAATACCGATGACGTTAACTCCATGGTCGGCAAGAGCGGCCACGAGCAGTCGACCTACCGCGCCGGCGGCGCCCCACACCACGGCTGCGCGTCCTTTCAGCGGCCAAACGCGGGCGAGACCAGCGGCGGTGAGCCCGGCGACCGCCAAGCAGGCGGTGTCCTCGAAGCTGAGGCCGTCGGGAATAGGCACTAACATGGAAGCCGCTGCCGTGAAAAAGGTCGCGCACGATCCGAGGACCGCACCCAGCAAACCCGGGTTCGCTAACCTCAATCACCTCCGGGCCGCCAGCGCGGAGCGCTCGGGCGACGCGCCGCTGAGTACCTGGGCTCATCATCAACACCCATATTAGCAACTAGCCAGCCCCATGTAATGCCGCATCACGAAGCGCACTCCGACTGCAATTTAAGGGTGAATGGCAAAGTGTGCCGAAATCTGGGGCAAACGGTGTCGATTTCACCCACGATTGAGGCCGGTATGTTTACAGTGGTGCGGGAGCGATCTAGAACTCGACGCTTCTGTGGCTTATTCCTCAGCATACAAGGGCGAACGAATCCACGGCCTATAATCATGCCCATGGCCAAATCGGCTTCACGGCCTTGGGCAAACGGTTCTTCTTTTCGCCTGGATCGAGAAGACCCTTACCTCCGTCTTCACCATGTCCCCGTCTTCGTTTGCGATCAGGATCGAAGCCTGCGATTTTACTTGGACCAGCTTGGATTCAGTCTGGTCATTGATTACCAGTTTGGGCAGCATGGCCGCTTCGTTCTGGTTGGCCCTCCGGATGGCGCCGCGCTGCTCGCGCTCATCGCTCCCAAGCCCGAGTCTGAAGAATATAAGCTCATCGGTCGTCCGGGACAGGCGGTATTTGTTACCGACGATATCACTGCCAAATTCCACACTTGGCGTGAGGGCGGGGTTCGGTTTCGTCATTCGCCGCAGACTGGGACTTGGGGCGGAACGTTCACCAGCTTCGAAGACGCGAGGTCTGCGCAGCCAATGCGCCATGGCGTCAGATCAGCCGCAACGCTTCTTGCGATCCGTGAATCAACTCTTCTACGAGAATACAACCGACAGCGCTTACGCCACCCTCTTTTTTGCCGAATATGACGATCGAGAGCGGCGCGTTCGCTATGCAAATTGCGGGCATGTCTCTGGCCTCCTCCTCCGGCACGACCAGACTGTTGAACGGCTTCATTCCACTGGCAGAGTTCTGGGGCTTTTCAAAGAATGGGATTGCTCGATCGAGGAACGGCCGCTCTTCTCAGGAGACATGCTCGTGCTCTACACCGACGGCATAAGCGAATCGTTCAATGATGCAGGTGAGGAATTCGGAGAAGGGCGCCTAATCGAAGTGTTAGTGCGGCATCATGACCTGCCTTCACTGACCTTGCTCGGAGTAATTGTCGATGAAGTTCGGCAGTTCAGTCGACGTGAACAGAACGACGATATCACTCTGATAGTTGCGAAGTGCGTAGGAACCTAGAACGGGGTCTGGAATCGTGCCCATAGTCAGCGAGTACATCTCAAACTCTTGTGGTGCACATGCCGGAAAGCAATAGAAATAGTTCGCGATTGACGGCTTACAGTTTGGGAATCGATCGTTCTATTATGCCGCTACCGACACGCTGGGCGTGATCTGAACTGGTGCTCGCCGTCTGATGACTAGATCCCCGTTTCGGGACCGGGTCAGAGCACATGTCCCCCCATTGGATGCGTAAACGCTAGGCAACAAGGCCGGCCGGATTTATTAGAGTGGCCTCGTCCAGGAGCTTAGGTAACACGCCCAGATCCTCTATCGGGCTCGGGAGTTCTCGGTCATTCCTGCCTTAATGCAAGTGAGGGGTCCGCTTTGGAAGCGCTCCGCGCCGGAATCCAGGCCGCGCCTGCTCCTGTCGCGAGCAGCAGTGTCCCAACAGCGCAGAACATGGCAAGATCCCATGGGTCCACGCCATCTGGAAGGACGTCAGTCAACGGCCGAATAGCCATCACTGCAAGTGGAAGGCCCACTAACACTCCGCAGGTGAGAACCGCCATGCTGTCGCTAATGGCCGTCCAAAGGATCGCGGCGCGAGTGGCTCCTACCGTAGCACGGATTGCCATTTCACGCGTGCGACGTCGTGTCGCATAGGAGACAGAGCTGTACAGGCCGGTGAGTACTAACAGCAGGCCGAGGCCGCTCAGAGAGCCCACAAATCCCGCTGCGACCCGCATTGGAAAGATGGCACCCGCTGTAGCATCGGACAATGGCCGGACATCGAGCGCCGAGGCCATCTCCACCTGGGCCAGTGCATCACGCAGCGCCTTGATCCATTGCGTCGGGTTCCCGGTGACGTGAACGAGCAGTTGTGGATCCGCATACGGAGTGAAGAACACTGGAGCATGGCTCTCCCCGAGTGTTCGCATCTTAGCGTCAGCCGTCACGCCGATAATCTCCAAGACGCGCTCGTTCTCGCGGCCAATCAGAAGCTGGGCGCCAATGGGATCGGCAGCGCCGAACAATCGCCGCGCGAGCGTCTGGTTAACTAGGGCGGGCACTGGCTGGCGCGTGCGGTCAGCGATTTCGAAGTCCCGGCCGCGCAGAATGGGAATCCCGAGGACCTTGCAAAACTGCTCTCCAGCTCCCACCGAGTACCCATCGCGGGCCACTGAAAGGGGATCCCCCTTTCGACGTATCGGATCCTGAGGTAGCTCTCCCATGAACGGCAACGGCCCGATCGAAGTCACCCCAATCACCCCGGGTACTTCTTTCACACGCCGAACCACTCCGTCGCGCCAACTCCAGCCTTTCTCACCCTGAAGATGCTGGCCAGGAAGCGGATAGACGGTCGCCATGACGGTGTGCGAAACGTCGAATCCAGGATCGACATCGGCAACCTGCAAGAAGCTCCTTGAGAACAAGACGCCGAGTATCAACAGCACCATTGACAGGGCCACCTGCAGTGTCACGAAACTATTCCGCAGACTCCATCGCCGTACGGAAAACGCGGGCTCTCCCTGCTTCATCGCGAGGCTGAGGTCAGCATTCGAGCCGCGCAGTGAGGGGAGCAGCGAGGATACGAGAAGCGCCACCAAGGCTGTCGCCAACGCGTACAGAAACAGGCCGCGGTCGTTCTGGAAATGAAACTCGAATGGCAGATTATAGGCCGATGGCCAGCGGACATAGCTGAGCCAGTTACGCAAGAAGGCGTCGACGAGAAGACCAACACCTGCACCCAAACCCACGAGCAGCAGCCCTTCAGCAAGCAGTTGTCGTGCTACCTGGAAACGGTTGGCACCCAGTGCCTTGCGGATTGCTAGTTCCCGTTGCCGGGTGACGCCACGTGCCAACAATAACCCGGCAACGTTAAAGCAAGCGATAACTGCGAGCATGGCCGCCGTGCCGAACAGCATCACAAAAAACAAAAAGAAGCGCCGATCGTCGCCCTCAGTGGCCGCGTTGGCAGCCAAGCCGGCCATTGGCCGTAGGCTGGAGGTCTGCTTTTCGAAGTTTTGGCCACCAATTATCCGGGCAGCAGCGACCAATGCCTGCCGCGTTTGTTCCCGCGTGAATCCGTCACGCAGTCGCCCGAAGGGATGGCAATGCTGGGAGTCCGCGTGGGCCAGCAAATACACTTCCGGGGAAACGCCGTGACCCATTACGCTGCGATAGTCCTGCGGCAGCACGCCCAGAACAGTATAAAGCTTGCCGTTAAACTGGAGCGGATGGCCAACGACATTCGGATTAGAGTGCAGACGCTTGCGCCAGAAACCGTAGCTCACCACTGCGACCTGGAGGCCCTCGTCGGATTGAGAGTACAGCCGACCGGCCGAAGAGCCAACGCCAAGGACATTGAAGAAATTGGCGCTGGTAGTCATCTGCCACGCCACTTCGCCGTGTGTTGCCGCATCCCAGATCAGATCGCCGAGGCCCGTCTCGAAAGCTAGGTCCTGAAAGACTCCAGCTTGCTTAAGATCGCGGTACCTGGCGTAGCTGACCACAGCGGCAACACGCGCCAATCGGTCCGGCTGGTTGGCGCTCAAATCGTCCAGGATCATTTCGCGAACGACGCCGTAGATGGTGACATTGGCGCCAATGCCCAGCGCTAAAGAAGTAACACCAATGGCGGCGAGAGTCGGAGATTTGCGAAGACCTCGCAGAGCGTGGTTGAGGTCGGTCAATATCGGTAACATCTCGATTGTGTGACGCGACTGGGGACGAAACGCGCAAATCCATATTACAAAACTGCAAGCTCCGATACGAATGCGAATACCTTCTCCTCGCATCGGAACCGTGGCTGTAAATCCCTTCCGTCCAAAAGCAATCGGGACAGCTCCTCCCTAACGCGCGCTTATGGATCGCCGGATGCCTCGAATGCCGGCAGCAGTTATAGTCAACGTGGTGCATCGTTGTCCATATGTCGGGTTCTGTTCCTTTAAACTCCTGATGTTCGCGAACGCCGTACCGCCGAGAAAGGTGCTAGCGTTTATAGGCCGCCACGGAGAGCCAGCGCTATATCATAGCTGCCGGAGGTTTGTATGCACCTGGTTGATTCGGATCGCTCTTTTTCAGGGTTGCGACAGGATGTCCCTCACGCTCTACGGATGTTCCGCCGGAACCCCACATTTGCAGCGCTGGCCGTGGTTTCGCTAGCGTTGGGAATCGGCGCGAATACAGCCGTGTTCAGCATCTTTGATGCGGTTCTGTTGCGGCCGCTTCCATTTCGGGACGCGCGGCGGCTGATCGCAATTTGGGAAAGCGATCCGAAACGCCTGGAGACCACTGGGATCTGGAATTCCTATCGCGATCTTGTTTCGTGGAAACGCGAAAGCAAGACCGTCGAGGATCTGGGGGGCTACAGTTGGGTTGATGCGCAACCCATCCTCCGCGGGGACGGAACACCTCGCAGGGTTTTTGCCGCGCCCGTGACTTCCAATTTCTTCTCGCTTCTGGGTGCACGCGCCGCTCTCGGGCGGACTTTCATGCCCGACGATCAGGCGGGCAACTCGCTCGTCGTCCTAAGCCATGCATTCTGGGAGACGCAACTTGGTGCGAACCCCACTTCAATCGGAAAAACGCTAAACCTTGACCGGAAACCGTACACGATCATCGGCGTGATGCCGCCGGCATTCGAATTCTACCCAAAGGAAATGTCCATGTGGACGCTGCTGGGTCCCCATGCTGGATTGGTTCGAGATCCGAACGATCACTCGCTGATCATTTTTGGAAAGCTGCGGGCCGGTGTTCACATCGAACGGGCGCAAGACGAGTTGCGTGCGATTCGGAGGAATGTCAATAAGACGGCGCCGGATGGCGTCGCCGAATTTGTCCCTGTCCTGCATAGCTTGCAAGAGGATTTTACCTGGCTCACTGGGCGCAATCTGCAACGCACCCTGGTGTTTGTGATGGGCTCCGTAAGTTTCCTGATGCTGATCGCGTGTTTGAACGTCGCCAATCTGTTGCTCACTCGCGGCGCGGAGCGAAGCGGGGAGTTTGCCATTCGCTCCGCACTGGGAGCAGGGTGTGCGCGGCTGCTGCAGCAGCTGCTGACGGAAGCCCTCGTCCTATCACTGGCCGGCACGGCTCTTGGAGTCGTTATAGCAACAGGGGTGGTGCACTATTTCCGTGCCGCGAATCCGTTGGAGTTACCACCTGGAAATCAGGTAGCCGTGGACTTGCGTGTCCTGGCGTTCAGCGCGGCCCTGGGAATCATCACGACGCTTCTCTGCGGTCTGATGCCCGCGTGGAGGGCCTCAAAGGCCGATGTCAGCGAAACGTTGAAAGGCGTCAGCCGCGAATCCCATGCCGCCACTCTGCATCCTCGGACCGCCAGGATACTAGTGGTGGCAGAGCTGTCGCTCTCGCTTGTGTTGCTAGTTGGGGCGGGGCTGATGATCCAGAGCGTCAGCCGGTTGGCACAAGCACCGCTGGGTTTCTGCCCCGATCATCTGCTGGCGCTGGAACTCGAGCTGCCGACGGACAGTTACGCGAAGCCGGAGCAGGTGGTTCGCTTCTTCGAGCAACTTAGCGAACGCGTGCGGCGTTTACCGTCCGTCGAAGGCGCAGAGCTGAGTCATGGCTTGGGTGGAAACGAAATCGTGGCCGTCGAAGACCTGCCTGCGCCTCCGCCGGACACTACTTTCGGAGATTGCGGTGAGCAGGCCGTCAGCAGCGGCTTTTTTTCAGTGGAAAGAATTCCGTTGTTTGACGGGCGCGATTTCAACAGCGGTGATCGGGCGCGGTCGGAGCGGGTCGCCATCGTCAATCAAGCCTTTGTCAGCCGGTATTTGCCGCACAAAACTCCGATCGGCCAACACGTGCGAGTTGGCGCTTCCCTCGAAAAGCAGCCATGGCTCAAAATTGTGGGAGTCGTTGGCAATGTGAAGGGATTCACGGTATTCCGGGAAATGGCTTTGGAGACCCCTCCGACTCTCTATCGCCCGTTCAGCCAGGCCACGACCAACACGGTACATGTTCTCGTGCGCTTTAGCGGTGATGGACACGGCCTTGCGGCGGAGCTGCCGCGCCAGGTATCAGCTCTGGACGCCAACCTGCCCGTTGGTGCCATCAAATTAGTAGCCGGCGATTTGTCCGAGAAGCTCAAATACCCAGCGTTCCGGGCGAGGATTCTTACACTGTTCGCCATTCTGGCGTTATTACTGGCGTCCGTGGGGGTCTATGGCGTAGTTTCACAGATGATGGTCAGCCGGACGCAGGAGATCGGCATCCGCGCGGCGATGGGCGCGACACGACGCGACATTATCGGACTGATCTCGAGAGAGGGCATTCGTCTAGTGCTGGCGGGCACGTCTGTCGGCCTAATAATCTCGCTGATCGTGACGCGCACCCTGACTAGCTTGTTATACGAAACGAAGCCGGCCGATCCTGCAACTTTCGGTGCCGTGATTTGTGCCTTGTGTGCTGTTACGCTTATTGCTACCTATATTCCCGCCCGGCGAGCGGCCAATTTAGATCCGATGTCGGCGATCCGGCATGAGTGACCGGGGTCCTCGTCTGCTAAGTTAGCTAAGTTTGTGTTCACCAGTGGCAAGCGTGAACCTGAATTTGCCGCGCAGTCTTTCACCGACACGTCGCCTAGGACAGCAACGGCGGACACGCCCGGGTCAGCGGGCTGGAGGTCGCGATCGGGGAAGTTTGGAACTGCGTTCAAACCGCTCGCCGACCGCAAATCGGCACGCTCGACACAAGCCCGTTTCTTGCTCCGCGACCCTTTCGTTGATGATTGGAACCTTAAGCGGTCGATGATAAGTGAGCGCGACGTGCGCAACCGGTAAGGGGCTCGTGCGCGGGTACCGAGGCTTGTTTCTCGCGGCGGCTGGACCAATGGTGTGTCGGTCCCTCCCAACAAGTCCGCATTCTCGGGTTATCGGCACTTCCTAGTGCCCAAGGACCTATGAATGCTCTGGCGGACCCGCTCGACCTGACTGGCCTTCAGTGGATTCTCGGAGGAAATTCGCTTCAGAATCGGGTCAAGGAAACGTTCATAGCGATTGATGGTGGACCAGTCGCCCTTGGCAATGGCCTCTTCCACTGCAAGCTTCGTTTCAGGAGTAACCAGTTCGATCCGCCCGACGAACACCCTCGCCGTCTGCGACGGCACGGGCTCGACTTGGAGCGGTAGAACGGCATCGATCGTGCGTGAAGGAACAATGTAGATCAGACGCGAGCCCTCCTCGAACCAGGAATCTCGCCAGGTCTCGACCATCGCTTGCGCCTCCCTCGGAAATAGACCTTGTGCAACCAGCGCAGCCTCGAGATCCTGCCGCAATACAGCAAAGGAACCATCGAGCGAGGGCGCGTCGAGTGTAACGGCGTCCTCGATGGCGCCTGCGTTGCGATACCCCAGGCGTCCTCCACGATTCTCGAACAGGATTGCGGTGGGAACGGAGTCGTGGCCGCGGTTTTCCACCACGATCTTGCCATCGCCGGTAAGGCGGACGGAAAGAGGAACCGGGAAGCGCCCCACGCCACGATAGAACAGGAATTTCTCATGCTGGTCACCGACCGTGATCGGAGTAGCATCCGTTGCGCGTGCAGCATAGTAGCGGCTCATACCGCTCTCGATCGGCAGGGGGGGAGAGAAATCCGGTTGAACCTTAATGCTCTTCCACTCGATGCCTCCGGTCAGGCTCCTGAGCGACGTGTCAATGCCGTTCAGATTTGCCGCCAGGCGCCGCACAGAGCCGTTACTTCTGCTCCTCTGATAAACCTCGTATTCGGCCTGCGGGTACCATTCGGTGATGAGCCCGTGGGGAAACGCCACCTTCACGTGCGCATCCAACTCGCGCGAACTGTAGAAGTACAA
>QHXW01000256.1 GCA_003223115.1 Acidobacteriota bacterium
TGTGGAATCGGGTCCCACGACCACTTCTGTTTGCCGCTCGCCGCGTCGAAGCCGCGGACCTCACCGGATGGCTGGTTGGTTCGATTATTGTCGGCAATTGCCGAACCGACGATCACGGTATTGCCAACAACGGCGGGCGGCGAAGTCTCTTCGTAGTCGGCAAAGCGGTTCGGATCGGGAGGAATACGCAAACCATTCCGAAGATTGACCACGCCATTATCGCCGAAATCGGGGCAGGCTTTGCCGGTTGCGGCATCGACTGCAATAAGACGCGCGTCGATGGTGGTGAGGAAGAGGCGCAGGTGGCCGGAAGGTGAGGTCCAGGCGGAGGCCCCACGGTTCGCGAAATCGCCGTAACCCTTGTCTCTGGGAACCTTGGAATCGTAGGACCAGCGCTCTTTTCCAGTGAGAGGATCGAGCGCGATTACGCGCCCGAGCGGCGTTGTGAGGTACAGGGCGCCATCAATATAAAGCGGGGTCGATTCAAAAGCCGTGGGCTTGCCACGCGGAGGCGTATACGCGTCCCCGGTGCGGAAGGTCCATGCGATATGGAGCGAGCCGACGTTCTGGCGATTGACTGAGGATAGGGGAGAGTAGCGCTGGCCTCCGGCGTCGTGACCGTAGATCGGCCAATCGGAGCCGGCCGGGCCAGCCAAGGAGAATGTGAGCAAAGCGAAACAAGCAAGTGCGAGTAACGGGACCGCAACTCGGTACATAGCCACCAGCATACCCAAAGGAGTCGCAGGCTGGACCACTTGGAAGTTAGGGCTCAGAAGTTCGGCCAGAACTGTCGCACTGATCTGCTTGAAACCAGATTTGTTTCGTGCTCCTCCGATCGGAACGGATTGCGATCTTGCGTTAGCGGTTATACGATCTAGGTGCAGCAGATCGGCTGAAAACTTTCGCCGTATCGCTCTCGAGTGGACTCTCCTGGCACACTTGGTTGCGGACAAAGCTGATGTAGCCCCCGCCCGCTTGCAGTCCTGGCTTGCTTCGTTCTTCTCGTTTATGGACTCAGTTGGATGATCGAGGTACTTGCGGCTCTCGCCACGTACAACCTGCTCAACGTCCACGTTTCAAGAGGCCTCCAAACCCTGGCTCAGCTCATGCCAGCTGTCGCCGCTCTGATCACCGCGGGATTGTTTATGGACCTCGCGCCATCGGGCCAATGCTGCTTGTTCCGCTCGTTAAGTACGCGCGCCATTCCGCTGGTATGCTTTGGCACTCCTCGTAGCGCCGGCAACGCAAGTAGCAACGCTGCTGTTTTATCGGAGTATGAACATTCCTTTCCCGAGTTTGGCCTTTGGTCTGAACAGCCGGTGATGGTAGCTGTATTAGGACTTTTCAGTGTGGGCGAGGAACTCGGATGGCGAGGTTTCTTCCTGGCAAACCTGATGAAAGGCAAGTCGCTGCTGGCCGCAACGGGGTGGATGGCGCTATTTTGGGGACTCTGGCATCTGCCGTTCTATCTCGCGGCCAACTCCGAAGGTCAAAGCACCTGGCTTCAGTACCTGCTCTTTCTTGGCGGTATTTTCCCTGTCTCAGCTTTCTTCGCGCTCATCTACTCGCGCACCAGAAGCGTTCTCTGCATCCTGTTCCGAGGATCTCTCAATGCTGGAGCGGCCCACTGGTTTGGCCGACTGCCCGTAGGACAGTTGCTGCCCTACCCGCTCTGGATCATTCTGCTATGGATTGCCGCGATGCCTATGTTCCGCGCAGTTATTATCATATCCAGGCAGCAAATCGCCAGCGAGAGATGACATCGACATGATTTCGAGTTATTGCCTTGAGAACTTTGGCCGCGCGACTTACCAGCCAACACCCGATGTGCTGCTTTCTTCACCGTAACTCGGTTGGCGCTCGGCCGGACCCAGGGGGGCCCCGCACGCCCGGCGCGCTCGAAGAGCAGGTTGCGCTCGCGCACATTACGCGTGAGCGTGGCCGCGCGCTCGAACTCCGCGCAGGCCTCGTCGAAGCGGCCGAGCTTTGTGAGGAGGTCGCCGCGCACGCTCGGCAAGAGGTGGTAGGCCTTGAGCGACGGCTCCGAGGCGAGCGTGTCGATGAGCTCAAGGCCGGCTTGGGGGCCAAAGGCCATGGAGAGGGCGACGGCACGATTCAGCTCTACGACGGGGCATGAGCTGGACGAGAGCATCGTAGAGCGCGGCGATGGGCTGCCAGTCCGTTTCCGACGCAGTACGCGCGCGAGCGTGACAGGTGGCGATGGCGGCCTGAAGGGCGTAGGGGCCGAGGGCGCCACCGAGAGCATTGCTGACTTCCTGGGCACGCTGGAGCGCGGCGAGGCCGCGACGAGGACGTGGTCCCAACGCGTACGATCCTGATCGAGCAGCAGGATCGGCTCTCCTGCAGGACCGACTCGAGCGCGAACCCGCGAAGCCTGAATCTCCATGAACGCGACGAGACCATGGACTTCCGGCTCGTTCGGAACAAGTCCCGCGAGAATTCGGCCGAGGCGGAGCGCATCTTCGCAGAGCGCAGGACGCATCCAGTCTTCACCGGCGGTGGCGGAGTAGCCTTCGTTGAAGATGAGGTAGATCACCTCGAGAACGGACGACAACCGCGCTCGAAGATCCGGCCCGCGGAGGACCTCAAAGGGAACGCGCGCCTCAGTCAGCGTGCGTTTGGCGCGGACAATGCGCTGGGCGACGGTCGGCTCCGGAACGAGAAAGGCGCGCGCGATTTCCTGCGTGGTCAAGCCGCCAGCAGGCGAAGCGTGAGCGCAACTCGCGCTTCCGTGGAAAGGACCGGATGACAGGAGATGAACACTAGACGCAGAAGGTCGTCGCCGATATCGTCGTCATTTGCGGTGTCGAAATTCGCCACGGCCATTTCCTGCTGGGTCTCGAGCTCGCGACTGAGCTCCGCGTGCTTAAGTTCGAGGAGCTTGTTTCGGCGAAAGAGATCGATGGCGCGATGCTTAGCGGTGGCCAGGAGCCAGGCGCCCGGGTTGTCCGGAACGCCCGACTCCGGCCATTGCTCGAGTGCGGCGACGAGAGCGTCCTGCGCGAGCTCTTCGGCCAGTCCGACATCGCGGACGATACGAGCGAGCCCGGCGATGAGCCTGGCCGACTCGATCCCAGACTGCGTCGATGACGCGATGCGTGTCAGAGGACGACACGTCGACCTTTCAAGTTAAGCCAGAGGCTTCGCGAGTGAAAGCGCGGCCGCGCGAGGCGCGGTTGGTCAGGACTTCGCCGCTCTCTGGGTGTGGGTATTCTGGTCGGCCTCGTATACCTGGCGAAGCTCGCATTCACCATCATTACCGGCTGCCTGGAGGAAATTCTTGACCATTTCGATGGCCTCTTCCTTAGAGTTCGCCCTAAGGAGTGCGAAGCCGCCGACTACTTCTTTGGCTTCGGTGAAAGGACCGCCGGCGACAGTCAGCTTCCCACCCGAGATGCGCACGCGCGCGCCAAGGGCGCTCGGCAGGCAGCCTTCGGTGGCGAGCAGCGTACCAGCCTTCATCCCGTCCTCGATCAGTTTGCCCATCTTGGTCATTTCCTCCTGTGAAGGGGGGACGCCTCGCTCGGCGGTATTATAGATGCTTAGGAATCGCATAATGATCTCTCCTTGTTTTGATGTTGTGAACGAGTGTAATTTCCACTCTACTACGCGAACAAAGTACTGCCGAATCGAACTACTTCTTCTTCTCGAGCTCCTTGCCGAGCTCGCGCGCGCGATCGACCGCTGGGACCGAAGTCGTCCATCTCGAAAAACTGGCGGATCTCGATTTCGCATTCCTGGCCTTCGTGGGGAGCGGGGACGCGCTTGGCCCATTCGATCGCCTCTTCCCTGGACTTCACCTGAATGATCCAGTATCCGGTGATGAGCTCCTTGGTCTCGGCGAAGGGGCCGTCGATGACGGTGCGCTTGACTCCCGAGAACTTGATGCGGGCGCCCTTGGAGCCCGGCGCCATCGAGGAGTACGCCGGCTTTCATCAGCTCCTCGTTGTACTTGCCGATCGCGGAAAGGAGATCTTCGCTCGGCATGATGCCTGCTTCCGAGTCCTTGCTGGCCTTCACAATCATCATGAATCTCATGGTCATGTCTCCTTCAATTTTTACGTCGAACGAGGCACCGCCAAATCGACACGCCGCATTGTCTGCCTCACCTGGCTCCCGCCATGGGGGCGTCGAGGAATGGCGTAACAGTGGATGCCAGCGCCGGCGACGAGAACACATCGTAATGCGTCAGGCCCGGCAAAATGGCGAGCCGAGCATTGGACATTCCCGATCCGTCCCAGCCGCCGTCCTTCTTGCCGCCGCCAAGGAGCTCGAAGAATTGCACGGCATGTGCGGTACGGACGGCGTCGGCATCACCAAACACGAGCAACGTGGGCGCCTTGATCGCCGCCACTTCTCTCGACCAGTCATAGTCCTTCTTGAGCAACTCACCGAGCTCGGTAAGCAGCACCGGCCAATCTTCCGGCTTCGGAGCAATGCGGCATAGAGCTGGTAACATCGGGGTCTGCTTCATCAGCTCAGCGGCTCCTGCAACCATCTGCGTCATAACCGCGACGATCTCGGGATACCATCGCGCTGAAGGCGGTCGAGACGAGCACCAGCTTCTTGACCACGCCGGGATGCTGGATGGCGGTCCGCAGGGCGACGCCGCCACCGAGTGAGTAACCCACGGCCTTCTCGATCCCGAGATGCTTGATCAGCGCGCCCATGTCGTCGGCCATCGCCTCCATGCTCAGCGGGCGGTCGATATCGGCGGTGCGTCCATGGGCCTGCAAGTCAGCAGCAATCACCCGCCGGGTCTTCGAGAACAACGGCAGGATCGCGCCGAACATTTCAGTTGCGCTCACCCCGCCGTGCAGCAGGATCAGCGGTTCGCCCGTGCCGTGGATTTCGTAGTAGAGCTTGAGGCCGTTCACCGGAGCGTACCCGATTTTGAGGGCAGTTGTCGTGTTTGTCTGAGCTAACGCAAGGGCCGATGCTGCCAGGAAGATCCCGGCGGCGGTGGTTGCGATGAAACTTCTTCTCAGCATCATGCCTATGTGTCCTTCTACCTACACGTCGAACTAGGGGTGGTGAAATCGACAGGCTCAGAATCTTCTTGGAGAAATATTCCCTTCGTGTCAGTAAGACCTTCGGAAGAAATGATTGGCGCGAATGCCGGCGGAACGATCGCGCACGCCTGTCATGACGCTGGCTTGATGCTGCGAACCTGCGGCAAGACTTGCGCCCTGAATCCTAGCTGCGCTAGCTATAGCTAGCTAGACCAGTCTGACTAGACGCTTGGGCGCGATCAGACGATAGCTTCCCATGACGAGTTCAGCGACTTCGTCCCAATCGACCTTGCCCGTGTCCAGACGCAGCGCGATCCAGCCTCTCGGCCCAATGTAGGCGGGTAGGTAAAAGCGCTCTGGTTGAGCCACGGCCAGAGCTGTGTTATCGCCGGGCAACGCCTTGCACGCAACTGACACGATACCGTCGCCGTGATGGTCGTTCAAGAAATAGGCGAAGGTGCTCTTCCGGACCAGGAAGGCAGCGTGGCTTCCGCTATCCCGGCGGGCCGCCTCGGGCAGCGCCAGGCAGATCCTCGTAAGTCGGGAGAGACGCCGGTCTTCGGAAGCAATCGCAGCCATGTTGATATTGTGGCCCAAAAGAGTTCAGTGGGAGTACGAAGGAAGTTCCTGATATGATGCTCTCGTATGCATTCCTCTCATTCGCTTTCCCGTCGTTCATTTCTGACCACAACATCCGCGTTGGCGATGGCCCGCGGCGCATCGTCAACGGACCGCCTGAAGGCCGGACTGGTAGGTTGCGGCGGCCGTGGCACACAGGCTGTTGTAAATCTGCTCACCGGCAATGAAAACGTCGAGTTGGTCGCCGTGGCGGACGTTTTCGAAGATCATCTGGAAACTTCGCTCGACCGTCTGCGGAATAACACGAAGTACCTCTCGCGCGACGCCGGAATTACAGTCGAGCGCAACGGCAAGCCGGTCGAGATGAGCGCCGAAGACCTGGTGCGCTCCCTACAGCCGCGCATCAAGGTGGATCCCGAGCATCATTTTGTGGGGTTTGATGCGTTCAAGAAACTAGTCAAGTCGGATGTCGATATCGTGATGCTGGCGACGCCGCCGGGCTACCGTCCGCAGCATTTCGAAGCGGCCATCAATGCCGGGAAGCACGTATTCACCGAGAAACCCATCGCGACCGATCCGGTGGGCGTGCGGCGGTTCATGGCCGCGGCCAAGAAAGCCGAAGAGAAGAAGCTGACGGTGATGTCCGGAGCGCAACGCCACGCCGAGCGCGACTACATCGAGACCGTCGACAAGATCCATAACGGCGCTATCGGCGACATCGTGGCGCTGAATTCGTATTACCTGAGCGGGCCGGTGTTCCACGCGGATGCGCGCGATCCGAAGTGGGGGGATATGGAATGGGAGCACCGCAATTGGTACTCGTTCATCTGGATCTGCGGCGATCAGATTGTCGAGCAGCACTTCCACAACATCGATTTCATGAATTGGGTGATGGACTCGCATCCTTTGGAAGTGGTGGCATCAGGCGGCGCGGCGTGGCGCCCGCGCGAACCGCTTTACGGCAATATCTACGACCACATGTCGTCGGATTTTGGCTATGCAAACGGCGTCCGGCTGTCGAGCCACTGCCGGCAATATCCAAAAGGTTTGTACAGCAACGTGAGCGATGTGATCGTGGGATCGAAGGGACGCTCGAATGGCATGGATATGGGCGGGAAAGGCATCAACCCGTACGTGCAGGAACACATCGACATGATCAAGAGCATTACGGGCGCCGGTCCGTATATCAATCAGGGAATGCGCGTGGCGGAAAGCACCATGACGGCGATCATGGGACGCGAGTCGGCTTACTCGGGAATGAAGATCACCTGGGACATGATCATGAACTCGCAGCAGGACCTGCAGCCGAAAGAGTTCGATTACAAGAAGCAGATGGAACCTATGCCGCTACCGGTGCCGGGGGTGTATAAGTTCGTGTAGTCGATCGTCCGCCAGATAATGCACGGTCTGTCCGACGCCCCACCACTGAAGTCGGATACAATCAACCCAGAAGAAGAGGGCCTTTCGGAATGGCATTGCTAGGCACAAAGAGCCAGATTCTCGAAGATTCGGGTTACTCCTACAGCTTCGATCGGCAGATCTATATCAATCGCAGAACCAAGAAAGTCTTCAGCGTTGAATTCGTTGAGGATCCCAGCGAGGAAGAGCTGCAACGGTGCATCAATGAAGACACGCCGGCGGGAAACTGGCGGTTCTACTTTAACTCTGAGCCGTCTGCGGCATTAAAACATGAGCTCGCGGGCGTTTTGGGTTAGTGCCTGAGCGTACCATCGAAGACGGCTGCGAGAACAGTATTTTGAACTGCTACCAGATATCCGCCGCGTTGCCGCGGAACTGGACGCGGAAGTCAGGCATTGTCTGCTTCCGATTTCTTCGCGATTGGATCGCTATGAGCGGCTCACTGTTACGTCGCGAATCAAGGAATGCGAGAGCGCAATTGATGCGCTGCGCCGCCGGCAGGAAGCCGCGACTTTCGATACAGACCGGCCGAACTCTACGCACTGGATGACCTCAACGATCTGGCTGGCGTTCGCGTCGCCGCATTCCCGCGCAGCCGCGTGACGGAAATCGACCAGGAGCTTCGGGAACGATTTCCGTCCTGGATCTCTGATCCCGTCCCAGGCTTCAATGCTGATGATGCGCCTCAAGCTTTCAAATATCACGGTAAATGCAGGACCAGCGAAAAAGTGAAGGGTGAGTTTCAGGTTGTCCCAATGCTCACGGCGCTTTCTGGGAATCGGAGCATAACACGATCTACAAACCTTCGGCGCGACTCGCTTAGGTTAGGTAGGCACCCGCTAACTTGGATTACTGCTCCTTGTTCGGCTCGACGTGCTTAGCCAGTTGCGCCAGTTCCTTGAAATAAATCGGGCGCAGAAACCTGGTACTGAGAGCGCGCTCGATGGCCCCGAGAATCCCGGTCCTGACCGGCAGCGCCGTCGCAATTGTCACGTTGGACGTCCCTGGAAGCATGCCTGGATTCACAGTGAACGTGGTGATGGCGCCGTTCGTGTCCAGATCAGTCTCGACCAATACCCGGCCGGGCTCCGGTTCGGTGATGGCCGAGCGGAAGGTTTGAGTTCTCCCGAATACGCGCATCTGAAATCGGATAATAGTTCCATCGCCGACGCCGCCTCGCTCGACGGTTAACCCGCTGAATTCCTCCGGCAGAATGCGCGCATGGCCATTTCGATAATCGGCGATGGTTGTGTACACGCGCTCCGGAGTTGAGTGGATGAGCCTGGACGCCGTCACGAGGTGCTTATTGTTCGATTTCGCCGGCACTCGTTTCCTCCGCGGCTCCCAACCGGTTAGATGGTACGGCGAGCGGGGAAGTTGCGATGTTTTCGATCCGGATTGTAAGCTTCGACCCGCGCCAGCACCCGCGTCCGTGATAGAGTCCTTTCCATGCGCATAGAGGCAATGTGGATTCCCGCGGTTGCTGCGGCGCTCGTGGCGCTCTGGGCCTCGCCCACGTCAGCCGCCGAGCTGCGGGTTAAGAGTACGCTTGACCAACGGCCGCGCAAGGTGATTGTCGGGACGACGATGCAGGCTTTCTGGGTTGAGTACCCAGGCCTCGAGAAGCGTCTGGAGCAACTGTCCGGACTGATCGATCGCTTGGCCGAGGAATCTGGGAAGAAGTTTGGCCGCGGCCTGGACCTCGCGATACTGCCCGAGATGGCGGTGACCGGAGAGCTTTCGGGCGATGTCGTGGGGCACTCGCTCCCGTTCGAAGGTCCCATGCGCGATACCTTTGTCCGCAAGGCGCGCGAACACCATTGCTACATTGTAGTTCCCACATACCTGCTGGACGATAAGGAAAAGAAGGTGTGTTCGAATGCGGCGATCCTGATTGGCCGTACGGGGAAGCTGGTGGGTATCTACCGGAAGGTGCACCTGGCGGTCCAAACGGGCAGCGACGCGCTCGAGGACGGTACAACCCCGGGCAAACAAGCGCCGGTGTTCAACTGCGACTTCGGCAAACTGGGCATTCAGATTTGTTTCGACATTGAGTTCGACGATGGATGGGCGGAACTGGCGCGCCAGGGCGCGGAGCTGGTGGCGTGGCCTACGCAATCGCCGCAAACCGCTCGGCCGGCGTTCCGCGCGATGCAGAATCGCTATTACATAGTCTCCAGTACGTGGCGCAACAATGCGTCGTTTTTTGAGCCGACCGGTAGGATTTTCGCGCAGATCAGGGATCCCGAGCACGTGCTGGTCGAGCAATTCGATCTCAGCTATGCGATTCTGCCGTGGAGCTCGACGCTGCAACACGGAAAAGCGCTCCAGAAGAAGTACGGCGATAAAGTGGGCTTCCGCTACTACGAGGACGAGGACCGCGGAATGTTCTGGTCGAACGATCCGCGGGTGACGATCGGCGAGATGATCCGCTCACTCGGTCTGAACGAGCAAGCCGAGGAATTGCGCCGCATCCGGAAACTGTACGACAAAGCCGGCGTTCCCGAATATCAACATTAGGAGATCTCTCATGAACGGCTCACTCAGAGGTTGGAGCGTCATGGCACGCGCGGCGGCTGCGGCAATGAATCACTGTCATGGCGCGGCAGTTTTGGTCGTGGTGCTGGGGACAGTCCCCCTGCTCGCGCAGCACGTGGTGCGCGTGACGCCCGCCACTGTGCAATGGGGCCACTTCGACGCGGATGGCAAACCCGTGCTCGCGGTGAAATCCGGCGAAGTGGTCACGATGGACACGATTTGCGGCGTCCCCGACATGCTGGAGCGGCTGGGCGCGGCGACCGACGAGCCGATTCGCGAGATGAAGCAGATGTACGCCGAGATCAAGGACAGAGGCCCGGGGCCGCACTTTCTCACCGGACCCGTCGCGATTGATGGCGCAATGCCTGGCGATGTGCTGGAGGTGGAGATTCTGGATATCCGGCTGCGTTCTCCTTATGGATGGATGATGATTGAGCCGGACGCCGGAGAGTTGCCGGAAGAGTTCCCGTATCTGCGGGAGAAGCTGGTGCCTTTGGATGAGCGCAGCAAGACGGCTGAATTCTCACCGCGGATCCACATTCCGGTTCGTCCTTTTTTTGGTAATTTGGGTGTGGCTCCGCCCGAAGGACGTTTGAACAGCGCGCCACCGTCTTACAACGCAGGCAACCTGGACAACAAATGGCTGGTCGCCGGCACCAAAGTGTACATCCCGGTGCAGGTGCCCGGGGCATTGTTTTCGGTTGGGGACGGACACGCCGCGCAGGGCGACGGCGAAGTCTGCATCACGGCGATTGAAACGAACTTGACCGGCGTATTTCGCTTCACGGTGCGGAAGGACATGAAGCTGCGCTGGCCGCGAGCCGAGACGCCTACGCACTTCATCACCATGGGACTGCATCCAAACTTGGACGAAGCTGCGCGCCGCGCCACCAAGGAAATGATTGACTATCTGATGACGGAGCGTGGCCTCACCCGGGACGACGCCTATATGCTGATCAGCGCCGGCGTGGACCTGCACGTGACGCAGGTGGTGGATGGCACAAAAGGCGTGCACGCGACGTTGCCGAAAGCGATCTTCACAACGGCGCAGTAGATCGCGCAGCGGACGTCTCAAGCAAGGCCCATTAATCGCCGAGCTTCAGCTCTTTTCGCGCGGCGGGAGAGATCGCAGTACCGTCGACATCGAGATACCGGAGCTTTTGCAAAGCTCTTAAGTAAGGCACCGCGGCGTCATCCACCCGCGCGTCCTTCCATAGCATCAGCTTCTCGAGTTTCTCGAGGCCAGCGAGTGCTTCCAGGCCTTTGGTTGAAATCTGCGTTTCACTCAGATCGAGCGAGCGAAGATCAGTTAGCGCGCGCAACTTTTCAAGCCCCAGGTCCGTGATCTTGGTCTCCGCGAGGTTCAATTCTTCCAGATGCCGCAAGGTCCTGATGGCGTCTAAACCTTCATCGGTGACGGAAGCCGACCAAAGACCGGAATCGGTGCGCTGTTTTCCGTGCAGGTCCAGGCGGCGCAGGTTCGGCAAGAGCTTCAAAAGCTGCAAGCCTGAATCGCTGATCTTATTGCCGCCGATGGCGAGATCGGTGAGGAGATTCAGAGCCGACAGACGATCGACACCGTTGTTGGTGACCTGGGTAAAACCGACATCCAGAGCGTGCAGGCTCGTAAGACCCGCGATGTATTCGAGCGCGGTGTCGGTGATCTTGGTGCCGCGCAGGTTGAGCCGCTCGAGCTTCGGCCAATGCTTCAACGGAGCCAGGCCGTTATCGGTGATGTGCTCGGCATAATCGAGATTCAAATCAGTGATGCCGGTGAGCGGCGCCAGGTGCTCCATGCCTAGATCGGTAATGTGAGTCAGCGAAAGATCCAGCCGGGTCAGGTTCGGCAAAGCGGCCAGACGGCCCAGGTCGCCATCAGTAAGCCAGGCCGTCCGCAGATTCACCGCCGTGATGTGACCGGAAGCGTCGCGCGCGATTCTTCCGCCTTGGCCGGAGACCCACGCGGCGAATTCTGATTCATTTGCATCCGTGGCGAAAGCGCGTGGAGTCGTCGCCAGAAGCAGGCAAGCGACGGTCAATATGTAAAGAGTGGAGCCCATCTCTAGCTGCCCCTCCGGTTGGGCAGACTCGAGTCGCGATCCCACACGATGTCGCAGCCGGGCAGCGACTGCTTCAAGGCCTTGTAGCCGGTTTCGGTGACGAGGGTGTGATAGAGATTGAGAATGCGCAGCGTGGGCATGTTCTTCAACTGCTCGATGCCGGTGTCCGTGATGCCGGCGCTGTCCAACCGCAGTTCGATCAGCGGCAGCGATTTCAAGTAGGCCAGCCCGTGATCGGTCACCTCGGTGTAATCCAGGTCGAGCCGCACCAGCTTGCTGAGCCCGGCCAACCCCTCGAGCGCGGCGTCATTCACCCTGGTTCGCACCAGATCCAACGCCGTAAGATCTTTCAGCGCCTCCAGGCTCTTCAATCCCTTGACGGTGAACCGGCTGTAATTGAGCCCGAGCCGGCGCAGGCCCGTGAGAGACGCGAGCTCATCGAGACCACGATCGCCGATGTCGGCTCCGGTGAGATCGAGGTGTTCCAGCTTAGATAGCTCTTTCAAATGCCCAAGGCCGGCGTCGGTGACGTCCGTGTAGCTCAAGTTTAAGCTACGGATGTTCGGAAGCTTCGCAAGAAACTCGAGGCCGGAGTTGTTGATCGCGGCGCCTGCCACATCCAATTCTTCAAGCGCTGGCAGCTCATGGAGTGACGCAAGGTCGCGGCCCCGGATCAATGTGTAGGCCAGACTCAAGCGGCGTAGGCTCTGGAGACTCGCGAGCTGCGCCACGCCAGTTCCGGAAACAGTTGTGTTGTTCAGGCTCAGCTCGCGCAATCCAGTGAGCCCGCTCAGATGCTTCAAGCCGGCATCGCTGATCTCGGTGGCGTTCAGGTTGAGCTCTTTGAGATCGGCCAGGCGCGCGAGTTTTTCCAACTGCGCGTCTGTCACTGCCGTTGCGGCCAGCGAAATCTCACGAATGCCGCCGTCGCAAACGGTGATCCGCCCACCCATGGCGCGCACCCAATCCGCAACGTTCATCTTGGCGTCAGTGGCTGCTCGAGGAGCCGCAATAGAAGCCGGGCCGACATGAGCGATGTGACAGCCAGGCAGGGCACGCACGAGCATTTGGATCCCGGCGCCTGTGACACGCGTGTAACGCAGATCAAGCGATTTCAAGTGCGGCAGCATCTTCAAGCGCTCGAGCCCGGCATTGGTGATTTGGCTGCGGTAGAGGTTCAATTCCTCAAGCTGCTGCATGCCGCCGAGCGCTTCGAGTCCTGCATCGGTTGCATCCGAGCCGAGCAAGTTCAATTTGCGCAGCGCAGTGAGATTCTTCAAGTGTGCGAGACCGCCGTCTGTAATCCGCAGGCCGTAAAGATCCAGCTCCGTCAGGCTGGCGAGGTCCGCCAGAGCCTTTAGACCGGCATCGGTTACGAGCGTGTTGCGCAGATACAGTTTCGAAAGCTTCGCCATACGCGTGAGCGACTGGATGCCGGCATCGCCGAAGGGCGTCTCACTGAGATCGAGGTACCGTAAGTTGACGAATGCGGCGAGGCTCGGGCCCTTCACTTGGGTCTGGGCCAGGCGGAGCTCCTGCACGTTCGTCAGCGCCGTTAAACGCGCCAGGCCCTTATCCTGCACATTGATGTTGGAAAGAAAGTGCGTGCTGAAGTGCAGCTTCTCGAGCTGCGTGAGATGGGCCAGATGATCAAAAGCGTCGTTCGCGTCTAGCTTGCTGCCGGAATACGGGTCCCACATGGGACCGGGCAGGAACAACTCGCGAAGGTGATGGAGGTCTTTCACCTTCTCCAACTCCTTGGGCTCGACCAGCGTACCGACCAGGTTGATGCCTTCGATCTGGAAATCGCCACGCGGCAGATCCGCCAGATCGCTGATCGGCTGTGAGTGGCCCAGGAGCGTGACGGACCCGCCGAGACGCAGGACCCACTCGGCCGCCTGATGGTCTGGCGTTTGAGCGGCAGGGGCATCGCCGGGTGGCGCCGCGAGCACTCGAACTAAAGCCGCCAGCAGGAATGGGATGAGCAGTTTCACTTCGTATCTATTATGTTATTATCTGAGGCATGCCGAGTGGCTACATTCCCATCTTCATTTTTCTGGTGATCGCTATCCTATTCCCCGTGGCCACCATCATTGTGGCCAAGCTGATCCGGCCGTCCGCGCCTTTTCTGGCAAAACTCGAGGCGTATGAATGCGGCATCAAGGCAGCATCGGACTCCCGCGGCCGCTACACCGTGCGTTTCTACATTATCGCAATCCTGTTCGTCATCTTCGACGTGGAGACTATTTTCCTGTTTCCGTGGGCAGTCAAGTATCGGACTCTCGGCTGGTTTGGCGTAGCCGAGGTGTTCGTTTTCCTCGCAATCCTGGTGGTTGGATACCTCTGGTCGTACAGAAAAGGCGCGCTGGATTGGGTGTAGAGCAGCGGCCCGAACAGCCTTTCCCTGCCAAGGCAGTCGTCGGCTTTTTATGCGCGGATCAGCTTTTCCATGGCCGTGGCGAAGATGTCGATTTCGCGCGTCGTCGTATAAACGTTAGGTGTCACGCGCAGACCTTCGAAATCCTTGTGTAGGATGGCTACTACCAGGATACGGTGCTGCTTCCAAAGGTCGTCGGCCAGTTCGGCCGCTTTCTTACCTTCCACGGAAACCAGCGACAGGCCGCAGCTTTGTTCGGGATCGGGGCTGGTTCTGATCTTCACATTCGGAAAACGGGTGAGCCGTTCCCACCACAAGCTGCGCAGATAGCGCAGGCGCGCGGCCTTTCGCTCGGCCCCGATGGATTCATGAAACATCAGCGCTTCGGCAATGGCGTTGTGATTGGCGGCGGGGTGCGTGCCGATCTCTTCGAACTTACGGATATTGCCGTTCATGCTGGGCGGTGCGGCCATGAGCGGCCAGATCTGCTCGATCTTGGATTTGCGCACGTAGAGAAATCCGGTGCCATGGGGCGCGAGCAGCCATTTGTGAAGGCTGGTTCCATAGTAATCGCAATCCAGATCTTCATGTTTGAACGGAAAATGCCCGTAGGCGTGTGCACCGTCAACAATGGCCTCTATGCCTCGTGAGCGGGCCATCTGGCAAATCTTCTTCACTGGGAATATTTGCCCGGTGAGGTTTGTGATGTGGCAGAAGTGGATGACTTTGGTTCGCGGCGTAACGGCGCGTTCGAAACGCCGGTACAGGTCATCCAGGGAGGGCGGAGGCGTGGGGAACGAAATCATCCGCAGCTTGATGCCGCCGCGGCGTTCGCGCTGCTGCCAGGTGGTGATCATGCGCGGATAGTCCTGATCGGTGGTGAGGACTTCGTCGCCCGGCTTCAGTTCGAGGCCCATCTGCACGATTTCGAGCGCTTCGGACGCGTTGCGCGTGATGGCCATCTCTTCGGGATCGCAGCCAAAGCTCGCGGCCAGGCGCGCGCGCACGCTTTCGATCTCAGGCTCGAGGACTGTCCACAGGCTGTACGCCGGCGCCAGATTGCTGAACTCGAGCTGACGGCGCATGGCGTCCTGCACGATTTTGGGTGAAGGACATACACCGCCATTATTCAGATTGATGATGTTGCGATCGACCGTGAACGCCTGCTGGATTTCTCGCCAGAAATCCTCATCGCGAGCCGAGGCCTCAGCCGTTTGATGATTGATGGTTGCGGCGGCGGCCTGTGCCATGTGAATGGAATCGGCTTTGAGCGCGGCGAATCCCGCAGCGGCTCTCAGAAAATTTCGGCGATGCATGCGTCACGCTCCTATCCGCGCGGCTTGCCCCGCGGGCGTCGTTAGTCCCTGCCCGGGTTCAGACGCTAGTGGTCTTGCGCCAGGCTTCAAGCGACCGAACCAGATCACGCTGCTCCAGCAAGTATTTCTGGTTCTCATACTGGTTCACCTTCTCGCCAGGATCGTCAGCGAGATCATAAAATTCATTCGGGCCTGCGCCCTCGTTGCGCAGAACCAGTTTAAAGCGGGTGTCTCGGGTCATTTCCGTGTTGCGGTAGTGCCCGAAGATCAACTTACGCCAGCGCCATTTTTTAGGCAAGGGCTTATTCAGGGCCATCGGGAGATAACTGCGTCCGCAGAGATTGCGCCCGGGTGGCGGCGACAGCTCCAGAAGCTCGCAAAGCGTCGGCATGAAATCATAGGAACTCACCACCTCCGGCCGCACGCTCTGAGCCGGAATGCGCCCCAACCAGCGCCAGATCATCGGCGTGGCGAGCACTTCATCGTACATGTTGATGGGGTTGGACGCGAGCCCGCCACCCCAGAGGCCATGGCGGCCGAAGAGCGATCCGCTGGCGCTCGAGACGATGATCAGCGTGCGTTCCTGGAGGCCCCGTGCGTTTAGTTTCGCCAGCAGCGCTGGAATCTGATCGTCCAGCGCCGTGACGGACGCCGCTACTTTACGAAGGTTCTCGACCGTACTTGTCAGATATTCCTTGCCTCGAAGCGCATTTGAAGCTGGATGCTCCCAGCCCGTGGTTTCGAAATTCGTCTGCGAGTACATCTGGTAGTAGCGCGCGGGGTGCCCTTCGTAAGGTGCGTGAGGATTGAGATAACCGAGGGTGAGAAAAAATGGTTTACCGGGAGTTTGTTTGTCCAGAAATTCGCCGGCTTTCGCGGTGGCCAGCTCCGTTAGATAGCCCTTCTCCTGGACCACCTGTCCGTTCCAGTTCATGCTCGGATTGTCATATGCGGTCGGACCGGAGAGCGCATTGGTGTACCAGAATCGGAAGCCATGCTGCGGCTGCTGGTTGTCACCCATGTGCCATTTTCCCGCGTAGCCGCACTCGTAACCCGCGGCGGCAAGAAGATCGGAGAGCATGGTCTCGTTCTTGAAAGATGCGGGCGGCGCCGCCTGACCCTGGGGAGGGTTTTCAATGGGCTCACCGGTCAGGAAGTCCTGAATTCCATGCTGTCGTGGAACGCGGCCGGTGAACAGAGTCGCGCAACTAGGGGAACTGGCCGGCGTGCACACGAAATGATTTTGAAAGCGGACGCCAGACTGAGAAAGCTGATCGATGTTGGGCGTACGGACTTCCTTGTTGCCGTTGACGCCGAGCATCCAGAAAGGCAGACCGTCGGCTAGGATGAGTAGAACGTTCGGACGCTCCGGCGGGCGTTCCTTACGCGCCAGAACCGGAGCCGCCAGGCCGCCGAAAATAAGAGATCTGCGGGTCAAATTCATAGAAGGCAAACTCCATGATGCCACACGCGCTTTTGACGGATTGCGGTGCGCGCCCGGCGTGGGGCGTTCTCAGCTCACGCACGATCGAAAACTGAGCGATGCAGCAGATGCAGCAGATGCAGCAGCGCTTTTGCTGCTGGATCATTCCGGCGTTTGCTAAAATCGAACTAACGTTTGGTTCCCTCTAAATTGGCGGTGTAGCTCAGGTGGTTAGAGCGAGGGTCTCATAATCCCTAGGTCCGCGGTTCGAGTCCGCGCGCCGCCACCAACTTCTGTCCGGGCAGCACAACGCATGCGGCATCTCAACGCCGCTGAGAGCCGACCCATAAGACAGCGGTGCGTTGTGTAAGGTAACGCACGCTTTGCGACTGAGTATTGCCTGTGCTCGCCGGATAGGTTATGCTTACGGTCAAGCTACAAAGGAGGCGCATTTTGAAGAGAGTCATTACAGCAGCGATTCTTCTGCTTTCGCTATTTGCGGTTTCCGCCCTGGCCGATGAGTTTACCGGCTGGATCTCCGATTCGAAGTGTGGGGCCAAAGGCGCGAGCGCGGAGCACAAAGACTGTGCCGTGAGGTGCGTAAAGGGTGGCGCGGTTCCCGTCTTCGTAATGGATGGCAAGGTACTAAAAATCGACGGTGCTTCGAAGGTCGAAGGGCACATCGGTCAGAAAGTCACAGTCACCGGCTCAGTTGACGGCGATACGATCAAGGTCGAGAGCGTGAAGGCGGCCGACTGACCCGCGAGTCGGACATTCGTCACTGACTGCGAATGGATCCACTTAAAGAAAGCTCCATCTCGATCGATCGGCTGGGGGGCTCGGACCGCCTGTTCACTTACCTTGGCGTTGTGTTGCGTCAGTGCCTCGGACATTAGCGGGCTCCCCCTTGCCATCCTTCCACCAAAAAGTGCTTGACATGATGTAGTGAGAAAGAGCATCGAGAATGTCGTGAAGGTGGTCACCCTCCTGGCGCATGAAGCCACGGGTCTCACCGGCAAAATTCATCGTGGCCGCCTGAGGTTGGATAGAAAAAGTTCCCACGAGCCGCTGAGGTTCAAATTGGCCGTGGACGTCGATATATCCTTCGGTGATTTCCCACGATAGGACATGGCTAATCGGATTCCAGATCACTCGCTCGAGGCGTTGGACTTTCTTTGCCTGATCCTGGGCGCATAGCAATGGACTCAATAGAAGCAGAAGAATGCAATAGCGCTTCATGGTGGGTGTACGTGCAAGTCGTCGGCCAGAGCTGACATAGCGGCGCAAGTCCGTAAGCTCCTCTGTCGCGTCGGGGTAGCCAGTATGGTTAACGTTTCAGGTTGGTGTCATATTGTCGCTCGTGATGGCAACCCGCGAGGGCAGCAGAGCACCAACGGCAGCTCTTGTAACCGGTTGGACGCCCCTTACTTCAGCTCGGATTCAATGGCGTCGAGTTCCTTGCCGGCCTCTGCCCAGCGGCCCTCGCCTGCGAGTTGTTTATATCGCTGCAGGTGAGTGCGAACACGCTCGAGGCTCTGCTGGGCGATCGCCGACGTTGGAGGGGGAGCTGTTGAAGGGCCATTTTGATTTTGGGTGGCCGGAGCGGGTTGGGGCATCTCACTGCCGCTGAGCAGCGCGAGCGCCTGCTCGTACGTGTCTGAGTACACCAGTTGGTTCCCCACTGCCAGAACCACTTTCTTCAACTGCGGCATGCGCGCCTGCGTGGCCTGAATATAGATCGGCTCGACATAAAAGAATGTGTTCTCGATGGGCAGGACGAGCGTCTGGCCGCGCAGAACCTGCGAGCCCTGCTGGTTCCACAAGGTGAGGTCCTTCGAGATGTTCTGGTCCTGATTGATGCGCGCTTCGATCTGCATGGGACCGAAAATCAATTGCTGTTTCGAAAGTTGCAGAACATAAACCTCGCCCAAGTGCTCGCCATCGCAGCGCCCCACCATCAGACCGATCAGGTTGTCCTTCGAGCGCGGCGTAAAAGGAAGCAGCAACATGAACTCCAGTTGATCGGAGTTCGGTAGTGAAGTGACGACATAGCTGGGAGTCATCAACTCGCGCTCTCCGGCCTGCCCTTTCACGTAGCGCGCAACATCCCAGACGTCCTCCTTGTTGTAAAACGCCTGCGGATCAAGCATGTGATAGGTACGGAAGATTTCCGCCTGCACTCGAAACAAGGTTTCCGGGTAGCGCGCGTGTCTCCGCAGGTCAGCAGGCATGTCGGAGGCCGGGTGAAACAGAGCTGGGAAAAGATTCCGGTAAGCCTGGATGATAGGATCCGTCGGCGCGAAGATGTACAGATTTGTGGTGCCGTCATAAGCGTCGATGGTCGCCTTTAGGGCATTGCGGATGTAATTCACGCTTCCGACGTCGGGGATATCCACGCTGCGCGAATAGGGATGGGCGTCGGAGCTTGTGTATCCATCAACCATCCAAACCAGGCGGCCGGAGTCGGTCATCACCAGGTAGGGGTCGATGTCCCACTCGATGAAACCCGCCAGGGTCATGAGGCGCTGCCGGACTCTTCGGCGAATCAACATTCTACTTTGATCCGCGAAATAGTTCGTCAGCAGGATGTTGAAATCCCCCTGCTGCACGGCCGCCGCGAGGCGAAGAGGCAAAGACGCGATCGAGAATCCGCCTGTACCTTTATATGTCGTGTGAACGTTGTCCGCCCCGGACGGGTAGTCAAATTCCTCTTGACGAGTGTGAACGAAGACCGGCTCATGGTCCACTTCGCCGTAATAAATTTCGGGGCGCGTGAGCGAGAGGCCGCGAACGGAAATCTCGGGAGGCATGTTCTGAACCAGAAACATGGGCAGACCGTCCGGGCGGATCTTGCTGACTTCCGCCAAGACAACGCCGTAACCGTGGGTATAGATGAAATGCGAGTTGATCCAACCAGCCTGGGCTCCGGCAACCTGGCGGATATCAAGTTCCCTGGGTGACAGCAGCACCTGGCGGTATTGACCATCGATCGTGTAACGGTCTACATCGGTATCAGAGAAAACGTAATAGGGCCGCAGAGCTTGCGTCTGCGAAACGGTGTCGTGGAAGGGCCGCCAATCCCAGAGGCGCACGTTTTCGAGAATGTTCTTGTGCCGCGTGGGATCGATGCGCGCATCCGGGTCTACCTTGAACTCGACCTCTTTCGCGTGATTTTCAATGCCGAAAGCGCTGCGCGTGGCCTGAATATGCGCTTGAATGTACGGGCGTTCGAGTGAAATCTCGTTGGGGCGCACATAAAGCCAAGACATCAAACCCGGAACAACGAAACGAATGATCAGGGCCAGCGCCAGGGCGCCCGCCAGCATCCAGCGCCTCGCCCAGACAAAGACCGCCGCCGCAAGGCACGCGAACACAAGCAGCCACTGCAGCGCTATGCCCACATGATCGTCCACGTAATCTACGCCCACCAGAAAATTGTGCTGGTTGAGCACCATTTCATAGCGGCCCAGGAAGAATCGCAGGGCCAGAGCAAGCAGCGCGACCACCAGCGCTCCTCGCAGGAATCTGGATTCAAGCCCGCCTTCAAGACGTAGCAGGCGTGGCTCGAACTCCGTCATGCCGCGCAATTCCGAAAAGCGGTAGCGCAATTGCCAGAAGCGGGCGGTAATCCAGTACACCAAAATCGCAATCACTGCCAGAGCCATCAGATACTGGCGCAAGTCCGAATAGAACGGCAGATCGAACAGGTAAAAGGAAAGCGGCTTGGCGAACACGGAATCGTGCCACTCGCTGGCCCCTTCGGGAAGGTTACGGCTGCCGAAATAGCGAATGACCGCCCATGTGTCGAGAGCAGCAGAAGAAATCACAAATCCGATGAACAGCAGTACCAGCACCGAGATTTTCGAGTAAGTGCGATGTTCGCCAAGCCTGGTCTCCGCGAACTTCATGCCTAACGCATGCGCCAACCAGAGAACAAGAAAAGCGATCAGCGTGGCGGCAGCGAGTGGACCGAAGCCGTACAGATACATGTTGAGCCAGGTGTTGACCTGACCCATCTCTTTCCACCATTCATAGTCGATGACTGTGGAGGCGATGGTGCGAGCGCCCAGCAGGATGAGAATCGCGGCAACGATGAGCGTGACTCTACCCGCGCGCCCAGATGGCGGGCGCCTGCGCGGTAGCTGGTACTGAGCCATGTGCGCCGATTATGACACAGAAAGGGCACAAGGAAATCAGGATGTACCGGCCTCTCAGAGAAAAAGGCAGCAACATTCACGTGCCCGCGCCGGCGGCTCGCGCAATCACAACGTCCCAAGCCAATCTTCGGCTGCGCGTCAGGGCGGCGATGTCGCCGATCCAAGCCAGCCGCTGCCACAGGTGCTTGCACCCGTGCGCGCACAGATCAATGAGCAGGTCCTCGGAAGCCATTGTATGAATCTGCTGGCCCATCTATTGCTGCCGTTGCATGGCGGCAAGCAGACCGCTCAGATCCACATCAGGCAACATCAGGCAGGGACGGCAACACTTAGTATTCGGAAAGGGGTGCGACCCTGATATCAGCGAACGTGCACCCGGATTCGACTAACTGCCAGATTTTCGCAGCCTTTTCATTCAAATGAAAGCTCGCTGACATAATTCAGGCAACTCCATCGGCTTGCGAGCCAATGTTTACGGCTTGGCCGGGCACCTGGCTTTTATATTATGAGTGACATAACTTAAGTGACTACTGCGCCCATCGACTTACTGAACATATGCTTACATCCGGTAAACATTGTAAGTCTGGGGAAGATGTTAGCAGCATTGTTTGAACCTTGTGCAGCATTTTCGCAATGCTTGTTGACATTTGTATGAAGTTTGACCAAGATCGTACTTAGTTACAAAGGGACGGTGTACTGAAGAGTATCTGTGAGTAATCAGTGGAACCCCTTTGCGCCATTCGGCAAATCTCATTTAGGTTGATGGCTTTGTGGCTGCACGGTTCCACGCCGTGCACCAGATACGAGAGGTGCTCATGACGCTGCTCAAACGTAGAAGTCACATGGTGAGTTTTCGGTTATCCGAAGAAGAGTATGAGGGCCTGAAACACATCTGTATAGCCGTTGGCGCGAGAAGTCTATCGGATGTCGCACGCGATGCGGTGCAGCGACTGCTTGAGAGTGGTTCGTCTCCTCGAAAAGACCTGAACGCCGAATTCGAGTTACTCAGCAAACGCATGGAAGTACTGGATCGCGAAGTGAAGCGTCTAGCCCAACTGCTGGACCAGATGCCAGCCGGCAAAATGAGCTTCGAGACAGCGCGTTCTTCATGATGGCAAACAGATGGATAACGTGTGCACAGGCCGGATTGGCTTGCTCGTTGTGTTGCTGTGTGCTGAGACCGTTGATCCGGCATCCGGAAGTTTCCGTGAATGTGGTGGAACTTCACAGCCAACCGGTTTCAATTTTGAGCACCGTCTCGACGCCGGGCGTACATCAGCTACAAGGCAGTAGGACGCTGGATGCTGGCCCTTCCCGCGCTGCCTTCCACGGCGTCTACGGCTGGTCGTCTGGTCTCGTCTTTCGCGGCCGGTCTGTCTCCCGACTTCTGACTCCTGCCTTCTCTGTCGCCTATCCCCTGCGCAGATATTCATCTTTGCCAGTCAGCCAGTCCGTGCGAATGGGACTGAAGACATCCAGATCCAGGGTGTCCTCAAGCGCAACGGCCCGGTGCGGCACATTCGACGGAATGTAGAGGACCTCTCCCTTGCGCACGATAATCCGTCTGCCCTCCAAGTCAAATTCGAGCGCACCCTCCAGAATGTAAGTGATCTGCTCGCTTTCGTGTTGATGCGTCGGCACCACTCCGCCTTTGGCGATGAAGACCTGAGCCACCATAGCCTTCTCGCCGGAGATCACCTTGCGCCAGATCTTGTCGCTCATCACCTCGGTGTGAACTGTATCCCAGCGAAACATCTGCATCGGCCGGCTCCCGCGCGCAAATTTTAAACAACGCGCTCTGCCATTCTACCTGTTGTTTTTTGTGCTAAAGGCAATTTGGCGCAGCAGACGGTTTATTGCCGCAGGCGGTTTCGCCAGGCGCCGCGTTGTATCCGGGGTTTCGCCTACGTACTCCCTCTCGACACACTTACGGCTTCCCGTACACGGTGGTCCTGGGATTGTAGTTGCGCCAATCGAACCAGTAATCCTTGATCATCGGAATGCGCTCCAGGCAAACCCCTTTGGCGCTTCCTGACACCGCGCACCCCTGGAAATTCCACTGACTGCCGCTCGTGTCATCCATCAGGAACGCGACGGGTTCGTTCGTCGTCATCCGATAAAAGTCCGGAGCGCCGTCCACACCTGGAATGCGGCCGCGAAATGCCCGTATCGATTGTCCATCCGGGGCCACCACCAGCAGCACCGGCTCTGAGCCCACATGATCCTTGATCAGCTTTTCCTTGATCACCTGGTCATACGGGAACGCACGGCTGGCGCCGAAGGCCCGAATGCCCAGCATCAAATCGCGCGGCTTCAGTCCGTGCTCCGGGAAGCGAATGACCACCGGCACGCGCTTCATACGCACATCCCAATCCTTCGCCTCGTATTCGGAAGCATACTTCGACACATCCTTCAGCACCGTGCCTTGAGGCTCTTCCGCCTTCCAGGTAGCGAAAGTGAGTTCGTCGGAAGGAATCAGCGTCAGTTGTTGACCCCGGAGCGGGCCCGAAATGGCCAGGCCGCTGATCTGCTGCCAGTAGGTGCCGGTCTCCTCATCGCGCAACAAGAAATTCTGGTTATTGATTCCGGCCAGATGAAATGTCAGCCGCAACCCGGCCGCATCTCGCGTCCACACCAGACCGGTGTGACAGAGCGTTCAATACGTCGCCACGATCGCGGTATCCCCCACCAAGTCATTGATCACGTGATGGTATCCCATGGTTCGGATGGGGTACGCGCGGGCGGAGTCCCTGATCTTCACCGCAATCACCTTGTCGTCTTTGTCCAGCTTCACCTGACCAACCGCGGCGAACGCCGGATGTTCAACAGGATGAAACATCAACTCGAACACATTCACGCGAGCAACGCCGGCCAGCACACACACCAGTCCTGCGCCCAACGCCGCCAGTATTCGCAGCCACCATTGAGTTTGTGCGCGCCAGCACAGCGCCCCTGCCCAGAGAGCCGCGGCCGCGCAAATTACCGTGATCAGCGGCCGATAACGAATCACCAGTAACGCCGCCGCCAGCTCGCGCGCGCCCTGCGCCCGGAACGGCCGGATTACATAAATCGGGTAGACCACGCATGCGAGCTCTAGAAACAGCGAAGCCAGCAACGTGAGACCGGCCACCCACCTGATCCTCCCGGAGTTCGCGGTCATTTTCTTTGGTCCTCGACGGTTTTCATGCCCGTGTGCATTGTACGCAACTCCAGCCGCGCGTGTCGATCCGAGGTCCCGTGGCGTAGGCGCTCCGCGCGCTGTCCCGCCGCTCAGGGCGAGACTTCCCACTTTGCCGCTATCCTCCCTGGCCAACCCCTTGCGCTAAAATAAAAAAGTGGAGTTCCTTCCCCTAGAGATCACCTCATGATTGACGCCATTCTGGCCAAAATTTTCGGCACCAAGAACGAGCGCGAAATTAAAGCCTTGCTGCCGATGGTCACGGCCATCAATGAGCTCGAGCCGGAGATGCAGCAGCTCTCCGACATCGACCTGAAAGCCAAAACCATCGAGTTCAAAGAGAGGCTCGCTCAGGGCGCCGCTATCGACGATCTGCTCGTGGAAGCCTTCGCCGTTGTCCGCGAGGCCGGCCGCCGTTTCCTCAACATGCGACATTTCGACGTCCAGTTGATCGGCGGAATGGTTCTGCACCGCGGCAAAATCGCCGAAATGAAAACCGGTGAGGGCAAAACCCTGGTCGCCACCCTTCCGGTGTACTTGAACGCTCTCGAACGCAAAGGCGTGCACGTGGTCACCGTCAATGACTACCTCGCCAAGCGCGATTCCGAGTGGATGGGCCGGATCTACAAGGGTCTCGGCATGACCGTGGGCGTCATCGTGCACGACCTTGATGACCAGGAGCGTCGTGACAATTACAACTGCGACATTACCTACGGCACCAACAACGAGTACGGCTTTGATTATCTCCGCGACAACATGAAGTTCCGGATCGAGGACTGCGTTCAGCGTGAACACCAATTCGCCATCGTTGATGAGGTGGATTCTATCCTGATCGATGAAGCGCGCACGCCCTTGATCATCTCCGGTCCGAGTGAAGAATCCACCGACAAGTACTACAAGATTAATCGCATCATTCCCAAGCTGGTTCGCGGCGAGGTGATCGAAGGCAAAGAACCCGGCGAAAAATACACTACCGGCGACTTCACGGTGGACGAAAAACATCGCGCAGTGGGACTCACCGAAGAAGGTGTGCTGAAGGTCGAAAAGCTGCTCGGCATGGGCAATCTTTATGACGCCGTGAATATTGAAATCAACCACCACGTGCAGCAGGCCCTGAAAGCCCACGTGCTGTTTCACCGCGACAAGGACTATGTGGTCAAAGACGGTCAGGTCATCATCGTCGACGAGTTCACGGGCCGCCTCATGCCAGGCCGCCGCTGGAGCGATGGGCTGCACCAGGCCGTCGAGGCCAAAGAAGGCGTCAAGATCGAGCGCGAAAACCAGACACTCGCCACCATCACCTTCCAGAACTATTTCCGCATGTACAAGAAGCTGGCCGGCATGACCGGTACGGCGGAAACCGAAGCGGCCGAGTTTCAGAAAATCTACAACCTCGATGTGACCGTGATCCCGACAAACAGGACGCTCATCCGCATCGAAAATCCTGATACCGTCTACCGCACCGAGGAAGAAAAGTTCCGCAACGCCGCCAAAGAGATCAAGGCTTTTCAGGAGCGCGGCCAGCCCGTTCTTGTAGGCACCATCTCGGTCGAAAAGTCCGAGCGGCTGTCATCCTTATTAAAGAAGATAGGCGTCAAGCACGAGGTTCTGAATGCCAAGCAGCACGAACGCGAGGCTTTCATCGTCGCCCAGGCCGGCCGGAAAGCCGCCGTCACCGTTTCCACCAACATGGCCGGCCGCGGTACCGACATTCTGCTGGGCGGAAATGCCGAGTATATAGCCAAGGAGCATCTCCGCAAGCAGAACAAAGACCCCGACATGCTCCAGATCAGCGCCGTGGGCACTGCCGAGCGCGCCGAGTGGGATGCCACACTCCTGAAATACAAACAGGAGACCGATGCAGAGCACGACGAAGTCGTGGCCCTGGGCGGTTTGCATATTGTGGGTACTGAACGCCATGAGTCCCGCCGCATCGACAACCAGCTCCGTGGCCGCGCCGGCCGCCAGGGTGACCCCGGTAGTTCGCGTTTTTATTTGTCGCTACAGGATGATCTGCTCCGCATTTTCGGCGGTGAGCGCATGCAGCGCCTCATGCTGCGCCTAGGCATGGAGGAGGACGTGCCCATCGAGTCGCGCTTGATTACGAAAAGAATTGCAGCCGCGCAGAAGGCCGTCGAAGTACAGCATTTCGAAGCCCGCAAGCACTTGCTGGAGTATGACGATGTCATGAACAAGCAGCGGCAGGCCGTCTATGGCATGCGCCGCCTGTTGCTCGAGGGCGCCGACCAGAACGAGCGCGTACTCGAGATGGTGCGCGGATCCCTCGGCACGTTTGTCGATGCTCGCTGCCCCGAAGGATCTCATTCCGATACCTACGACCTGGCCGGCTTGCGCACCGACGTCCTCAATCAGTTCGGTTACAAGATCGATATTGCCGAGATCTCCGGCCTGCAGCGGGAAGCCGTCGAAGAGACCATCGTCGAGCATTTGCAGCAGAAGTACCAGCATAAAGAAGACCTGATCGGTGCCGAGTTCATGCGCCAGAGCGAGCGCTGGATCATGCTCAAGGTGATCGACGACCAGTGGAAAGACCACCTTCTGTCGATGGATCACCTCAAAGAAGGCATCGCGCTGCGCGGTTACGGCCAGAAAGATCCGCTGGTCGAATACAAAAAAGAATCTTTCATCCTGTTCCAGGACATGATGGACCGCATCGAGGACGAGACCGTTCGATTGTTGTTCTTTCTCCAGATCTCCGAGGGGCCTGGGGGGGGGCGTCCTGAACTCCCTTTCGAGGTGAATGAGGAGGGATATACAGAGGATGGGAATGAAGAAGAGGAGGAAGAGACTCCTACGGTGAGCGACCGGCAGCGCACGGACGCGCAAAGTACAATTCAGGATTTTACGCGCAACATTCAACGCAAGAAGGAAAAGGAAATGGCCGCGCTGCAATTCGTCGGTGGCGATGGCAGCTCGAACGGCCAGAAGCCGGTCGTCAAGGGTGACAAGGTGGGCCGTAACGACCCCTGCCCTTGCGGCAGCGGCAAGAAATATAAGAAGTGCCACGGCGCCTAGCCATTTCTGCCCGGCTGAGTAGAATAGGCATTCGTGCCTGTGGCGCCCAACTCAGGAACCGGCGCCGGTCAAGCGCCGTCAAATATAAATCGCGATGAAGTATCTACTAGCTCTGCTGTTACCCGCTGCGGCTTTTGCCGGCATCTGGCCGGAGAATTTCGGCGCATTCCGTCGCACGGCCGTCCAGCCCGCTGACGTTTCCGACCGCGCGCTCTGGGATGAATACAGTTTGCAGCAATCGGAACAAGCCCAGTACGAATCCGCCACTCAGCATTTCACGGCTGTCGCTTACCGGCTGCAGGATTCAACCGGCGCATATGCAGCTTTTGAGTGGCAGAGGCCCGCGGACGCAATACCAACCAAACTGGGTAAGCTGACTGCCAAAACTCCCGACGGCTTGCTGATGGCCCATGGGAACTACCTGCTGATTTTCAAGGGCAGGCAGCCTCAAGTCACTGAAATTGATGCCCTTTACCAGACGCTGCCGGAGCTGGATTCCTCGCCCTTGCCCACCCTGAGCGGCTACCTTCCAGAGGATCATCTGGTTGCCAATTCCGAGCGCTATGTTACTGGTCCCGTTGGACTTGAACGGTTTGATTCGGGCGTTCCCCCCGCCAGCGCCGCATTTCACCTGGGCGCCGAGGCCCAATTGGGCGTATTCCGAGCAGCGGGGGGCAATATGACCTTGGCCGTGTTTTCCTACCCCACACCGCAGATCGCCCGTGAACGCCTTGTGGATTTCCAGAGGATTTCTGGCGCCATGGTCAAACGGACCGGCCCGCTGCTGGCTGTTATTCTTGCTCCAAGGGACTCAAACGAGGCGGAAAGGCTCCTGGGTAAGGTTCGCTACGAACCTACCATCACCTGGAACGAGCGCGTTCCGACACGTCGCGACAACATCGGAGACCTGGTCATAAACGCCTTTGAACTCATCGGGATACTACTCGTCTTCTGCGTCGTGGCCGGGGTCTCTTACGGGGGCTTCCGAGCCTTCAGGCGCAGGAGTGCAGCGGCCGGGGGAGGCGAGGCCATGATCATGCTCCATCTAAGCGACCAGTAACAGACTAGTTATCTTTAGTTTAGCCCTAAATCGAGGGCATCAAACAGGGGTTTGCGCCGGGGCGGCTCAGCGCTTTGTGGAAATGTTGAAAACCGTTAAGTACAGGTGTTTCGGCCCCTTAGAGCGCGATTTGAGGCTTCTGGTTTTTTACTTGACTTGAATGTCTGCGGGAATTTAATATCCAATCACTAAGTTTTTGACGGTTGCGATGCCGTCGAAAATGATTCTCCCATCGAACATCACCCTGGTAGAACAGGGGAAATGAAATGCTCACCTTTGCGGGTGAGCATTTCCGTTTTTCGGGCAAGTCCTCCGGTACACTGGATTTATGCATCAAATTTGCTGGGAGAGGCGCCCGCTGTGTCGCCATCTCTCCTGTTCTGAGGCAGTTCCAGCCCATAAAAAAGTTGGCGCGGCGGTCTGGCAATAGACATTTATGAATAAGCTGCAAGTGATCCCACTGGGCGGTCTGGGCGAGTTCGGGATGCACATGATGGCGCTGCGTTATGGCGACAACATCATCGTGATCGACAGCGGAATGATGTTTCCCGAAGACGATCTGCTGGGCGTGGACCTGGTGACGCCCGACCTGACCTATCTACGCGACAATCGCGAACACGTGCGTGCGCTCCTGCTCACGCATGGCCATGAGGACCACATCGGCGCGGTACCGTTTTTCCTGGCGGATTTTAACGTGCCGGTTTATGGAACCGCGTTTACGCTGGCCCTGGTCGAGCGCCGTCTCGAAGAATTCGATTTGACTGAAGAACCGCGCTTCAGCACCATCAAGCCGGGGCGGATTCTTGAAATCGGACCGTTCAAAATCGAGTTCATCCACGTCACGCATTCGATTGTCAGCGCGGTGGCTTTGGCCATCACGACTCCGGTGGGCGTGGTGATTCACACTGGCGATTTCAAAGTGGATCCGACCCCGACCGATAACGAGCTGTTCGATCTGCATACGATCGCCGAATATGGCAAGCGCGGTGTATTGCTCTTGATGTCGGACTCGACCAATGCCGACCGCAGCGGTTACTCGGAATCCGAGCGCGCGGTGCGGCCGCGTCTCGAAGACCTGTTCAACCGTGCGGAGCGGCGCATCATCATTTCGTGTTTCAGTTCATCCATTCACCGCATCCAGCAGATTCTGGATCTCTCGGAGGAATTCGGACGCAAGGTGACGATTGTGGGCCGCAGCATGGTGACGGTTTCCGAGATTGCGCACTCGCTCGGCTTGCTGACCATCCCGGACGGCTTGTTGATCCGTCCGCAGGATGTAGGCGATGCGCCGCCGGGCAAAGTGACGGTGCTCATCTCGGGAACCCAGGGCGAGCCGATGTCGGCGCTGTCGCGGGCAGCGGTGGACAATCACAAACATGTATCGGTGGAACACGGCGACACGGTGGTGCTGAGTTCCCGCATCATTCCGGGAAACGAAAAACTGATATACCGCATGGTGGACCACCTGGCGCGGCGCGGTGCGGACGTTCTTTACGGCAGCATGAATCCGCCGCTGCACGTCTCCGGGCACGCGAGCGTGGAAGAACTGCGGCTGATCCTGAACCTGGTGCGACCGCGGTATTTCGTGCCGATCCACGGCGAGTACCGGCAGATGGACAAGCATGCGCGGCTGGCGGAGCATCTGCGGCACTCGGTGCTTGAAGATACTTTCGTGATGCAGACGGGCGACAGTCTGGAGATCGACGAACATGGCGCGCGGCGCGGGGAGCGGGTGCCGGTGGGGCGCGTGTGCATCGATTCCGGATCAGTGGATGAAGTGGTGGAGGATGTGGTGATCCGCGACCGGCGCCACCTTTCCGAAGACGGCATCGTGCTGCCCATCATCGCCATCAGCAAACACACGGGAAAAGTAGAGAGCGTGCCGGAACTGGTGAGCCGCGGGTTCACGGGAGCGGAAGATGGCGCTTCCGAACTGATGCTGGCCGCGCGGCAAGTTGTGCAGCGCACGCTTGAAACTTCGAATCCGGAAGAGATGACCGACTGGGGCGTCATGAAGGAAAAGATCCGGGCGGATTTGAAGCGGTATATCCAGAAGCAGACGTCGAGAAGGCCGCTCATCATGCCGGTGATTTTGGAGGTGTAGGGCGCACCGGCCCAAGCGCTAAAATAAAGCTAATGCGCAACGAGTTCACAGCAATTGTCGAGCAGGATGGCCCGTGGTTCATCGCCTATTGCGCCGAGGTGCCTGGGGCGAACGGGCAGGGCCGGACACGGGAAGAGTGCCTGGCGAATCTCAAAGAGGCGATCGCACTCGTGCTGGAACACAAGCGCGAAGACTCTCTGCGGTCGATGCCGACCGACGTAAAGCAGGAACTTGTCGTAGTTGGATGAAGCGCGAAGGGCTGCTCCGCCCATCTTCGGCGGCACGGCTGTATCTTGCGGAGGGAAGGCGAAGAGCACTCGCTTTGGGAGAATCCGCAGACCGGGCACGCGGAAGCCGTGCCGAGACACGCCGAAATCTCAAACCTGCGGGCTAAACGGATCTGCCGCAAGCTTTCGATTCCGGATCCACCGGGGTGAGGAGAGAGGCGCTTATCCAGCGGATGACCGCAGCTGTCAATTCCTGGAAACGATTGTGATTTTGATGCGCCGACACATAGCGATTCCAGCCTTTGTCGCAGCTAGCTAGTGTTATTGCACTTGTACTGGTGATTGCATGGCCGAACAAAAAGACGATCTCACGGGATATCGGCTGCGCGAACGTTTCCCCGTAGCGCGGGAATGGACCTGGATGGGCCATGCCATTATTTCTCCAGGCTGGCGCGTGACGTGGAAGGGTTGTGCCGTGTCTATTGCCGCGAGCAAATAAGCGCCGCGGATTTGCCAGCGCTTGAAAGCATGAAGACGGGTTCGGACTGGCGGCTCGAAGACGGCGCAAACGATCTGATCCGCCTCGTTGGCAGCACCGGCAGGACGCCTCACGAACCCGAAACAGCATTTTCAACCCGACGAATCCACAATACATACTGAAGAATGGATGCGTGGGCGCCCAATAAGAATAGTCGCAAGTCTGTCGCATAACTCGTCAGCTATGCGTTACACGGCCGAGCAGCGAAAGCCCGGATAAAGACGCGGGTCCTGACGCCGGTCCCACCACATGCAGGAATTCTTCGAAGTACTCAGGCGGAACGAACTTGACTTCCGTATCCCTGGCCTATTACCTTCTGTAGAAACTATTGCCAGATATCGGAATGTTTGAAGGAGACCTCGAATGGCACTTTGGCGACCCGACCCAACCTTTTATCCTTCGCCCAAAATGGCGATGCAGGCGCCGGCGGAGAAACTGGCGTTCATTGCCCTGCTGAACCCCAACAATACAGGCAAACCCGATGCCCTCGCGGTGGTCGACGTCGGGCCCGAATCATCGGGCTACGGCCATATTGTCGGACAAGTCGATATGCCACATCCGGGCGATGAGCTTCACCATTTTGGATGGAATGCCTGCAGCGCGTGCCTGTGTCCTTACGCGTCCCATCCGCACGTGGAGCGGCGTTACCTCATTGTTCCGGGCATTCGCTCGTCGCGGATTCATATCGTCGACACCAAGCCCGATCCGCGCCGACCGCAAATCGTGAAAGTCATCGAGCCGGAGACGCTGGCAGCGCGCGCAGGATATACATCACCGCACACGATTCACTGCGGTCCGGAGGGAATTTTCGCCAGCGCTCTTGGTGCTACGAATGGCGATGGGCCCGGCGGAATCTTCGTGATCGACCACGACAGCTTTGACGTCCTGGGCAAATGGGAGTTGGACCGCGGCTCGCAGTATCTGTCCTACGATTTTTGGTGGCACCTTGGACTCGACACCGTGATCACCAGCGAATGGGGCACGCCCAACATGGTGCAGAACGGAGTGAATCCCGAAATCCTGCTCAAAGGCGGTTACGGCCACAAAGTGCACATCTGGGATTTGCGGAAGCGGCGCCACCTGCAAGAACTGGATCTGGGAGCCGAATATCAGATGGCGCTCGAACTCCGCCCGGCTCACGATCCCACCCGCGCCTACGGTTTTCTCGGCGTTGTTGTGTCGCTCAAGGATCTCTCGGCTTCGATCTGGGTATGGCATCGGACCGACGGTGACTGGGGGGTGAAAAAGGTAATCGAAATTCCCGCCGAGCCGACCGACCCGGAAAAACTGCCGCCCCTGCTGCAGGGATTCAAAGCCGTGCCGCCGTTGATCACGGACATCAATCTCTCGCTCGATGACCGCTTCTTGTACGTTTCCTGCTTTGGCACGGGCGAATTCCTGCAGTACGACGTTTCCGATCCATTCCATCCGAAGAAAACAGGCTCGGTGCATCTGGGTGGAATCGTCCGCCGCGCCGCGCACCCTAAGCAGCCGAAGAAGCCACTGAATGGCGCGCCGCAAATGGTGGAGGTCAGCCGCGACGGCCGCCGCATCTATTTCACGAACTCGCTCTATGCGCCCTGGGACGCCCAGTTCTACCCCGAGGGCATACAGAGCTGGATGGTGAAGCTGAACACTCATCCGCGGGGCGGCATGGAACTCGACCCGAAATTCTTTGTGGATTTCGGCGATCTACGGGGACACCAGGTGCATCTTGAAGGCGGCGACGCCTCCTCCGACTCGTATTGCTACGCATGAGACACGGCGCACCCTGGGGTTGGGTTGCGCTGTTTTTCCTCGGCGCTTATCACGGCATCAACCCGGGCATGGGTTGGCTCTTCGCCGTCGCTCTTGGTATTCAGGAGAAGAGCGCACAGGCGGTCATCCGTTCCATAGCGCCGATTGCTCTCGGTCATGCGATTGCGATCGGCGTTGTGGTTCTTCTCGCCGGACTGGTTCAGATCGTTCTGCCTCTGCATTACGTCAAGATCGCAGTCGCTGGTGCGCTGGTAACCCTCGGTCTATACAGGATTGTGCGCAGCCGCCACTTCCGCTGGGGCGGAATGCAGATGGGGTTCCGCGAACTTACCATCTGGTCTTTTCTGATGGCGTCGGCTCACGGCGCTGGGCTAATGGTGTTGCCCGTGGTGCTGGGGCTGACCTCAGCGCCCATGCCTGCCGGCCATGACATGCACGGAAGCAATCCTCCAGACCTGCTAACGGGAATTTTGGCTACGCTGGTTCATACCCTTGGGTATCTCACGCTAACAGCAGTCGTCGCTCTTGTCGTTTACCAGAAGCTTGGGCTGACGGTCTTACGCAAGGCGTGGTTTAACCTCGATCTGCTATGGGCGGTGGCGTTGATCGCGACGGGCGCCTTTGCATTGGCAATTTAAGCCGCACAATTCGCGTCAGCCATGCGTTACAAGGGGGGTCGCCAGTTGACACCTGTCCCACCACAAGCAGGAAGCCGATTCCACCTGGAGATTTAGCGCCGGCAGTTGGGGCTGCGGCGCGAGAGCAGTTCGACCAGGCGCTCGAACTTTTGGCCGGTGCGCTTTTGGGCAGCGGCGAGGCTCTGAATACTGTCCTGGGTCTGCCCGACGCTTGCCTGCATTTGCTTCATATTGGCTCGAATCTCGCGCTGCTCTTCGGCAACTTTATTCAGCATCTTCATGCCGGTTTGAACAAGCTTGGCAATGGCGTTTAACCCGCGGTCAAAGTTGTCCATCCGCTCTTCCGCGCGTTGCCAGCGAGCCTCGGACTTGGCCTGCTGGCCCAGGATGAACTGCATGGTTCTTTCGACGTCTATCTTCACCTCGATAATATCGCACGCCAGTACGTGACTCATGCGCGATACTATCTGATTGACCCGCGGGAGAGAGAGCATTTCCGATGAGCGATCAGAAGACCGCGATAGCTCCCATGCTGTCGGTTAGAAACGGGAAGAAAGCGATCGAGTTCTAGAAGGCGGCGTTCGGGGCCGGCGAGTCGTTTCGTATCGAAGCCGAGACCGGAAAAGTGGTCGCTCGGTTGTCCGTGAGGAACGCCGAATTCTGGGTCTCCGACGAATCGCCAAAGCACTTGAACTTCAGTCCAGAGTCTCTGGGTGGTGGTTCGGTGCGGATGGTCATGACCGTTGAAGATCCGGATGCGGCGTTCGAACGGGCCCTCACAGCAGGTGCCAAAGTGGTTTCGCCAGTCGACAACCAGTATGGTTGGCGCGTCGGGCGAGTCGTCGATCCATTCGGACATCATTGGGAGATCGGTAAGCCCCTGCCGGAAGGCGGTTAAGCGAAAAAACAGCCCGACGTCGCTATTCACATGTACATTCCGCCGTTGACGTTCAACACGTGGCCGGTGATGTAGCCGGCCTCTTCGCTGACGAGAAACCGCACAGCAGCGGCGACGTCTTCCGGCTGGCCGAAGCGCTTGAGCGGAATGGCACCAAGCATCTTATCCTTCAATTCCTGGGAGAGGCCCTGCGTCATGTCGGTCTCGATGAAACCGGGGGCGATGGCGTTGACGGTGATGCCGCGGCTGCCCATCTCCTGTGCCAATGACTTGGTCAGACCAATTAACCCGGATTTGGAGGCGACATAGTTCGCCTGACCGGCATTGCCGGCTTCGGCCACAACGGACGTTATATTAATGATGCGTCCCCAGCGCTCACGCATCATGGCCAGCAGCACCTGCTGCGACGCAACAAACGCTCCAGTAAGATTGGTGGCCATGACGACGTCCCAGTCCGCCTGTTTCATGCGCATCGCCAGGCCGTCGCGGGCAATCGCGGCGTTGTTCACCAGAATTTCGATACGACCGAACTCTTTGGCGGCTTTATCAAAGGCGGAGCGAATAGAATCGGGGGCACTCATGTCGATTGGAACGACAAACGCGTCACCGCCACCCGAACGGATCTCTGCGGCCACGTGCTCAAGCTTTTCGACCTGCCGCGCGGCAACCACCACGCGCGCTCCGGCCTTCGATAATGCCAGCGCGCAAGCACGCCCGATTCCGCGGCTCGCGCCGGTCACAAAAGCGATTCGATTCTGCATCAATACTCTCCAGAGAAGGATTTCGCCGGCTCGATCCGGTCTATCGCAGGCACTCATGGTGATTCTGCCAGCCACTGCGGTGAACGCTCCGAAATGCAATCATAATAGAACTCTCTGATGGCCTACACGGACCTGCGCGATTTCATTCTGCGGCTCGAAAAAGAGGGCGAGCTAAAACGCATTCCAATCGAAGTGGACCCGGTACTCGAGATCGCGGAGTTCGCAGATCGCTCGGTGAAGTCGGGTGGACCGGCACTGTTGTTCGAACGGCCTAAAGGCTCCAACATTCCAGTTTTCATTAACGGATACGCCAGCATGCGGCGCATGGAACTGGCGCTCGAGGTCAATTCCGTCGAGGACGTGGCCCAGCGCATTGCCGAGTATCTGGAAATGCGCATGCCCGAAGGGTTGATCGGCAAGATCAAGATGCTGCCGAAGCTGGCGGAGATGGGCTCGTTCTTCCCCAAAACAGTGAGCAAAGGGCCGTGCCAAGAGAACATCAAGCACGACGGATTTTCGCTGCTGGATTATCCAGTGCTGAAGTGCTGGCCCGAGGATGGCGGACGCTTCATCACGCTGCCGCTGGTGTTCTCTCGCAATCCCGA
>QHXW01000010.1 GCA_003223115.1 Acidobacteriota bacterium
CTTCATCAATCCTTCCACAGCGAACTATTTCGACTGGCGAGAGCAGAATCATGTCTTCGAGCGGATGGCCCATTTCCGCTTTGTCTATTTCAATTTTTCGGATAACCAGAGGGTGCCCGAGCGCGTGCAGGGATTTCGCGTCTCAGCGGATTTTTTCCCGTTGATCGGTGTCAAACCCGCGCTCGGACGCATCTTCGTCGCGGAAGACGAACAGCTCGGTCGCGACCGGATTGTGTTGCTCTCGAACGGGTTTTGGCGGCGTCGGTACGGCGCCGATCCCGCCATCGTTGGCAGAACGATAACCGTCGAGGGAGAGCCCTATACGGTGGCCGGCGTGCTCCCGGACTTTACCATGTTCCGTGTGCTCGATCGTGAAATCGAGATCTACGCGCCATTGGCGATTCCAGCGTCGGCGCGCAGCCGGGAAGATCACTCTCTGGTTGTGTACGGACGGCTGCGCCCGGGTGTGTCGATCGAGCGCGCACAAAGCGAAATGGCCATTATCGCAGCCCGGCTTTCGAAGGCCTATCCCGAGACCAACACCGGTTGGAGCATAATTGTGACGCAGCTCGCCGCCTACACGACGCATGAACGCTCGACACTCCAGGCTTTACTGGCTGCGGCAGGTTTCGTGTTGTTGATCGCCTGCGCCAATGTTTCGAGCCTCATGCTGGCACGCTCGGTGTCGCGAAACAAAGAGCAGGCGATACGGATGGCGCTGGGGGCGGGACGGCTTCGAATTATTCAAGAGGTTTTGGCCGAAAGTGTGACGCTCGCCCTCGCCGGTGGAGCGTTGGGAGTGCTGCTGGCATCTTTGAAGTGATCGATTTGATGGCGCGCGCCGGTGGCCGAGGCGCCACGGCACGCCGGGACCTGGGCGACTTGCTCATCCTGAGTGAGGTCGCGCTTGCCACGATGCTGCTCATCGGCGCTGCCATTGCTGCGAGAAGCACGCTGCGACTACTACGCATGGATCGCAATCTCGATTCGCACAACGTTCTCACAGCCCAACTGTGGATGCCACCCATCGGCGCTGCCATTGCTGCGAGAAGCACGCTGCGACTACTACGCATGGATCGCAATCTCGATTCGCACAACGTTCTCACAGCCCAACTGTGGATGCCACCGTCGCGATATGCAAGCGGAGCTGCCGAGCAACAATTTCTCGATGAGGTCCTGGTTCGGGTGCGCTCGCTGCCAGGCGCCGCGGCGGCGTCGGTCGTCAATATTCCGCCGCTGGGGATTCTTGGGACAGGCGTCAATTTCGAAATCGAAGGCCGGCCCGCGCCTACCCCAGGGGAAGCGCTTGGCGCACGTTTCCAGATCATCGATCCGGATTACTTTAAGACGCTTAGGCTGCCGCTGATTGCCGGGCGCGCCTTCGAACCCGGAGATGCGGACGAGTCTCGCGGCGTGGCGATTGTTTCCCAGACCTTCGCGCAAAGATTTTTCACCGGCCAGGACGCCATCGGGCAGCGCATTCGGCCGCACTTTCCGCAAAGCGGCGCCTACTGGTACCCGCTCTCGTCCAATCGGCCGCTGCGGATCATCGGGGTCGCGCGCGACATTCGCGAAGACGGCATCAAGGACGGTGATCCGCCGCAGATGTATCTTCCCTATGCGCAGAATCCTTCGCGCATGATGTATCTGCTGGTTCGAACGCAAGGCCCGCCGCTGGAGTGGGCGCCAGCCGTGCGACGCGCGATTCAACAGGTAGATCGGGATGAGCCGCTGTTCGACGTGAAGACCCTCGACGAGATCACCGCGCAGAGTTTCTCGCGACAGAGCGCGTTCGGCGCAATGCTGAGCGCCGCCGCGGGGCTGGCCGTGCTGCTGGCGGCGACGGGGATCCACGGGTTGCTGGCCTGGTCGGTGTCGCGGCGTGCGCGTGAGATCGGAATCCGAATGGCGATCGGCGCCGCGCGATCGGACGTAGCGCGCTTGGTGCTCCGCCAGGCATTGCAACCCGCGCTCGCGGGCGTCTCGGTCGGCATCGCTGGGGCGGTAGTGCTCGGCGCCATTCTAAGGACACTGGTGGTTGGTGCGGATCGCTTCGATGCGGTCGCCTTTGCAGGCTCCGCAGTGATTTTGACGCTGGTCGCCATCGTTGCCACGTTTACCCCTTTGCTTCAGGCAGTTCGAGTGGACCCCAATACGGTGCTGCGGATGGAGTGACGACGCTCCGTGGCTTTGATCGTTCTTCGATATCGGTCCCGCGGGAAGATCGCGGACTACCATCCATCCCGGGAGCTGCATTTTCCGCCGGCAGCCCGGCGCAATCGCCCTCGTCGGAAAGCATTAGTAGTCTTAGGTCGCCCCTTTTGGAAAGTTGACGAAGCTAACTCGGGGCGGATCCATCCGAAAATTGGCTGCAAAGGGCTGCGCTCTTGCCGCCTTGGCGCGCCTGGTTGTCCGCAAGTTGTGGGACACGGGCCCCGTAGGGGAGTCTTCGGGATGCTGCAGAAATAGTGATGCTCCACAACGGGAGCCATGCTCCACTTGGAGGGATGCGCGTAGCCTCGCGCTTCGCCTCAAGGCGTCGCGACGAGAGGCAGTTCGATGAAGCTTACCTGGCCGCGGGCGTGATAGACGCGCTGCACGGCCTTCCGGTAATCCTCCGGCTTGGCCCAGAAAATGTTGTCGACAAAAGTCTGCGGATTGCGGTCATAGAGCGGAAACCAGGTTGACTGGATCTGCACCATCATCCTGTGACCCGGCAGGAACACGTGGTTAGCCGTCGGCAGGGCGAAGCGATAAAGTAGCGGTTTGTCCGGCGTGATTGATTTGGCAGTCTCTAGACTTTCGCGATAGCGGCCGCGGAAGATGTCGCCGGAGATCATGAGTTGATAACCACCGAGAGCCGCTTGGCCGGCCACCTCGTCCGGGTAGACATCGATCAGCTTGACGACCCAGTCGGAGTCCGTGCCGCTGGTGGAGGCGATCAGATTGGCAATCGGTTGGCCACTGATCTTCAGGGGCGAGTTCAGGACGTCGGAGACGAACACCACGACATCGGGGCGGCCGGAGGCTTCCCGCTGGTCGTCCACCAGCCATCGGGACCAGGAACCATTGTCGATGGGGCGCGCTCGGTAGGGCACGGGCTTGGCGGGGTCGGAGATGTATTCGTCGAACGCCGCGTCATCGGATTTTGGCGCAGCGAAGCCCAGTTTGAGGCCAGCGCTGAGATAGAGCGGCGCGGGCCGGATGGTGCACCCGCTGGCGCAACCGGCAGGCCAGGCGGGCAAGCGGCGCCAAGTGTTCGTCCCGGTCTCAAATGCTATGACCGGCGGGATGTCCGCCTTGGGCGCGCTGTCCTTGAGGTATTGGTCAAGAAACGGCCGCAGGATCTCCCTGCGGAAGTACAGCCCTGTATCACTGCCGAATTTCAAAGCGCCGAGCGAGCTGCCGTCACCGATCTCCTGGCCGTGATGCCAGGGGCCCATCACCAGAAATACCTTGTCGTTCGCGGTGTCTTTCGGCTTGATCGCCTTGTAGACGGCGATGTCGCCGTAGATATCCTCCTGGTCCCAGAGGCTGTGCACCAGCATAACGGGCACCTGCACCGGTTGGGCCGCCAGAATGCGATCCATGGCCTGGTCACGCCAGAAGGCATCGTAGCCGGGATGCGCTAGTATCTTTCGCCAGAAACCGAGGGGTTCGAGGCCACGGCGCTGCCCGAGCGCGCCCGCCGATCCCGCCTGCATGTACATGTCGTATTCATCATAGTGGCTGGTCCACCATTTCGCCTCCGACTTACGCGTGGCCTGCTGATCGTAAATGTAAGGAAGGCTGGGTTGTCGAAACGCGCCATTGTGAAACCAGTCGTCACCCATCCAGCCGTCGACCATGGGGTTCATCGGCACAGAAACTTTGAGCGCCGGATGCGGATTGACGAGCGCCATCAAGGGCAGGAAACCGTCATACGAAATGCCGAGAATGCCGACTTTGCCGTTGGTTTCGGGCACGTTTTTCACTAGCCAGTCGATGGTGTCATAGGTATCCGTGGCGTGATCGACCGGCGTGGGGTTTTGCGGGCCATGCAGAGGCCGGTTCATCACGTAGTCGCCCTCTGAGCCATGCTTGCCGCGCACGTCCTGTACGGCGCGGATGTAGCCGCCCTCAACGATCACTTCCGTGGCATTGTCGTAGCCATTCAGGATGGGGCCGAGGTGCGCGCTGTGCGTGTGGCTCGTCAGTTCGGTGGCGTTGTAGGGAGTGCGCGTGAGAAGGATCGGCGCGCCCTTGGCGACCTTTGGCACGAGGATGACAGTGTGTAGCTTCACACCGTCACGCATGGGGATCATCTCATCGCGCTTGATGTAGTCGAAGCTATCCGTCGCGGGCGTGAACTTGGCCGGCGTCTCACTTGGCAAGCCGGGATACTTGGCGGGCGGCGGGGCACTCTGAGCCGTCAACGGTTCGACAAACAAGAGGACACCGAGCGTCAGCGCAAACAAGGTCAGCGTACAGATGCGGTCAATGTTCATGGGGTCCCTCATGGCTGAAGAATAGGAGCTCAGGTTTGCTGAAAGCGAGAGGATCTTCCACATGAGCAGATTGTAAGCATGGAAGCGACAGCGTAGCAAAGTAGGAGTCCCACAAGCATGTGCCAGCTACAAGGTTTCGGGTACGCGGCAAAGCGTTGCGGGCAAAGAAGTCCGCTTCTCGGAGACGCACCGTCTCTTCCACCGGTAGCCTGGTACAGCCGTTTGGCCCCCCGACGATTCGCGGTGCTCGTTTCGTCAGCAGGGACAGCAGCTTCACAGCGCGTTACGCTTATTACCAATCCGGGCAACAGACAAATGAACACCCCCAACGATGATCGACGACGTGGGCATCCATCGCGTACTTCTGAGCAGCAATCGACCCTTCAACGCGCTACAGATCACGAGATCCAAAAATGGTTCACGCCAGCGTGGCTTTGTGCCCGAGAGTGCCTGGATTGCGCATTGCAAAGAGCTGTTCGGCCCCGCTGCACACGGCACGTCACCTCACGAGAATCCGTGCCCGCCAGAAAAGTTCGCGGCGATTAAGCAAGCGTTCCGACCGTTCGGACTGCTAAGCGATTAGCTGAGGAGGAGGCGTTCGCGGCTGGAACGTGGCCCCCACCTCATCGAACCCCGTTTCCGGACAGCTGTGCGAATCGGCGCAGGCGGTAAACGCTTCGCGACTACACATGGCTAATCACGCTGCGATAATCATGTGAGGAACTGGGATGAGGAATCTCAAGATCGCACTTTGGCAGGATGTGCACTATGTCGTGCGGCTGACGAGGAAAAAACCAGGATTTGCGGTGCTCGTCACACTCGTGCTGGCCCTCGGCTTGGGCACGAATACGGCAATATTCAGCCTCGTTGATGAAGTGCTCTTGCGTCCCCTTCCCTATCGTGAGCCAGCGCGGCTCGTCTTGGTAACTCGCACCGATCGTGACCAGACCGGTCATGCGTTCTCGATGGCCCTGATCCACGCGGTGCGTGAGCGCGCGTCCGCAATCCAATCCTTGGCGGGCTTTCAGTACGAGAGCTTCAATCTGACGGATGCTGCCGAGCCCGAACGCTTACAGGGCATGGTGGTAACAGCCAATCTGTTTTCCACGTTGGGTGTGGAAGCCCGGCTGGGGCGTACGTTCGTGCCTGGCGAAGACGAACCGGGACAGCCGCGCGTGGCCGTTCTCAGCCATCGTCTGTGGACCCGCAGATTTGCCTCCGGCCCGCAGATTGTGGGCCATTCGGTGAAGTTGAGCGGCGAGAGCTACCGCGTTATTGGCGTCATGCCTGCTTCGTTCCGGTTCGACCGCGGCGAAGGATTTCCCAGTGGTTTCGATTTCTCGCCTGACACGGAATTGTGGGTACCGCTGCAGGTTCCACGTACGGACAGGGGCAACTATCTTGTGACGATCGCCCGTATGGAGCCTGGACTCTCCCTCAGCCAAGTGCAGGTGCAGATGGATATCGTCGCCCAGCAAATCGGGCGAGAGCGTAGCGACTCACCCCGTGGTCTTGTGCTCTCTCTCACTCGGGTTGCGGACGAGGTTGTGCAAGACGTGCGAACTCCGCTGCTCATTCTGTTCGGCGCGGTGGGCCTGTTGCTCATGACCGCGTGCGCCAATGTCGCCAACCTCCAGCTTTCTCGTGCCGCGGCTCGCAAGGCGGAATTCTCTATTCGGGCCTCTCTCGGCGCTGGGCGTGTCCGGCTCGCGCAACAGCTGATAACTGAATACTCGTTATATGCACTCGCGGCAGGAGCGATAGGTCTGACTTCGGCTATATGGGCTCTAAACTTCTGCCTTTACGGCTATCCCGCCGGCCTGTTGCGTATCGACCACGTCGTTGTCAGCTGGCAAGCCGCCATCTTTTGTTTCTTGTTATCCCTCTGCACAGGTGTCGTTTTTGGGTTGGTTCCCCTTTTCACCACGCTTCGCATGGACTTAAATACGACCGTCAAGCAGAGTCGCAGTAGTGGTGGTGGACGTGAGGGACGTGCTGTTCGCCAATGGTTAGTTGGTGTGGAGATTGCGCTCGCTTTCGTGTTGCTCGTTGGTGCCGGTCTCCTGGTCCGAAGTTTCCTGAACCTCTTGGCAGTCGATCCCGGCTTTGAGCCTGGGCGTGTAATGACGGCGCAGATAGATTTGCGGGAAAACAAATATCTCGATGGACTAACGATGGTCACATTCTTCCAGCGTGTTCTGCACAACTTGAGGGCGAGGCCTGAGGTAGAAGCAGCAGGCGTAGTAACAATTCTTCCGCTTGGCGGTCTCGACCGCGACGGGCCAGGGTTCAATATCGTGGGCCGCTCGGGGTCTGCGGGTTTCAATATTCCGCCGGCTGTTACGATGCCCTTGGTCAGCGCAGGATATTTTCAGGCGATGGGTATTCCGTTGCGGGAGGGAAGATACTTTGCGGACGCGGACGATGAAACCACGGTCGGGGCAGCGATTATCAACGAGGCGTGTGCACAGAGATGGTTCGCGAATGCAGACGCTATAGGCCAACAGCTCTCGGCCTTAGGTGGACGATTACGGTTCACGATTGTAGGTGTTGTGAAGAACGTACGGCATTGGGGTCTGGAAACGGTACCGCAGCCGATGATCTACGCCCCTTACGTGGAGGTCCCACGCCAAACCATGGCAAGGCTCATCCGCCCCATGACGCTGGTTGTGCGTGGCAGGCGCACTGCCACCCCTTTGATGCCCCTGATACGAGGCGCTGTGCGGGAGGTTGATCGCCGGCAGCCGGTATCGAACTTGCGCACCATGACTGACGTACTCGCCCGCTCGCTCGCACAACGCCGTCTCCTTCTAACCATCATGACCGGCTTCGCTGGCGCCGCGCTTCTTCTGGCGATCGTAGGGATCTATGCCGTCGTTTCATATTCGGTTGAGCAGCGCACGGGGGAAATCGGCATCCGCATGGCGTTGGGTGCTCAACCGGCGAACGTTTTGCGAATGATACTCCGTCAAAGCATGATCCCGGCAGTCGCTGGTCTCGTAGTGGGCCTGGGCGCCTCCTTAGCCTACACGCATCTTATTGCGAGTCTGCTATACGGCGTAACACCGACGGATGTGGGGACCTTTGTTGGCATCACGGCAGTCTTGGCATCTGGAACTATATTGGCC
>QHXW01000255.1 GCA_003223115.1 Acidobacteriota bacterium
TACTTGCTTCCGGAGTACGCTACCGAAGAAGAGGCGCGCGCGGATCTGAAAGAGTTCTGCAGCGAGATCTTTGAAGAACAACTTGATGGCTGGTACTGCGTTCCTTCAGCCTGGCCGGTCGATCGGGACTTCGACACCTTCATCCGCTGGTTTGAGTACCGCTTCCATTCCGTGATAATCGATCTCTGCGATGATCCGGTGATACTCGGCGAACTCTGCTGGGCAAGCGATACTGCTGCGTACGTCGACTGCCAGCTTGCGTGGCACATCACGTGCCGGCTTTCCGTTTGTCTTGGTCCAGATGGCCAATGCAGCGTGGGCTTCCGCAGAATTGTTGTCGAGTTGCAGCGCCTACCCACCATTCGAGACACTCTTCGCGTGCGCTTCGTCTCCTGGTATGACGCCGATGGTCCCCGAGCCTATGTTGTAAGCATCAGCTGAAGAGTACGCCTCGGAGTGACACGGCCCGACGTTGCTCAATGCGAAGGCAGCGTTCACGTCGTCGCCGAGCTCGCGGTGCGAACTTCCTGGTTCGCCGGCGAGAATGATTCGGCTGGGGCTGCTGCATACGGCCGGATGCGTACCGGTTCGCCCATACGCATTTCCTTCCAATCGTACAGGAATTCCCGGCCACACTCGAGACACACCACATAGGTTCCATGCCGATGAGTGCCGGCATTCGCGAATCTCAAATTCCGTGCCGGCGTGATTGGGAACGTAATTTTGTTGTGGGTACATCCGAATAAAGTGTTGAGCAGCGCGTCCATCATAGACCAATCTCCTCAAAGTTGCCCCATTACTTATTGAACCCCGCGGCCGGTGATCCGTTGCCGCCCCAACCGCAAAACGATACATCACCGCACAACGATGCATCCAGGTTCACATGGGTTTTCATACCTTTAGTTCTTTCGATACTATTTCGGAGCAATTGCCTTACCAGTCGTGACCCGCTGATTTGAGCCCCCAATGGAGAGCCACGACCGACGGTGGTTCACCGGTACCCCATTGAAACCGAAGATGCTTGGTTGCAATGGCGTCAATTGTGAAAAAACGCGGGAACCTGATCCACTTTTGTCTTGGGTTATCCGAATGAATAGGCTGGTCGGGCGTCGGCGATTGAACCCGGCACCCCCATTCGGCGGGACAGAATGGCACACCTTGGGGCGGGCATATGAACTCCCACATCTTCCGGAATTGAAAATTCGAATCCATCAGCTCAGAAGCGATACGTCAAGGGGCCGGAGAACTGCAAACCGATTCTGTAGCTCAGCATCCTGGTGTCGCAATGACGCACAACTGCACTCCCCATCAACCCGAGCTCTCGAAATCGAATGGAGACGAAAGTACCGGGATCGATGGACGTCCCAGACTTCACCAGTGTGCCGGTTCCGTTCATGTCCACGACGCAGGCGCGTGCCGATCTCTGGCGACGACGGCTGTCTTGCCAGAACATCGTGACCCGGCAGGCAGTGAGAACCCGCCAAGTGAATCCGATGCTCCAAGCAAGTGTCCAAGCCTTTCATGTAGAATTAACAGGTCACCCAGCCGTCTGCCTAGTTTTGTCGTTTTCCCTTTCGGCGAGCACGATATGTATGCTCTCCCCCCTCCGCAATCTGAAAAGTTCCGACTCGGTCGGATGTTCGACCTTTTTTCCCGAAGGACTCTTCAGAACCTCGCCCTCCCACGTCCAACCCCGCGCGCGCAATTCAGTTATGGCTTGGTCCGACAGATTCATAGATCTTCTTGTGGGGAAGGGTGGTGAAACCGCAATGCACGCGTTGCCACAGCTCCCAATTGACCTCCTGTCGAGGTGAGTTCCCGAACTTATTGTGCTGCTGTCTTTCGTTTGAGTGAATCGGGAGATCACCCGAGGTGTCAAGGGCGAAGAAGGAAGAGTCTGGGAACCGCACGTCCAGCTAAGGCTGGCGTGCTCAGTGGGAGGTAGATCCACCGGGGCAAAAGTCAAAGCCTCGTAGCTTGGATAGCAGAAAGGAAGGAAACTGAACTTCTGTAGTCTATCGACAAGGGCATGCTAAGTAACTGGAGAAGCCATCCTCGTCCCGTCGCGAAATCGGCGGAGCAGGGACGCCGTATAATTCTGTCTCCTATCCCTTCAACTGTTTGAGACTAGCTGAAGCGCTTCGAAGTTGCACTTCGATAAATTTTGATTATCGTTTAGTAAATTTACATTACCATTGCTTATGACATGGGGACCGCGCGCGCGGGTATGCCGGGAGCTCGGAGTAGCGATGTGCCTTTTGGCGCAGTGATCCATTCTTCTTCGACAGGAGGGGTGCCGTGAACAACCTCCAGTTCACCGGCGATGGATGTGTTGCAACTACGGTCATCCAAACAGGATAAAGGCAATTTGTTTTATTCGGAAGCCTTTATTTACGGGCCTTTCAGCGATGTCTTACCAGATGCGGACAGTCGAAAAACCGTAATTGCAACTCATCCCACCACACCTGACCCAAAGCCTTGAAGTTTTTGCCGGGCTCATAATCATCAGCTGCAATAGACTGCCCATCGGAGACCTTGCCCTGCACACCAGACTTTGATCGGCTCACCGGCTCGCGCACTCGCAGCAACTGACCAACTTCGACGCGCGCCGTGGGGTCGCATGAAGCGACAAAAGTCAGCTTGCTGCGGCGAGGCCCTTCAATCAGTTCGTTCATCAATCCTCCAGGTATGCGCAAAACGCTTGCATTTTTCCCTGCCTCGGGCAATCCTTATAGAGGATCTGCATATTCCTTTATCAGGAAGTCTATCCCAGCCTCAATTTGATGTCAACACCAAAAGGATTATGATATCCTTCTAAAGGACGAGACCCCCAACCGCATGCCCGACATCTATGAACAGATCGGGAAACAGATTCGCGAGCTGAGGTCGACGCTCAGGGGACAAGGCATCAGCCAGGAGGACTTGGCGCAGGCGGTGGAAACCACCGCCAACACGGTCTCCCGCTGGGAGACAGCCACATACAAACCCTCCATTTCCGATCTGGAGAAGCTGGCTCGGTTCTTTGGAACTCCGATCACCGCCTTCTTCCCCCAGCCGGAACCTAAACCTCGAACGAACGCCCTTCTGAGCGCTACAGCGGACCTGGACGACGAGAACCTCGAAGAAGTAACCCTTTATGCGCGGTTCAGAAAAACCCGCCAGCGAAGGAAGAAGCGGTAGGACAGGGGCCGGTCCTGTCGCTGCCCACGCCGCAGCATCACGCCATGTAGGATCTTTTCACTAATCGTGGCGAGTTTTTTCAAGAACTGTGGCAAAGAATTTTCAGTAATTCTGTCAACCTACATACCAACAACCCGGCGAAAACCTGTGTTTTCAGTGCAATCGAGTTTTTGGATACTACGGGGTGTCTTTGGCGACAGATTCGACATTGCCAAGTGCTCTAGCTAGGACGGATTCGCCCGAGTGACTTTGCGAAAAGAATGGCAGTTGCAGGCCGTTGTCAGATATGACAACATGAATGAGATGGACGGTACTGAATAGGGATGGCGGAAGCCCGCAAGACGCGTCCCGTTTCCTGGCTGAAGGCCGCGCTGAACGAATTCGGGAAGTTCCCTGAAGGTACCCGGACCATCTGTCTTACGGCCTTGACGATCGCTGCTGAAGGCGGCAAGGCAGACATTGCGAAGCCGATGCACGGCTTGGGGTCGGGCGTGTTCGAGATTGCGCTGCCGTTCAAAGGCGATGCTTTCCGCGTCGTCTATGCCGTGCAGCTCGCGGAGGAAATCTGGGTCGTGCATGCGTTCCAGAAGAAATCGACCAGGGGGATCAAGACGCCCCAACACGAGATTGACCTTATAAATGACCGTTTAAAGAGACTGAAGGAGATGCTGAAATGAAACGCGAAAAGCTCGACGTTGTGCGCGGCAGCGGCAACGTGTTCCGTGACCTCGGGCACAAGAACGCTGATGCCGAGCAGTTCAAGGCAATCCTGGCCGCCGAAATCATCAAGGCGCTCGACCGGGAGCGCCTGACCGTGCGCGCGGCGCATGGCCGTACCGGCATTGCGGCAGCCGACTTCTCCCGTATCCGGAATGCGGACCTAGGACGGTTCACCCTGGACCGTCTTATGTCAATTCTGAACCGCCTCGGCGCTCGAATCGAAGTCAAGGTGCGGGTACGGCATCAAAGCGCCGCTTAACAGTTCGACGGATGGAGCCGTAATCGCGTAGTATCCAAAAACTCGATTGCACTGAAAACACAGGTTTTCGCCGGGTTGTCGGTATGACGTTAGGTTAAGGTTAAGAGGCGATTTTACGGGCAATGTAACGTGTGTTACGTCGGATTCAGGACGGGGCTCTAGACAACCCGGTCATCTCGCAACCATCATTAAATTCAACAGATCGAGTTTTCGGACACTACGACATCTCTACGCTCATCCAGAGGTTCAGGTTAGCCCACACGAGTGGCGAACGAGGAATCCGGAAACGCGGCAATCTCAAAGCCAAATACTCCGGTGGCCGCACTCGCTTGTCGCGGATTAGGATCACGTTGTGCGATACCGAGATTTCGTACTCGCGCGACGATCCCAGGACGGCGTTGATAGCGTTCTGCGCATCGGTATCGACAAGCCTCAAGTTGAGCGCACGACGTTCATTACCCGGCACATCCCCAAAGCACAAGGCGTGTTTCGAGATCTATCAGCGGGTACTCAACGCCTACCAACCCGCATTCACAAACCGCTCGACGCTCATCAGCCGTACTCCTTCTGATTCCGCTGCGCGAGCGCTCCGTCTGTCAACGGGATCAATCAGGAAGGTCTTACACTTGGTACCGGACAGCAATTGCGGGATATCCAACGACCGAATTGCCGCGAACGCAAAATACTCAAAGGGTATCGACTGACCGTGGTTGGCAGGCTT
>QHXW01000258.1 GCA_003223115.1 Acidobacteriota bacterium
GCCCAGGCAAGATTGGTGAGGGCCACGGCCATTTCAGGGTGATCGGGTCCGAGTGCCGCCTCCCAGATGCGAATCACTTTGGCCACAAGCCGCTGCCTTGCCGTATTGTTTTTCGAAAAGATATAGCTTGGCCATTTGGCTCCAGATCCTGGCGGTCTCGGGGTGGTGCTCGCTTCCCAAAACCCTCTCGCGAATCGAAAGAACGCGCTGGTAGAGGCGTTCTGCTTCCGAGTAGCGACCCACCGCGATGCACACGCGGCCAAGGCTACACAGCGTCTCGGCCAAGCGCGGATCTTCAGGACTCAGTAGCCTCCCCCAAATCACCAGCACTTTCCGAAATGTCGACTCCGCTTCCGCGTAGTGACCTCGTACATATTGGAGAGAGCCCAAATTGCTCAGCGTATCCGCCACTCCGCGGCTCTCCGGTCCTGAGATACGCATTTGGATTTCCAGTGCCCGCCGGCACAGCGGCTCAGCCTTGTCATATTGAGCCTCCGCGCCGTAGACGTTCGCGAGATTGTTCAGAACCGCAGCGAGGTTCAATTGTTGTTCCGGTGAGGTTTCCCAAATGGCAATAGCCCGCCGGTACAGTTCTTCTGCGTGGAGAAAATCGCCTCGAATTTGCAGCAGCATCCCCAGCTCGTTGAGGCTTCTGGCCACCTGCAAAGGCTTCGCCGAGGTCTCGGCCTTCTCCAGCGCACTCCGGATGGCGGTCTCTGCTTCGGCATACCGGCCTTCCGCTTGAAACCTGCCTCCGGACGATCGCCGTCTGCCCGGCTGCAATCCCAGTGCCAGGAAGAAACCCGCTGCCTTCAGCCACACTAGAACGCCAAGGCTAATGCAAGGCTAATGCGCTTGGATCGGCACCCGCGGAATCACCAGCGGGGAAAATGAAGATCACGAGCCAACCAATTGAAAGAAAATCACTTTGAATCGCGTGTCGCGCGCGATCGACAGGCTTCTATCTGGCGATGGTTGAGGCTAGACTCGGTACGCGGCGAGGTCGGCCCCTCTTGCAGCTTGGTATGCAACTTTCGGACCGGCGCAAACTTCCTTCGCGCCAAGCCACGTACGCGCCAGCCGCGCTAACTAAAACCCGCTCGTCTCGATCCAGAAACTTTCGCGCCACGTTCCGCCAGGCGGAACACTCTGCAGCTCTTTGTAGATTCCCCGGTGCGACAGATTGAACGCATTCGTAATCGCCGACATCGGCTCAAAACAGATGAAATTCTGGCCCGGCGGTGCATAGATGATGGCCACGGTATACTTCGGCCCGTAGATTACCGAAATGCGCTTGCCGTTTCCTTTCACCCAGAAAGTTGACCGGCCGTCTGAACCGCGCACCAGATTACTGAAAACGTCGTCGAGTTTCGTGGTCGCGAGTGAAACCGGTTCTGGAAAATTCACTGGTTTACGCTCGCCAGTCGGCACTAATTCAGGTGAAAGCTCCAAATGCTCGCGCGCCGCGACGTGTACTTTGCACTGATCCCGCGGGATGTCCGGCACTTGAAAATACGGATGAAATCCGTCAGCCACTGGCATGGGCTCGCTCGCCTGATTTTCCAGAACGGTCTCGACCTCGAGCGCGCCGTTCGCCAACCGGTACGTCATCTCCATGTTGTGGGCGAACGGAAATTGCGCCATCAGGTCCGGGTAACGCCAGAATTCCAGGCGACTGGTCACGCGAGCCGAACCATCGTCGGCGTCGAGCTTCGTCACCTTCCAGTGCGGCGAAAACATCAGCAGGCCGTGGATCGGTTTGCCGTTCTGATCGCGCCGCAGATTACCGAGGTCCGGGTTCAGTAAATACTTTTTTCCGTTGGCATAGAAGGCGTCCTGGTCCAGCCGGTTCGCCCACGGTGCCAGAAACGGCACGCCGCAGAGCGCGGGCTTCGCCTTGAATTCAGCCAGGCTGCGAAACGGAAACCAGAGCGCGTTCTTCCCGTGAACCTTGAATTCGTAAGCTAGATTCCCGATTGAGGGCACAATCGAGACCTCGGCCGCGTGCGCGCGGTCAGCTAGCTCGATCACTTCAATACCTTCTACGGCGCTCTTCTTGGCTGAGTAATTGGCGGCTTGTGTCATGAGAGGCGCCAGCAGCACCCAGGCGAACCGTTTCATTCTTTGCCGGATTCGCGTAGATCGAGCGCGGTCTCTCGCTGGCAGCACCAGCAGGGCCCCGGCTCGTAAGTGCGTATGGAACATACGTCGCACCAATACGTAACGGCAAGACGCTTACCGTCCTTCAAGACATGCAGCGCGCGGGTGTGGAATGGATCGGCCGTGAAATGATCGGGCGCCGTGAAATGCCCTTTGACTTCCAGTTCCACTCCCGTCAGCCGCTTATCGTGCAACACGTGCTCGGTCGAGCCGTCGCCTTCGACGACGATCAACTTGTGGTCCGCGGTCTCGAGCGCCGGTTTTTGGTCCGGCCGCTGTATGAGCTTTCCATGCACCGTCGCCACGGATGAATCGGGACCCTTCGGCGTATCCGCCAGACACGTAAGAGCAAACGCCGCAATCAAGATCGAATGCACCAGCCGCATTCCTTTCATTGTAGCGTGCCGATTTCTCCTGTCTCCTCGCAAGCCAGGTTCCACGCTCTGATATTCTCTTTAGTACCTAAATCGAAAGGAGTCCGGCCTCGCGGCAAGGGCCAGCGGGCATCGAATGGGCGTCTCCGGGACTCCTCGTTCAGTTATCCAAGTTTCAGGCATTCGCAAGACCTACGGGACTACCGTGGCCGTCTCCGAAGTTTCGTTTGAAGTCAGCGAAGGCGAAGTCTTTGGCTTGATCGGTCCAAACGGCGCAGGGAAGACAACCACAATGGAGTGCGTCGAAGGAGTACGCCGGCCAGACCGGGGCGATATCTCGATCCTTGGCCTCAATCCGTTTCGCGACGTGTATCAGGTGCAGAATCGGATTGGCGTGCAACTCCAACAGGCGCAACTCCAGAAGAGAATTAAGGTGTGGGAGGCTGTGGATCTCTGGGCCTCGCTCTACTCGAAATCGGTGGATGCCGCCAGGCTACTCGAACAACTGGGCCTTGCCGACAGCCGGAATGCGTGGTTCATGACGCTCTCGGGTGGACAGAAACAGCGGCTGTTCATCGCTCTGGCGTTGATCAACGATCCGGAAGTGGTATTTCTGGATGAGCTGACCACCGGGCTCGACCCGCAGTCGCGGCGGGCGATCTGGGACCTGGTGCGCGGCATCCGCGACCGTGGCAAAACCGTCTTTATGATCACTCATCTGATGGAGGAGGCCGAACGGTTGTGCGACCGCGTGGCCATCATCGAGCACGGAAAGATCATCGACATGGGCAGGCCGGAGGAACTAGTTGGGCGGCACTGCCCCGCGAGAACAGTCGTACTGGCCACCGCCAATGCGCTCGCCGAAGAACGCTTCCGCGCCATCCCACAGGTGGAAACCGTGGTGCGCCAAGGCTCACAGTTCACGATTCGGGGGCTGGGCGAGGAATTCGTGAGCGAGGTTATCCAATGTCTGTCCGAGAACCGGATACGGGTCACCGACTTCCGCACCATGCTGCCCAACCTGGAGGACGTCTTTCTGAAGCTGACCGGCCATTCGATTCGCGATTAGAAGAGACAAAGCTATGCTGCATGGACTCTGGAAATTGACTTGGCTCGAGATCAAGATCTTCCTCCGCGAGCCGCTCGGGGCATTCGGATCCATCATCCTTCCCGTCCTGGTATTCGTGGTGGTGGGCCGATTCATGGGTGGCCGGCTTCCGTCACGCTCCATCGCTACCTCAGAATTCGTGCGCGTCGGGCTGCCGGTTTTCGTGTCAGTGCTCATTGCACTCAGCGGGGTGTTGTCGCTGGTCACGATCGTCTCAATTTACCGGGAGGGCGGCATCCTCAAACGCCTCAGGGCCACACCGTTGCGCCCGCAGACCATTCTCACCGCACACGTATTGGTCAAACTGGTGCTCACGGCGGTCACCATGGCCTTGTCTGTGCTGGCGGGCAAGCGCTACTACCCGATCAACATGGACGTTCCCATATTCGGGTTTACGATGGCGCTGCTCATCAGCACGTGGAGCATCCTGTCGATCGGTTTTGTGATCGCGAGCATCGTGCCTACGGCGCGTTTCGCGCAGCCGATCGGAGCGGCCATCCTGTATCCGATGATCGCTCTCAGCGGATTGTTTGTGCCGTTGCCATCGTTGCCACCCGCATTGCAAGCTTTAGCGCGCGTGCTGCCGCTGACCTATGCGGTGTCCCTTCTCCAGGGCATCTTGAAAGGTGAAGCGTGGTGGGCGCACAGGGGCGACGTCGCGGCGCTGACCCTCGTATTTGTGATTTGCACGGCGCTTTCAGCGAAAGTTTTTCGCTGGGAGTAGTAAACAGGAGTCAGGAGTCTCTTGACTTCTGTCTTCTTAGAGCAGTTTTTTGAGCCGATACATGTTCTGGCCGTCGATGTCGCACTGATAGCCGCGCATGGCAAACTTGTTCGCCGGCGTCATGTTGTCCGGAACCACGGCACTGCGATAATTAATCCCGCTGTTGCCCCCCGCCGTGATCCGGTAATCCACCTTCAGTTCGAAATCCTCGGGCGCGCCGCCCCGCCAGATGATGAAGGTGTTGCTTTTGATGATCGTCTCGGGCGTGATCTCGCCCGTCATGGTTCGTCCAAAACACGCCAGTATTTCGGATCTCCCTCCCACCCGTCGAGCGTCTTGCCGTCGAAAATGTTCAGGAAACCGGCTTCATCACTTTCCATCGCCTCCGGCCGGTCGCTCTGTTTCGGAACATAAGACTGGGGCGTCTGCTGCCCCGCCATCATCAAACGCGAAGAGCACGCGGCCACTGAGACCAGAAAGAGTCTGCGTGCGCAAGTTTCTGGAGTCATGGTTTTACGCCAGGATCTCCGTTCTTGCCCTCCTGGCCCCTATCGATTGTAGACAAACCACTACCCCCATTGTTGCGTTAGAATCGTGCGAGCTTCGAGGAGCGGATGTGGTGCCCGCCGAGAGAGTTTCTTTGTGGCGACGTGGTTCCAGCCAGAGCCTTTGTTGGGCAGCCTTGCTGGCCTTGCCCCTCTGGGCTTAAGGCCCGCAGCTTGGCCCGGCGCCACGGGTGGAACGACAACCATCGGCGTCGCCGCGCTTGTCGGCGCCTGCAGCGATTGTTCCTGGTTGGATCGACACCACAAGTCGTGAGGCTGTTATTCAGCTTTATCAGACGAGCTACCAGCCACTGCAAAACTTTCCGATGAGCTTTACGGGCGACGTTGCAGCGGGTAAAGCTGGCGACACGTCGGCGGATTACAAGAACGCCGTGATCTCACTGGTCAACTTCTTCCGCTCGATGGCCGGAGTGCCGCCAATCATTACCCTTGACCTCGATTTGAGCCACAAAGCGCAGTTAGGGGCCTTGATGTTCGCCGCTAACCAGCAGCTTTCTCACACTCCTCCAACCACATGGATTGATTATTCGGCGGAAGGCGCCGATGCGGCGTCACACTCGAACATCTGTCTGGATACGTCGCTCCCCAAACGTCCCGGATGCGTCGAAGGTTATATCGAAGACAAGGGCGATAACAACGCCGTCGTCGGTCACCGGCGCTGGGTCTTATATCCACAAACCACTCACATGGGCACGGGCGACATCCCGGCGGGCAAGGCCAATCTATTCGGCGCGAATGATCTCTGGGTCATCAACGAGGCGGAGGTTTTCGGACCGCGTCCGGCGACCCGGCAGGAATACGTGACCTGTCCACCGCCGGGCTACGTGCCGCAGGGCTTGGTATTTGATCGCTGGTCGTTCTCCTACCACGATGCCGATTTCACGGGCACAACCGTCGCCATGACGCGGAACGGCAGTAATGTGCCGGTCCAGCTGCAGCCGGCACAGCAGGGTTTTGGAGAAAACACAATCGTGTGGGTGGTGCCAGCCAGCACTGGCCCAACGGCCGAGCCGGGCTCTCCTCGAACGGCATCTATCGATCCGCGCGCCGCTGAGGTCGCCACGCATGTCACGATAAGCAACGTCGTGGTCAACGGCGTTGCGCAGAACGTTTCTTACGATGTGACGGCCTTCGACCCGACACTGCCCGACGTCCCGTCTAACGGCGTGGTAAGCGCGGCGAGCTATCAGGGCGGCGGTATCTCGCCCGGAGAAATCGTTACCGGCTTTGGGTTTAATCTGGGCCCCGCCAGCGTCATCAAGCTTGTGCTCGATTCGAACGGCTTGGTGGCCACCAAGCTCGGCCCGACACGGGTTCTGTTTGACGGCGTACCTGGTCCGATGATCTATACTCTCGCCGGGCAGGTAAGCGCAATCGCACCGTTTTCCATCGCAGGAAAACAAAACGTCAAAGTGCAGTTCGAGTTCAACGGCGTGCTCTCGAGCCCCGTCACACTGCCGGTGGTCGCCACGAAGCCCGCGGTGTTTACCTTGAACCAGTCGGGCACCGGACAGGGCGCGATCCTGAACCAGGACTACTCGACCAACGGACCCGTTCGCCCCGCAGTTCACGGCTCGGTGGTGCAGATCTTCATGACGGGCGGCGGCGTTCTCGATAAGCCAGGCAAGGATGGCGAGATCGCTTCCGCCAATCCGTTGCGGAACCTCGCTGCGCCAGTGACCGTTCGTATCGGTGGCGTCGACGCGAAGGTTCAATTCAAGGGAGCACCGCCGACGCTGGTTCTCGGAGTAGTCCAGGTCAACGCAGTTGTGCCCGCCGGCGCCGCTTCGGGTAATGCTCCTCTCGGAGTGACGATTGGCGGCGTGGCGAGCCAGCCAGGCGTCACAGTGTCGATCAAGTAGCCGCCACTTCGCTAACTTCCTGACGATCCGAAACCGCCGGTGCCGCGCGCGGAATCGCCCAGTTCTCCTTCTTCCCATTCGACGGATTCGTAGCGCGCGATCACTATTGGGCGATGCGGTCGCCACGTTGGACCACGTAATCTTCCTTGCCGAGGTTCAGCAGGATCACGCGAATTTCACCGCGATACCCAGGATCGATCGTGGCCGGACTGTTGGGCAGGGTAATAGCATGCTTAAGCTCGAGGCCGCTACGTGGGCGAAATTGCTCATAGGCCGGCGGCAGCTCGATGGCGAGGCCGGTGGGCACAAGCTGCGGCACGACGGGCGCGAGCGTGGTTTGATCCGCGGCTTGCAGGTCGAGGA
>QHXW01000257.1:0-18251 GCA_003223115.1 Acidobacteriota bacterium
GCCTCCGGTTATGTGGAAACCGACAGCGGTAAAGTAGTGCGGGCTCTGAAAAGCACTTACCAGCGGCACGGGACGCTCAATCTGTTCGCTGCTCTGGAAGTCGACACCGGCAAGGTTCACATGAAGTTCACCGAATTCAAGAAGCGTGAGGACTTTCGTGGCTTTATGGAGAGCGTGCTGGCCGATCAACCGCAGGACAAGGAGATCCACGTCATCCTGGACAACTATTCCCCTCATAAAGGAAACGACGACTGGCTGGTGAAGTTTGAGGGGCGAGTCCGGTTTCACTTCACGCCGACTTCGGCCAGTTGGCTGAACCAGATTGAAATCGTGTTCAGCCTGCTGCAACGCAAAACACTTAACGGGGGAAGCTTCAAGAGCAAAGAACAACTGTGCGAAGCTATTGAAGCCTTCTTCCGGAGGCACAACGAGCGCGCCAAACCATTCCGCTGGCGGAAGCGCGAAGTGAAGGGCAGCCAGCTTCAAAATACAATTGTTAATTTACGCAATTAAGCACTAGCTAGGCCTGGACGGAAAACTGATGGCCATGGACGCGAAGCCAGGCGCGACACTGGAAACCGGCCCGCCGAAGGTTCTCTTCCAGTTCCAGACTAGACTCCAGTGACTGCAATCCCAACTATAGATCAGTACGGCGTGACCGCCGACGGCCAGCGGTTCATCCTCGGCGAGCCGCTCGAAACGGAAACGCCGATCACCGTTGTGCTCAACTGGACCGCTGGTCTCAAGCGATAACATTCGCCTGAACCCAGGGCGCGACGCACTTCTTACCGAGGATTGTTTCCCTACCGTCCACCAATCCACGGCGAGGGACTCGGTATCGTACTTAACTTTGTAGGAGAGCCAGCGGTATGGGCCGGCAGTTGCGACAGTCTACTTGAAGCGCAAGGAGAGCTTGCCTTCTGGCGTCGTATAGACCAGTTCCAGGTCTTTGACCTTCTGCTTCTCCATCGGAAAATAGAGTAGCCCGGAGACCGGAGTCTGGGTTTCTTTTTCCGGCAGAATTTTTTCCTTCAGAACGCCCAGTAGCGGATTTTCTTTTTCTTTGGCCCCGGTCTTCGTGGTGGCGTCAGCCATCCCCGATGCAGATCCGCCGCCGCCCATCATTGCGCCTCCCGGCATTCCTAGCGGCATACCTCCCCACGTGGGACCGCCCCGTTCGCCGTAAGATCCACCGCGGCCGGCGCTGGCCGATACCACCAGCGCTCCCCTTCCGGCGATCTGGCTGGGAGTAAACGGCGTAGTCCGTTCTCCGTCTTTTTCCGTGCGAAGCAGAAAATCATCCAGACTGATGGTGATTTTCTTCCCATCCTTGGGCGCTACCTGGACTTGCGCCAAGATATAGTGGCCCCCCAGGTCCGCACCCAGCACTTGCCGCACCGACTCCTGATCGGCGAACACCGTAGCCGTGATTTCCACGTCTTGATTCTCTGTGGATCGCGTCTGCGGCTTCTTCTCTGCGCCGAATATCAGAGCGGCGGCTAGCAACCCGGTAATCAGCACGCGCACGCCCATGGGATTTTCCTCCGCCCGCATTATAGCGATTTCACGTCCCGAAGCGAATCCTGCCATCAGTCTAAGGTTTTCCGCGGCCCGTTCTAAGTGGTTCAATCGATTCGTGTTCTCAGGCGAAATGCCGAAAGTTCACATAGGTGCGAATCTCGGCGATGCGACGACTTAAATCCTGTCTTGTTCTCTTATTGTTCCTGAACGCCTTGTTTGCCGCGGCGCTGCGGGACGCGACGACGGTTAGCAGCACGAACGTGTCCACCGAACCGCCCGGCGCTCGGTTCGACGGGCAAACTTATTCGAGCTCGAATTCGTTCTTATGGCCCGCTGGCAGCAGGCACACGATTTCCATCCCGATGAGCCAGCAGCCGACGTCGGCAAAAGACGCGGTACAACTTCAACGGCTGGACGGATTCGACGGGTTCATCCTCGGTCAGCGGCAATCAACTCACCATCACAGCCGACCCGGCCATCACCTATTACCGCGCCAAGGTGACGGTGCAACACGCGATGTCATTGAACTTTTTTTCCTGCGCGAGTGCCGATCTTTCAGCTTGCGGCGGCTCTCCGAGAACCATCTACGTTAACAATGCGTCCTAAGGTGTAAACGCCGAAGTTTATCTGGGTGCAGGTTCCACGGTCAACTTGCGCGCTGCGCCCAACCCTGGCTTCGTTTTCACCGGTTGGCTGCAAGGTCTGGGAAACGGGACGTAGGCCTACCTGAATTCATTTACGCTGAACGCCACGGTTATCCGTGTTTGCGCAGTTTCTGCGCGCGGCGAATATCACGATTGCGTCCAACCCGCCCGGCTTGAAGGTTCTAGCGGACGACACCGCAGTCGTTGGAAACGACGATTCTGGAGTGAGGATGGAGTGGGGATTAGGAACTACGCACACGCTGGGCGTCGTCAGCCCGCAATTCGATACGCACGGTCGTGTGTGGGTGTTCAGTTCGTGGAGCGATGGGGGGCGAGCAGGCATACGTATAGCGTTCCGGCTGCAACTCCGCCGATCACCCTGACAGCTATATACGTTCCGGGAGGCCGTGTCACTTTTCTGACAAATCCTCCTCTGCTGAAACTCAACATCGACGGGCGAGACGACTGGCCGAGCTCCAGCTTCAGTTGGGCGGCGGGTGAAAAGCACACGGTATCGGCGCAGCAGCAACCGATCAAAGCGGCAGGAGTTGGGTCTTCAAGGCCTGGTCAAACGGCGGAGCGCAATCACAGACCATCGCGCTCTCTGCAGCTGATGTGGCCACCGGGCTGAGGCTCACCGCCACGTACGATCCACTCAGCCAGACTTCGATCAAAGAGCCGCCGGGGTGCACTTGACATCGACGGGAAGGATTTCCTCTCGCCCTGTCTGGTCCATCTGCCGGTCGGCTCCAAGGTTCGCGTAAGCGCGCCAGTCCTGGTTCTAGCGGGAGTTTCCCACGACGCGAAAGGAAAGGTGGGGTATCCTTTCCAGGATGAGGAGGATAGCGCGGGTATTCCGTATATACCACGCGGTCAGCCGACGACGGGTAGCGCGTGAAGAGCTTCCACCATGGGCTTGCGGTTCTGATCAAACTCTTGGATCTGCCAGCGCACGCGCGGTCGGCCCTTGTTACCAGTCATATCGATCAGACGGCAACAGCGGACTTCGGCCAACTCGGCCAACAGCCGGCGAGGGCCGACAGCAAAGGTGGTTTTCTGTTTCGCTCGCAGGTGCAGCAGCGTGACCAGCAGATAGGCCGTCACACACATGAAAGCATGCACGTGCAGTTTCTGATCGGTCCAGTGAAATTGTGGTCGAGTGGAGAGCATGTGGGGATCTTTCAAATCGCGAAACGCGGCTCCACTTTCGATTGGCCGCGATAGGCTTCGATGATCTGCGCCGTGCTCCACTCGGCGCGATCCGTAATCAGAATGCGCAGTCCGAAAAAGCGCGTGATCAGCCGCTGATACTCCTGCCAGTCGCTCCAGAGACGGATGCGTACCGGTCCTCGCCCGTCGCGCGTGATTTCGTAGCGCAGCAACGAACGAAGGTATTGGTGGCGACGGATCTTGTCTACGTTCCGCTTGGCCGCCTCCACACTCTTTGGCGGATGCAGTTGCATTTCTTCCAGCTCGCGCCAACTGCGCGATAAGGTTTGCCGCAGTCCCCGCAGTTGTCCCTCATACAGTTGCGGGCTGAAAACCACCACCACGTCCCGCTGCTTTCCAGCCATCGTCCGCTGGGTTCGCCAGGCGTTAACGGTAGCGCCGTTGGACAGCTGCACTTCGGCAAGATGATCGGCAGCTTCGGAAAGCAAAGCCAAGTGATTGGATGGACGAACCGCCGTCACGTATCGCTCCACTCCTTCCAGATTCTGTCGCGACGAGGCCCCGGCATCGAAGACCAGCGTCAGTTGCTCGGGTTGGCCGGTCAACTCCCGCACGGGCTTGAGGAATGCCGCGAAGGTCTTCATATCCGAGCGGGCCCCTGCATACAGAACATGGGCCAACGGCAACTGCGTCACCTGGTATTCGGCGACAAAGTGGTCAGGGCGGAGTGGGCCGGGGCCGGCGCGGGCCATGCAGGACTGATCGCACTGCTTCCGCATCGCTGACGGGCTGCCATGGGGCACGACCGTCGCATCCAGGGACACGAGAGTAACACGGTTCTGGTTCCGATCGAGTAAACAGGTCTTCTTAGGTGTTAGATTTTAGGGTGTTGGTGCCGCCATCCGCTCCCTTGTCGGTCGCGGTTCAGAACGTGACACTCGCGACCCCTGACACTCGCGACCTGACACCTGGAACCTAGCACTTGTGCCACGCGTTACCATCAAACCTGTATGGTCGAACTCGATGGCGACCACCTGACGATCGAACAGGTTCTTTCCGTGGCAGCCGGCCGCGAAACGTCATCTCTCTCTGCTGAAGCCACGCAAAAAATGTTGCGCTCGCGCGAAGTGGTGGAGCGGCTTGCCGCCGGAGACCAGCCGGTCTACGGAGTCAACACCGGCGTCGGCTTGCTGGCTGATGTGCGCGTTCCGCCCGCCGATCTCGATCTACTGCAGCGCAACGTGGTGCGATCGCATGCCGCCGGCACAGGTGATCCTCTGGCTCGTAACGAAGTGCGCGCCATGATGTTGATCCGCGCCAACGTTCTGGCCAAGGGTTTCTCGGGCATCCGCCCCGTGGTAGCGCAACGTCTCTGCCAGATGCTCGATCAGGGCGTCACACCGATCGTGCCGTCGCAGGGAAGTGTCGGCGCGAGCGGAGATCTTGCGCCGCTGGCGCACATGGCGCTGGTATTAATCGGAGAAGGCGAGGTCGACCTGAATGGCGTGCGGCTTCCTGGAGCCCGGGCTCTCGAGCGTGCGGGTATCGAGCCGCTCGAACTGGCTTCGAAAGAGGGCATTTCGCTGGTCAACGGGACGCAGGCCATGCTCGCCATAGGCTGCCTGGAACTTGCGTCCGCGGAAACGTTGGTCGATTCCGCCGAAGTGATTTGTGCGCTGACGCTGGACGCTCTGCGCGGCACACCGCGAGCCTTCGACGAGCGCTTGCATCGGACGCGCCCGCATCCCGGCCAGCTCACCAGCGCGCAGCACCTGCTCAGCCTGCTCGAACGGAGCGAGATCCGCGAATCCCACATTACGTGCCGGCGCGTTCAGGATGCCTACTCCCTGCGTTGTGCTCCACAGGTGCACGGCGCCGTGCGCGACACGCTGGCCGAAGCGCGCCGCGTATTTTCCATCGAGCTGAACTCGGCCACCGACAACCCGCTGGTGCTCGATGACGAAGTCTTGTCCGGTGGGAATTTTCACGGCGAGCCGCTGGCTCTGGAGCTTGATTATCTGGCGATTGCATTGACGGCGCTGGCCGGCATTTCCGAGCGCCGCATTGACCGGCTGGTGAATCCGGCCTTGAACGAAGATCTGCCTCCATTCCTTGCTCAGCACCCGGGTCTTGAATCCGGACTCATGATGGCGCAAGTCACCGCGGCGGCGCTGGTGGCCGAGAATCGTGTGCTGGCGACGCCGGCCTCGGCCGGGTCCATCACCACCAGCGGGAACAAAGAAGACTTCGTAAGTATGGGCATGACCGGTGCGCTGAAGTTGAAACGCGTGGTGCAAAACACACGCGCCGTACTGGCGATCGAGGCCCTGGCTGCGGTGCGCGCCCTCGAATTCCTGCGCCCGCTCCGCACCAGCCCGCCGCTCGAGATTGCGCGCGAACGGATCGCGTCCAAATGGAAACCGCTTCAGGGAGACCAACCGCTCTCGGCTGGGATTCAGCTCATCATTGAACTGATCGCCGAGGGCCGGCTGTCAGTTACAGACCTGTAACCACACAGATCTTGAACCGCCGATCTTGAAATGCCGGGATTTGAGTTAGCTGAGCGCTTCCATGCGCTCGGTGATTTTGGCTTTCAGCGCCGGCAAATCGGCCGGGAAACGTAGCCGGTCATTTTCGGGCAACCGTCTGAGAATCTGTTCTATTGTCCAGGTGTTGCGGGTTGGAACCACGCTGAATTCGAGCGCATGCGCCATCAAGCATCCCAGACGAACGATAGTCAGCAGTTCGATTTGTGCGCCATATCAATAGTTCCTGGGAGAGCAGCGCGCACGCCATGCTGTGCGACCAGCAGCGGCGCAGAATGGGGAGCTTCATGACTGATTTCATGTAAGTCCGCAACCCCCCTGATGGCCAGCGCCTTGACAAAGTCCAAGCCCAGGGTCACCGTGGCATGATGCACGCTGCGGATCTCACCCGAGAACCCATAGAGGGCCGAATTGGCCACGCGCAGCATTTCAGCTGAGAAAACCGAATCCGACTGGATCAGCGCACCACCTGGCGCACATCCATATCTCACGGCCGGAGGATTTCCAATACCTTCATGGCGATGGCGGGAAACGGTGGAGGCGTGCTCAGGGCCCAAGGCCGTTCCGACGGCTTTCGCTCCAGAAGTGCACTCACCTACGCAGACTGGAGAGGTGGGGAGGCTGTGGGTTGTCGGGGTGTCCACGCTGCGGTAAAGAGATAGGTCCACTCTAGGACGTGTACACCACCACCTTGGTGACAGCGGCGTACCCCATTTGTTGATACAACCGAAATCCCTGTGAGGTCGATTGCAGCACTGAGCGCTCGATTCCAGATTCTTGTTGCGCGCGCTCGAGCGCATGCCGCATCACCGTTTCACCGCAGCCGCGCCGCTGATGGCCCGGAAGCGTGGCAACGTTGTAGACGCCCACGGCGTCGTTGTCCACAACCGTGGCGGCGGTGGATACCGGCTCACCGGCGAGATATCCGACGTAGCCGCTGAATCCTTTTTGCCAGACACTCGATTCCCGGAAGATTTCCTGAAACCACTCGAGCGGCACGTTGAAGCAAACAGCTCCGATCTGGCAGAACGCCGACCAGGTTTGATCATCCGAGACGGTCCGTATCTGCAACTTTGGAAGTTCCCGCACCGGCCGAAGCACCCGCTCGGCCAGCATGCCCGGAAGTTCGGTGGCCTGGAAAAGGCCATGCCGGCGGAATACCTCCGAAGCTGCACGCCGCGCTTTCTTGTCCAGCCAGTTCTCGCAAACCCAATACGACCAGTCCAGCCGCCGCGCGCCGAAATGAATCTTGGCGATGGCGATGCGCTGGTCCAGTTCGCGGTCGCCCGTGACTGGCGTGGAGAGAAAGGCCGCATTGAACATCTGAAATGCGACACCAGCCGAGGCGATGGTGACGCCGGGCATCTCACGCACCTCGCCCGAGCCTCGAGACGACGCCAGAACACGAAAGGAATGGCGCAGGTTCTCCTCAACCATCCGAAACTGCACGTCCTCAAGTATCGCTCGCGGGTGGGGGCCGGTGTCAGGTGCTGAGCGAGACCGTACCGTGTCAGATCTTCAGGAATAATTTCCGTCGATACATCCAGAAAAGAATGATCCAGAAAGCCAGCAACACGGCCATGCCTCGTACCAGAGGCTCCAGGCCCGTGCCCAGAAATTGGAAGAAATGTTCGCCCAGGTGGATGCGGAACGAACTCGCGAAGAAATTTTCGAAAAGGTGCGCGATCAAGTAGGCTGCAATGGAGTTCATGCCGATCACCACCAGCGGGAAGGCCCACTTCTTGTAGCCTTTCACGTCCACGATCCAACTGAATGCCGCCAGGAACAAGAAGCAGACTCCGCCGCTGAACAGGGTCCAGCTCGGTGTCCAGATTCGCTTGACCACGGGGCAGATGCCGGTGAAATGTAATAATGCGCCGGCCGCAACGCCGATCACGCCCGCTAGCAGCAGCCGCTTCATCGGAATTTTGGGAGCATAGGTACGCAGCCATCGGCCCGCAACGAATCCCAGAATCATGGTACCGAGCGTGGGAATGAAGCTGAGTGTCAGATATCCACCGCCATTCGCGACGAACGGCCTGATGCGCGGTAACAGATTCAGAAACCACTGGTCGAAGGCATTGCCGAGATTCGAATTCTTGTCCCAGTGCGCGGCGAACCCGCTGTAGTGATGCCAATCCGGCGGAACTCCCACGGCCTGCCAATTGAAGCTTGGTCCCGGGACCGGGTATAGCGCCCATGCCAGCCAATAACCGGTAAGAACCACCGCCAGCGCGATCCACTGCCAGCGCGGCGGGCGGAACCCGAGCAGAAACAAAAACGGATAACCCATCCCGATTTGCGACAGCGTGTCTTCAAAGGTGTAGTTGGTCTGCGTACTGTGCATCGACCGCAAGAAGACGCCCAGCGCGATCAGCAGCAGCGAACGCCACAGCGCATGCGCGAACAATTTGCCGAAGGTTGCGCCCTTCGCCAGGCGGCTGGCAATTGAATAGGGCAGCGCGACGCCCACCAGAAATGAAAAACCCGGCTGAATGGTGTCATGCAGCGAGCAGCCGGCCCACGCCACGTGCGTCTGGTTCCACCCGAGAATTTGCCAGAAAGGATTTCCGGGAAAGGCCGCGGCTACGCGCGAAAGCTGCAGAACCTCGGCCATCATGAGCAGCATGACAAAGCCGCGATAGGTATCCACTGCGACATTGCGCGGGAAAATTTGCGGGCCGTGGATAGACTGCTGCACGACGGTTGCAGGTTGAAGTACGGCTTGCACGGGTCACCTCCCGGGGGCTGAGATTCAGAGTAGACGGTCGGATACGCGGAATGCAAGCGGGCGTGGCGCGGCGGGGTTTTTGTCGCGCATGGCTGCCACGCCCGCTCACGACCGGCAGGAATGCCTATTCCACGGGCTATTCAAATTTGCCGCGGAATTCTTCGAACTGGCGGCGCAGGTCCGCGAGTTCGGTCTCCAGCCTTAGGATGCGCTCTTCGCTGGGTGAGGGCGCCACGTGCGATGATGATGCCGGAACGTATTGCTCCGGCGGTTCCGGAACTCCCGATAGGAGATGCGCGAAGCGCGATTCTTTCTCCCCAGGCCGTCGCGCAAGCTTCGTCACCAACGGCGGCGTACGTTCCGCCAGATGGTTGAGCGTGGCTTCGACACTGGCGAGATCGTCGAAGGTGTAGAGCCGCTCCGTGCGCCCGCGCAGCTCGCCCACGGTCTGTGGTCCTCGCAGCATGAGCACACCCATCACGGCCTGCTCGCGCCGGTCAAAATTAAAGACTTCGCCCAGCCGGTGTGCGTACTTATGCACGCGATGCTCGCCGCCGCTGATGTCGAGCGCCAGGCCCTTCATGCAGAGGCTCTCCACCGCGGCCAGAAGCGTGCTTTCATCGAGCAACATTACCGGTTCGCGGTTTGACTTTTGGTTGCATGCGGCCAGCAGTGCGTTGAGGGACAGCGGGTAGTAGTCCGGGGTTGCGGCGTCTTTCTCCATCAGCGAACCGAGGACGCGCACTTCCACGGGATTGAGCAGGAGGTCCATGGGTTCATGGTGCCATGCGCACGAGAGGGAATGGAACAGGCCGTGCCACTAGCGCGCAAAGTAGCCCGTCTTCGAGCGCACTACGAAGCCCGGACGCCTGAGCCGTATGAGGACCTTCCGGAATGAGTCGTCGCGTACGGGATTGCTGGACACATATGCCAGCTCGTAGGTCGAGCGTAAGTCCTCGCCGATCTGCCGGAACTGTTTTTGGATGTCGCCTTGTTCGGCGTCAAAATCAGGTCCGCCGGTGTTGCGCGCGATGCGCTCCATCATGCGAGTTCCGCACTTGTTCCTGGCCGTCAATCGGCCGTGTTTCCGCTCGGTGTAACGCATGCAGAAGATTCGCGTGTCGCCGATCTGAGCAGCTTCGACGGCATCCATATCATGTGGTGCGCGCTGGAATTGTCCTCGCCGTCGCTAAACACGATGAGCGCCCGCTTTCCGCTTTCGACAGCTTTTCAGTCACCGCGTAATAGAGCGCGTCGTAGAAGGCCGTCCCGAGTACCCGGTCTTCCTGTGGCCCTTATCGAACTGATCAAGCCGTCCATGATCTGGGCGCTCGATGGCGAGAAGTCGCTCGCCAGCCGCAGGTGATTCCCGAAGCAGACCAGAAACGCACGGTCTTGAGAGTGCAGGACATCGTGGAGAAAGGTTGCGGGTGATGCTGATGCTGTTTGACGAAATGCTCCTGATCTGATCGCCTCTGATCTCCTGCTTTCACTTGCAATCCCCGTCCCGGCATGTTTTGATGGCGGACTATGGCCACGCAGGCCCCGGACCGTGTGAATGCCGGAGAGCGACCGACGCACGTTCGCTACGGAGTGATTGTGTTCGCCGTCGCGCTCGCGGTTGTCACCTACATCGACCGGGTCTGCATCTCGCAGGCTGCGCCGGCAATCGTGCGCGATCTCAAGCTCAGTCCTGTTCAGATGAGTTACGCTTTTACGGCATTTATCTGGGCCTACGCGCTGTTCGAAGTCCCCGGTGGATTCCTGGGCGACTGGATGGGCCCGCGCCGCGTGCTCATGCGGATTGTCTTGTGGTGGTCTGTGTTCACAGCCGCCACCGGCTGGGCCTGGAATCTGGCCTCCCTGACTGTGACGCGTGCGCTGTTTGGAGCGGGTGAAGCCGGCTGTTTTCCGAACCTCACCAAGGCGTTTACTACCTGGCTGCCACACGAAGAGCGCGCGCGTGCGCAGGGCATCATGTGGCTGAGCGCGCGCTGGGGCGGTGCGTTTACCCCGTATCTGGTTTATCTGGTCTTGCAGTTGGTGTCCTGGCGCAGAGCCTTTGAGATCTTCGGCGCGGTGGGCATTGTCTGGGCGGTTCTCTTTTACCGCTGGTACCGCGACAATCCGAAAGACAACCGGCACATGAACGCCGCGGAATTGGCTCTGCTGCGCGGTTCCGATGAACTCGCGCATGGCCACTCCAACGTTCCCTGGGGAAAAATTCTGCGATCACCGACGGTTTGGCTCTTGTGCGCGCAGTATTTCTGCCTATCGTACGGCTGGTATTTCTATATCACCTGGCTGCCCACCTATCTCAAAGAAGCACGCCATCTCGAGATCAGTATGGGCGCGGCGCTGGCCGGGTTGCCCTTGTTCCTGGGCGGTCTGGGTTCTCTGGTTTGCGGAATGGTCTCCGGTCCCATCGCGCGCCGGACGGGCAGTGTCGCATTTACGCGCAAACTAATGGCCTGTGTGGGCTTCACCGCCGCAAGCGGGCTACTGGTTCTTTCCGTTCACCTGTCCAACCCGGTGGCGGCCATGCTGGCCATGGGCTTCGCCAGTTTTGCAAATGACCTGGTGATGCCTGGCTCCTGGGGCGCCTGCATGGATGTCGGCGGTAAGTACGCGGGCACTGTTTCAGCCACCATGAACATGCTCGGTAATGCGGGAGGCGGCGCGTCCCCCATCGCCATCGCCTACATTCTGCGCTGGACCCATAACAACTGGGACATGACGTTCTATGTTTCGGCAGCGGTTTATTTCATGGGCAGCTTTTTTTGGCTCTTCATGGACCCAGTCACGCCGCTCGAGCGCGCCGAACCAGCCAAGGCGTAGGGAGTCACCAGTTCACCACCGCAGCTTGCCCTGCTGTCACAGTTGCGGGCCGCGCATTGTTCCCCACTTTGACCGAGTACGTGCCTGCCGGGAGCGCCACCGGATGGTTGAATTGAGCGGAAGCGAGCTGCGTTCCGTTCGAGTCGAACACGTAATAGTAATCCGACCCCCCAGCCTTCACCGTGACGGCGCCCATCTGGTATTCGTTCGTGCGGCCGGGCTCGGCTTTTACCGGCACCCGAACGTTGTTCATCTTGGCCGAGTACTCGCCTGGGACGAACGATAAGGGCTTGCCCAGATGCGCGGAGCCCAACTGTGTGCCCGTCTGGTCGAAGATGTAGTAGTACTCGTCGGTGTTCCCCTGCAACACGATCGCGCCGGTTATAACTTCCGTTGTGGCGGCGGGCGCGACAGTAGATGACATCGCGCTGTTATTCATCTTGACCGTGAATGTTCCGGGGAACAGTGCCAAAGGACGCGCCAGATGAGCCGACGCGAGCTGGGTGCCGGCGTTGTTGAAAACGTAATAATACTCGTCGGTTGAGCCCTGCGCGACCAGCGTGCCCACCGGGATATTCGAGTCTCCACCCGCCCGAATTTCGGCCTTGGTCTCGCTGTTGTTCATTTTCAATGTGTAATTGCCGGCAAACAAACCGGTGGCTTTCGCGACGTGACTGCTGGCAAGCTGCTTGGCGGCGGAATCGAACACGTAGTAGTACTCGTCGGTCGGTGCTTCGACGTTGATCGTGCCGGGCTTCAACTCAGCGGTTGACCCGGCCTGCACATTGGCGGTGGTCTCGGTATTGTTCAGCCGAATGTGATAGATCGCCGGAAACAGCGAGGTGGCGGCGTTGATGTGGGCGGAGGCCAATTGCGTGCCCGCGCCATCGAACACGTAATAATATTCGTCCGTCTTGCCGGCCACCTGCACCGCGCCCGTGGAGCACTTGGCGAGGCTCTTCGATTGCACCGAAATCGGGTGCACCGAGTTGTTCACTTTGATTTGATAATCGCCCGGTCGTAGCGGCAGCATGCCATTGGCGGCGTGCGAGCCGATCTGCTTTCCAGCACTGTCGAAGGCATGGAAGTAAGTGTCGGTGACGGCCATCACCTGAACCGCTCCTTGCCCGGATGCCACTTCAGCAGTCGCGGGTAAGGGTTCATAGCTGCAGACCGCGTCCGGCGGGGGCCCTTTCTTACAGCAGCACAGGAAGACAAGGCCTGCCAAGGCCGCGATCCGTTGAGTTCGAAGAAGCATTCTGGTGTACCGTCCCTATCTGCTATTTGCGGAAGCATCATATGACGACGGTAGATCGTATTCAAGGGCGCGGGATCCAAAAACGAGGTTTTGCGCAGTGCGGCGCCTCAGCGTGGCGCTCACCGCTCGAAATCCAGGGACCGTGTAAGTTCTTCCATATCTCTGGTTAACTAGTCATTCTTTCAGGCGAAAAGTCCCACGGCGTTTCAGTGGTTTACGGAACAGGCAAACTGGCAATTCAGTTGCCCGTGAACAGCCGATTTGTCTAAATGCGAGGTTTATAACAATGGACAGCCACGATGAGCAAAATGAAGACATTAGATCCAATCGGATTTCCTTCACGCCGGCACAATGGGGTTGGCTGGCGCTGATACTAGCGTTATGCGGGATTGCCGCCGCCAGTGTGTTCTACACCGTCAGAGAGCACCAGCAAACCCGGCAGCTCGCGGCCAATAGTCAGGTCTTGAGCACGACGCTGGGCGAGCTGCAGAGCCAGCTTCAAGCTGTTTCGCAAAAACTCAACGCCCTCACCGTTCCGCAGCATACACCCGTTTCCGTCAACGCGGCTGTCACGCCGCAGCGCGCCGTTTCAACCAAGAGAATGCATAAAGCTGCCGCGCACCGCTTGGTGGCCCACCGGCCGGTAGAGGATCCGCGCTGGAACCAGGTTCGCTCTCAACTTTCTGAACATGAGAAGCAACTCGCCAGTACCCGGGAAGAGGTGGAGAAGACGCGAACCGATTTGCAAGGAAAGCTCAGCTCCACACGCGATGAATTGAGCGGCAAGCTCAGCTCCACACGCGATGAACTGAACGGATCGATTGCCCGCACGCACGGCGAGCTGGTGATGCTCCAGAAGCGCGGCGAACGCAATTACTACGAATTTCACCTGGACAAAACCAAGGGTTTCCAACGCGTGGGCCCGGTAAGCGTCTCTCTGCGCAAAGTGAACTTTAAGCGCAAATCCTACAATCTCGCCATGATTGTGGATGACGCTGAGCTCAACAAGAAGAGCGTCAACCTCTATGAGCCAGTATGGATCACGCTTTCCGACCGCCCTCAGCCGCTGGAGCTGGTGGTCAACCGCATCACCAAAAATCAAGTGGACGGATACGTGAGCGAGCCGAAGTATAGAAAGTCGGAACTAACGGCCAGCACGGCCGCCGCGGAGAAAGCTCAAGAGGCCGGGACCCCGCGTTAAGGCTCGGCAGCAGGGAGAGTACTTCGAATATCTCTTGACCTGCGTTTTGTTTGATCATAATTTGCGATCTCAAACGCTGTCGGTTACGTCGGGCGTGGAATGGAGTCTTACAGAGTCCAAACACGTCCGGCCTCACGCCACCCGCAGTCGCGCCGTTGACCGGGAACCTTGATTTTTCTTTGACCATGATCTCGATATCACATCCTAGCAGGAGCAAAAACCGCATCAGAGAGATGTTCGACCGAAAACCAGATAGCTTGGAGGGTTGATCAGCCGAAGATCTCTGCGCTCAACCAGGTAGGTGCTACAGTTCTCGATCTGGTGCGGAAAAGCCGGAACAACCGCGTAGTTGGCTTGTCGACTCACTCGATCGGCTGGCGGGTTTTTCGCCCGCTGTTCGACAGATGCTGAAGGCAACGTCCGGAATCGCGACTCCGCAACGGGAATTGGATCTGATCCGGCAGCGGCTCCAACTTGCGCATAAGCTGGTCGGGCAGTGAGGAGACTGAGCATGCAAAATCGAGAATCCACGCCAAGTTCTGGGAACGTCTTTACGGACCTGAACCTTCCACATGCGGATGACCTGCTGGCGAAAGTCGAGTTGGCCTCAAAGATTATCGCGGAGATCCAGCAGCGGCGGCTCACGCAGAGCCATCCGGCGGCGATTCTCGGAATCGATCAGCCCAAGGTTTCGGCGCTCAAACAAGGGAAGCTGTCCGGCTTCTCGATTGAGCGTCTGATGCGGCTCTTACTGGTGCTCGGCCGCGACATCGAAATCACCGTTAAGGGAAGGGCCAAATCGAGATCAGTAGCCAGACTCCGCGTCGCGTGATTGCCTGGTCCCCGTGCGCCCTGAGCCAAGTAAATGCTAGAGGCGACTTATCGGGCACGATCCGCTTCCAAGACGCGTTACTTTGCCGGGCTTTTCCGTCGAGCCTGCTGCCTACCTCTAGCGCGCCCTAGCCGCGACGATCGCCGCTGCCATCGCGACCTTGTGATCCTTGCCCCAGGGCGACCCGATGGACCTCCTCAGCTGGAGGAAGTGGGCATCGAGGTCCTCGATGCGCAGCGCCTCGCTCGCTGCATCAAACACCTTCTTCGCGTCGTACCAGTGGACGGCCCAACCGCGCGCCTCGGCCGCAGCGGCTAGCGCCTTGCGGTACATCACCCAGTCGGCGACGTTTTGCGCCCGGTAGTCCTTGATCCGCTCGGCAATGGTTGGTGGCAGCCCTGGGCACTGGCGAAGCGCGACGCCGAGGATGCGCCCGGGCACCGTCATCGCGACGGCGTCCAGGCCGAGCTTCGCGTGCCGTTCCGCCGACACCCGCACGCGCTCCACTAGCGCCACCGCCTCATGGAGTGGAAGCGCCTGCCCTTCGCTGTGGTGCGGAATCTTCGGCAGGTCCTCGTCCACCAGTTCGACGCGGCGACGGTCGAGGAGCGTCCCGTCGCCCGCGACCGTCACCAGCACGGCCCAGCCGCCGTGATCCGATACCCCGATGATCCCGTCGTCCCTCGACATGATGTTTCCTCCAGCGCGAGTGCTTTGCGTACCCTTTCAGGCCGACGTTATCAGGGGAGCCCGCCTGACGTATAACCGCTTTCAGGCTAGGAGTCGGTTGATTGGCGCCTGTACGATAACTCAACAAAGCCGTCCTTGTATCCTACGGTTCTCGAGAACGCTTTATGCCAGTTTTGGCATATAATGAATGTAGTGCCGGAAAAGCCGGAACAACCGCGTAAGTTTGTTTGGCTTGGTGACTCGCTCGATCGGCTGGCGGGCTTTCCGCCCGCGGTTCGGCAGAAGCTCGGTTTTGCGTTGTATCAAGCGCAGATAGGGCAGAAGCATGAAAGCGCGAAGATGTTGCACGGCCTTGCCGAGACGGTTTAGCAGGTGCGTGCAGACGATCCAGGTGGGACGTATCGTGCGGTGTATGTGGCACAGTTTGGGGAAGCGGTTTACGTGCTAAATGCCTTCCAGAAGAAGGCGACGTCGGGAATCGCGACTCCGCAACGAGAATTAGATCTAATCCGGCAGCGGCTCCAGCTTGCTCGTAAGCTGGTCGGAAAGTGAGGAGGATGAGGATGCCCAATCGAGAATCTACGCCGAGTTCCTGGAACGTCTTTGCGGACCTGAACCTTCCACAGGCAGATGATCTGCTGGCGAAAGCCGAGTTGGCCACGAAGATTATCGCGGAGATCCAGCGGCGGCGGCTCACGCAGAGCCAGGCTGCGGCGATTCTCGGAATCGATCAGCCCAAGGTTTCGGCGCTCAAGCAGGGCAAACTGTCCGGCTTCTCGATCGAGCGTCTGATGCGGCTTTTACTGATGCTCGGCCGCGACATCGAAATCACGGTTAAGGCAAGGACTAAGTCGCGAGCTAGTGCCAGACTTCGTGTGGCATGACTGCGAATGATGATGAGACACGAAACTCGCTGCAGAAGCATGTCTATGAGATCGACGGATCCGCGTTCTCATCGCTTGAGGGATTCTTCGACGAGGTCAGCCGCAAGTTGATTCCTGATGCCATCTGGGAAAAAACCTCGATGCCTTCAACGACATTCTCAGGGGCGGCTTCGGCACTCCGCAAGACGGCTTTGTTTTGCGCTGGCTAAACTCAAATGCGTCGCGCGAACGGCTCGGGTTTGCCGAGACTGCACGGCAGTTACGCCATCGCCTTCAAACTTGCCACAGTTCGAATCGCAGCCTGGTAATGGAGCAGCTGCGGCAGGCCGAGGTGGGATCTGGGAAAAGATTCGATTGGCTCGTCGATATTGTCCTGGCGGATCCGAGCAGCAGGACGGCGTAAGCCTGGAGCTTCGCTAACCTCGTGCTCTGTCAGCTTCAACGAAGATCTAAACCACTAAAGATCAACTCCTTGCGCAGAAAACTGTAGCACCCGCGAAAACGAGGCCAAAACCGTCTGAAGGAAGTTCTGTAAATGAATGAGAACTCTGGCGGGGACGACGGGGCTCGAACCCGCGACCTCCGACGTGACAGGTTCAAGGTCTGGCCTCCGCGGATCAGCGACTTGCTTGTGTTTTCAGTAGCTTGAGGGCGCCAGGGTCCGACAGGGATCGCCATAAAACGCCCCAAAACGATACATCTACTTCACGCCTACTTCACACGCGAGTTCTTCGAGTTTGTCGGTCTGCAAATCGACGCATTAGGGGCTCTGCAGCAAACTGAAAGGCAACTCCTTGTCAGATTTTCTTAACGCAAAGTTCTCTTAAACGCAATCGTTGATGGCGGTGGCTACTGTGCGCTCAGTTCCAGACGATCAATAGTGTATGCTTTTTCGAGACCCGATGAGCTCAGGCCCATCGACGTATCCTAACCTCGACCGGTAGCTGAGCCGGCGCGCAGACTGCGCACCGCCAAACCGGCTGCTGGCGGTGCGGTTCTCAAAGCGGATCGGTCCGGATACCACATCGCCGCGCTCCCCAACGGTTTTTTTCTGCCAGTGGGCATTTCCAGGTTGCTCTTCTATTATTGTGCGAGATCTTCGGCGTTGACAAACGGCAGGGGGTCCCGGTCTTCCACATCCGGGTGAGGTAGAACGACGGGTGGACGTTGCCAACGCAGTTTTGACCGTGTGGTGCCCGGAAACGATATCCCCCCGTTGCCGGAGCGCAGAACGGATCCACAAACTCCCCCGCCCGCAAGCTCCATGAATATTGGCAATATCCTTCTGGTCTATTTTTACAACAGGGACCATGCTCCCCGTCGACTGCAGAGCTCGCGTGAACATCGACACACGGGTGTCAGATTTTCTTAACGCAATTGGACCGGGCCGCGAGCACAAGACGCCGCCGCCGAATTTATTCACGCTCGGATGGCTTAGCTGTTAAGTCGTCTCATCGAACCGCAAGGCCACCAACATTGTCTCGGCTGGGCAAAATGGGTCGGCTTGTGACGCTCGTGAGGCGGCAATAGGCGGAGTTCGGGGAAGAACGCGGGCCTCCATCGACGAACACCGTGGTATTGCGGGCTTGAGGACAAGCCTGCGCACCCGTCAGTACGCGGGACCAAGCCAGCCGACTGTCACGTCGGAGGTCGCGGGTTCGAGTCCCCGCCAATTCTCGGCTTTTTGCGGAGCCCAATGACGAGGACGATCGAAGCGTCCTCCTTCCTGCACTCAGCGCATTCCCTTCCCAGCGGTCAGCGCTTTCGGCATACATAAATGATTGGCGACCTTCGTGTCAGATTTTCTTAACGCAATCTGGAGCTACTCCTACAGCAGTTAGGGCGGCTCCGGAAACGCCGGCGATTCTGGGATCATCCCACTACGCTTTTGCCCGATCACGATGATGCTGAATGGAGGAGTATCATTGGGCGGCGA
>QHXW01000257.1:18261-23908 GCA_003223115.1 Acidobacteriota bacterium
CCTCGTATGCATCGTGAATCACCTTTTTGCTCCCTCGAAAATAAAATGCCGGAGCGTTGGAAGAGCTTGGGTTAATGGCCAGGGCCGTAGGTGGCACTGTACGCAGGCACACAAAGCACAATTCTCCGTCCCTTGGACCAGGGTGGGCGTGACCGTCAACGGATCTCCGGGTACCCCACCCCAGCACGCTGGAAGAACTCATCGCCAGGGTCGAGCACCGTGTCCGCTGGAAGGGTCAGAGCGTGCGAGCCATTCACCCCTTCGATCCCGACGATTACGCCTTACTCCAAGCTATCCATCGCGGGGAGTTCAACATCACCGGGCTTTCGTGACCGGGATTTACAATCCCTGCTCTATTCCACCTCGCCCAACTCCAAGGCCGACCAACGAAAGCGTTCGGCCGCGACCAGCCGAAAACTCCGCATGCTCCGTGCTCATAGCCTGATTCGCAAGCGATCGCGGTCACATCGTTACGATCTCACCCGCAATGGCCGCCTCATCGTCAACGCCATTCTGCTCGCCCACCGCCTGACCACCAGCCAAATCAACGCAATCGCAGCATGAGACGGCAAATTTTTTACGCTTTGAAAGAATTTGAGGGAGTGTAATGCAGCGCCGTTCCCCTCCAGGCACTGACGGTAGCTCCATGGCATCTGGTGCGGATTCTGTTGCAGGTCCGTGGCGTGCTTTTGCAACTCGGTCAGATAATCGAATGGGTTGGCGCCGCACAACTCCGCCGTGTGGATAAGGCTTCATGTACAGGTCGCCGACGCGAGCGCCGTTCCGGGTCTTATAGAAAAGCGAGTTCTTTCTGTGGAGGATCGCTTTTTTCAATGCTCTTTCACAAAGATTATTGTCTATAGGTGCGCCAGTTTGGCGAAGAAAAAGAGTAAGCTTCTCCCAGTGCTTCCGCATGTAAGTGATGGCCTGACCGAGACCGGAGTTCGGCTCTACTCTGTTCTCCTCCAGCTGTGCCGTGAGACACGCGTGCAGTTTCTCCATCACGGGGCCGCTATGAACTTGGTGAAAGCGCAACCGTTCCTCGGGCGTCATGCCCGGTTCGCGGGCCAGCTCATCATTTCGCGGGCCAGCTCATCATGATGATAGATCATCTCCCCCAAAGCTTCCAGGACGTAACGGCATTCGGAGGGAAAGTTTGGCGCGACTTCTACGAAGCGGCGTCTGCCGTGAGCGAGACAGTAGCCCAGGATGACCTGCAGCGACTTGGGCAGGTTGCGCGATAGCGCATCGCACATCTGGATGGGAGGACCCTGTTCGGCTGCCCTGCGGGCCAGTACGGTCGACAGATTCTCGCCCGCGTGCTTGCGTCCGGTGAAGAAAAGCGCGATCTTTTGACCATCCGTTGTCGATACGATCCCGGAAGTAAACACCGCGGTGCGCTCCGGCGGATCGGAGGAATCTGCTTCCGCGGATGTCGCCTCTTTCATCAGCCCCAGGACTTTCATGCTGGTGTCGTCATTGTGCAGCACTTTCCCTTGCGCCGCTTGGCGGATCAACTCGTCAATAGCGGGTTGCAGCAGTGTGGCAGCTGCTGCGACGATCCCCCACTGCGTGGCCGCCGGCAGCGGGATCTGCAGATTCTCTTGCAACCCTTCCAGCCGATAGAAGGGAAACCCGCTGCCGTATTTCAACAGCGCGATCATGCTGGCTGAAGTTTCATCATGTTTCTTCGTTCCTACCCCGTCGGGAGCCTCCGCGGTGAACACTTCCCCGCACAGGTTACATCTCAATCGCTCCATCTGGTAGACGGTCGCCTGAAGCGGCGGCTGGCCCCCGATCCGCACTAGCAAGCCCGGCTCTTTCTGCGCATAGACCTTGCCCTCCTGACACTCCGGCAGTTATCCCCTGGCTTTAACGACGGATGAGAAACGGCGACTGTCCGGTCGGCCTTATACGACCCGGCCTGAAATGTAGAGGCAAGCAAAGCGAGCAAGGCAACGAAGACAGGGCTCATTGGTGTGTGAAACGACGATGATCTCACGAACGACTTAACGTTGGTGTTTTCAACCGGGACGCAGTTTTCGGTAATGACAGCCAATTCAGAGTAGTGAAATCATTCAGAAAGCGTTCAGCACGGAGCTGGGGGTCGAGCTCACCGCCAGGGGCCCAAAATAGATGGTCGCGGCCCAAGGCGCATGCCAGCGATAGTTGGTAAGCGTCAGCGATGTGTAGCTGGGGCTCACGTACCCGGTTGGGCGGGTATACAACGTCGGAATCCTCAGGTTTGAGTCGTGCGGCGTCGAGCACCTCGGCTTGGTTGCCCTGCGGCAACCGGACGATCTGCCGCGCCGCCGTCGGCGACAACAGCCCTACGTGTAATTCCTCGCGCGCCTTCGCACCTAGCCGCTCGATCAACGCCAGACGCCGGCACACCCAGCTTTTGTGCCGCCCCAGCAACTCCGCGGCTTCTACCTGGCTCATGCCGTCCTCACGCACCAAGGCGTGAATGATCCAAGCTTCTTCCAGTTCGCGCGTGCGGCCGCCGACGCGATTGAGTCCGTAAATGGCGGCTTTCACCGTGCGCTCGTCAGCTTCCATCAGACTGGCCGAAAGATGATCGAGCTGTGTCAGACGGCGCGCCGCTCCCAGACGCTTGAATCCGTCGATCAGCTCATAGCGCTCCCCGCGACGGCATACCACCACCGGCGATAACTGCCCGTAACGCTCCAGCGATTTCGCCATGGCGCGTTCGGCTTCCGGCACGTGCAGGCGGTAGCGTCCGTAATGCTCGCCGATTTCCTCCGGTTTGAGTTGCAGCAGATTCTCGCTGGCCCAGCGCAACATCCGTGTCGTCCCTTCGCTTCGACAGCTCGAATGTAAGCCGGACCGTTGTTGCCGATCAATACGTGCGGCTTATCTCCGCCAGCGTTGGCTCAGATCCTCCGCTGTTGTCGCACTGCGCGCCGCCAGCGCCGCTCGCGTTGCCAGACTCGTTCCAGAGCGCGCCGGCATGTGCGCGAACAGAAGCGCTGCTGGGGCGATCGCCGCCGCTGATTAAATCCCTCATAGCAGCCAGGCCGATCGCAACAGTGCTCGAAAAAACTCTTTGGTGATTACCCTCGCGGTCTCCGGAACCGTTACTGTGGGCACTGCTGCTTGGCGATTTCTGACGCGCTCACGGTAACGCCGGCTCTGCCCGTTGCGTTTACTTTTGCCCGCCGCGGTCGCTCGATAGCGTTGCTGGTCCTTCCAACGTGACCATCGTCGTGCGGCTCGCCGACATGCTTCACTGCAATAGCGCTGATGCACTCGTCGCGGATGAAAAGGCTGCTCGCATCCTTTCAGCAGACAGCGGCGTGTCCGTGGGGCATTCCGCGGGCGGCAGCCTGATCTGGCCGCCGTCCCGTGTTCCTGATCTTCAGCCGGGCGTGTAGAATCCTCGACAGGGCCCACGGGAGTGTGGCTCCCGGAAGCTCAAGCCTCGGAGGGGAAGTCGCATTCCTCTCCGGGGCGCAGCCAATCCGGTTCAGCGCAAACTCCAGAGTCTATCGCAAAGAAACGGGCGGTCGCCCGGCTTCGGTTCTGTCTCGTTTTCTCCCGCATTGCAGGTGCGGTTGGTTAAACGCTTCTATGAGAAGAAGGTCATAAAAGTCAAGGCCGACGTGGCGGCCATTGTTGATTCTTTTCCTCGCGCGGAACCGAGCAGCGGGAGGCAACACATGGGCTGAGACCAATCGGGGGATCGCGCAAGGGGGGGCGAAACCCCTCTTGCGGGGGGAGCCCCAGCAGGGGCCGTGCCAGCGGTTTTGGCTGGCGCGGCACGTGCTGCGGCGTGGGGGGAACTTTCCCCGCGCCGGCTTTCCCCTTGGGGGAAACGGGAAAGGGGGATCAGATTCCTTGCTGCCGCAGGCAGTTCGATGTTGCGCCGATTGTATGCACGCCGCTGCTTTCCTGTATGCTCTTCGACCAATCTTCTCTACCGATCTCCTAATTTCTAATTGCACTTTTGAGTGCGTTTGATCACCGCTAACTTAGCGCGATCCGTGATCGGGCATCGACCTTCTCATCTCATCTCCGCGGGCGACCTCGCCGCCATCAACCAGCGGTGCCGTGGTCCTTTGTGGCGCTGCCAAAGTGGCCCCTTCACTCAGCGCCACCAACACTTTTGGGACAGGAACCAATTTTTCCGTAATGAAACCGAGGAGCACAAAACTGGTATTTCCCCTAGTTCCAATCGGCCAATACCGGCGAGATAATTCCCGTGCGTGCTCTGCGGTGAAAAGACGCGCCTTCTGGATGCCTACACGGCTGCCGTTGAATCTCAGGCAGAAATGGTGAGCAAGCTTTCCAAAATAACCGAAAACAGTACGGCTTTCAAAGAAGCTCTCACGAACGCAGAACTAGCCAGACGCAATGCCGAACGTGCGAGATTGGCGTTAGATCATCACAAAGGAACACACGGCTGCTGACAGCGATCATCCTCCGAAGATCTTCGTTTATTCACGCTGATCTTTTCGCCTTCTGTGAACCCTCACCACGTTCCGATTCTGGCGGGTGCTTTCCCGGTCGAATTTGATCGGCTAGGCACTTCAGAACAGTTGACAGGAAAACGTCATTGTGAAGCCGACAACCGGACGGGCACTCGCTAGACGGGGTGGTAGCAGAGTTCGGCGCAGCCTACTGGCACGGGTGCTTGCAGATCGCACCGAGAGCGAGCGCCGCCTAATCCAGCCAGCCGTGCTACTTTAACCATTCAATGCCGCCTTGAGCCTGTGATACCCAATAGCGGCCCATCCCGGTGTCCACTGTCTGAACTCTGAACCTACCGGGCCACGGTCCAGCCGCACGAGAAAATTCCATTTTGTTTCCTTGGCCGTCTAAACACGATAGTATCCATCCGGCTTCCTCGTGCTCGGCAAGAAATCCATTGATCGTGAACATGAGCCAGCCAGTAAGGTATGAAAATGGCGCGAGGGCTGTCCGCTCCGTACTTCTTCGAAGATCTTCCCAAATCTCAATTGCTTCTATCTCCTTGAAGCTTATACCGCCGACCTTAGGACGTTCTTCTATCAAAGCGACGTTGCTCGGAATGTATTCCGCACGGCCGAATATGTTACCCGCAGTGAGTTCCCAGTCCGCCAGGTTCGCAGGAATGTTGTCCTTGTTGTGCAGATTAACTTTTACGAAAACATGCTCTGTCAGTATCGAATCGCCCCCTCCAAGCTGTGGAACAAAAGTAGCATCTACGAATGCGCAGGCTATCGGCTGTGCAAGTGGGAGATGACGCTCGGCATGCAGTAGCTTAACAGGCCCTGCGTGCCAGGACACGTTATCGTCAACGTGTCGCGTCAGCGTGAAGGAGCGACTTAGTTTATTATTGTCGGAGTCCTCGTAATTGAGTTGGGCGACATCCAGTGTCTCTTCAGTTCCAGCTCTCAGAACGTTCTGTAGCGAGGTTATGTTCTTGGTGCGTCCATCTATCACCCAGAATTCGCATTCCTTCCTGTCCCCAGCACCAACAACCGAAATTATTGACGGTCGGACAATCGGCTCGTGCATGATTAGAGGACCATCTGGTTCTCTCGAAGTCAACGCCGCTAGTCTGACATTTGCGGCTGTTCTGGGTTTATCATTTGTCAGAAGCAATCTTGGACGGCTACCCTTTACATATTCGACAAGTACGCTT
>QHXW01000259.1 GCA_003223115.1 Acidobacteriota bacterium
CTTCCTCTCGATGAGATCGAGGACTTGCTTCCGCGCTCCTCAGCCTACCGCCAAGCCGCTCGAATCCTCTTTCCCGAGCCAGCCGCATTCAAGGGACGACCGCTGACACCCCTGCATAGCGGCCACGTGGCGCTATGCGCCGTAAGCGCACGTTGAACGGGGCCTTCGGTTCCGGCAAGGACCTGTATGTTGCAGCGTGGCAGGCGGTCAAGGTTGTCGACCGCTCGGAGGAAACGGAGGAAGATGGGACTATCATTCAGCGGGAGCGTGAGAGATTCACGAATGAGCTGACCCCGGTGTACGCGTCGGGAGAAACTGCGATCCTTCGATAGCAGGCCCCCTGGCGACACGTGGTGAACTCGACCGGTGCACCGCACCGGCTCGCTGGCGCGCGGCGGGCCGGTTCTCCGCGCCCAGTCGTTTCTTTGAAGCACTCACGGTAGAGTATAGAAGAAGCGAGGGGCCCTTAAATCTTGGCATCAACCAGCAGTACGAAATACGCGCGAGAGATGTTGGAAGGTCTCCGCCACGCAGTGCATGGCCTGCGCGCACCGTTCACGTGCGGCGGTACGCTCGTGCCCGAACAGGCGGTGACTCTCTGTTTCCCAGACAATACCCAAATCGCTGTGCTGCGCGCGAAGGACACCTTCGAACTGAAGGCGCTCGGTGGGACTGGGCTGCGCAAGGAGTAAGGTCCCGAGGAGGAATTGCATCAGAATCGGCGGGATGCGCATTTTACGATCGAGCGAAACACAACATTATTGTGAAGTCATGTTATCAGGGATTTCGGTTATTGCGGACGGATCGGCGTAGTGCGCGCTTTGCACGGGTGGTCCAATCTCGCCAAGCCCGAGGACGGTTTCTAAACCGGACTGGCATAACCCGCCGGGACTGCGACACAATCTACGTATGTCTTCAATCTCCAGGCGATCTTTACTGGGCGCGTCGGCTGCCGGCTCGGTGCTCACATTTTCCGGCCTTGACCTCGGCGCCGCTCCTTCGGACGACGACGGCGGCTTTAAGCTGGGCGTAGCTTCCTATTCACTGCGAAAGTTTCCGCGCGCCGAAGCGATCAAGATGATCCTACGCCTGGGCCTGAAATACGTGAACATCAAGTCCTACCACCTACAGCTGGATTCGACTCCCGATCAGATCCGCGAAGCCCGCAAGGAGTTTGAGGAGGCGGGTCTCCACATCGTGGGGGGTGGCAACATCGACTTCCACAAGGACGACGAGGCCGACATCCGTCACAAGTTCGAATATGCCAGGCTCGCCGGCATGCCGCTGATGGTGTGTGCTCCCAGCAAGATCACGCTGCCGAAGCTCCAGAAGTTTGTCGAGGAGTACAACATCAACATTGCCGTGCACAATCACGGCCCAAAGGACACCTTCCCGGCCCCGCAGGACGCGCTGAGGATCCTTCAAGACATGGATCCGCGCTGCGGCGTCTGCGTGGACGTGGGCCACACTGCCGAAGCGGGTGTAAAGCCTCTCGACGCCATGCGAGCGTCAGGTTCGCGAATGCTCGACATGCACATCAAGGACATGCGTGTATTTGGAGACATGAATTCGCTCTGCGACGTCGGCGACGGCGTGCTGCCGATCGCGGATATCTTCCGCGAGTTGCACAAGATGGGCTACACAGCTTCCGTCAATCTCGAATACGAAATCAACGAGAACGATCCGTTTTCCGGCATGGCGCGCTCGTGCGCCTATATGCACGGCGTGCTCGCAGGATTGAAAGGGTAAACCATTTCGAGATCTTCTTCGGCGAAGGCTCAAATGCGCTTTGATGAAGCGTTACGGCAAGTCAGGATAGATGCCCTTGGTTCCATCTTCCCCGACCCCGCGGCGTGCCGCGTCCAGCCGGCGCTGGACGATCATTGCACTCCTAAACGCCGGGATGATCATCGCCTATTTGTCGCGTTCCAATCTCCCGGTGGCCCTCGCGCTGCCGGATTTCATCAAATTCTTTCACCTGTCGGATGTGGATCGCGGCACCCTCAACTCAGCATTTTTCTGGGCTTATGCCGCGCTGCAAATCCCGGCGGGATGATTCGTCGACCGTTATGGCGTGAAGTGGCCTTATGCCATAAGTTTCTTGTTCTGGTGTCTGGCATCCGCCGGGACCGTTTTTGTGCGATCCATGTCGCAGCTAACCATGCTGCAGGTGATTCTTGGCGTCGGAGAATCCGTCGTTGCTCCAGCCAGCTACAAATGGATCCGGTTCAACTTCGCGGAAAAGGAACGCGGCTTGGCCGTGGGACTTTACATGGCAGGCACGAAGATCGGGCCGGCCATCGGTCCTCCTCTGACGGCGTGGTTAATCGTCCACTACGACTGGCGCGTGATGTTCCTGATTCTCGGGCTCGGCGGCCTGATCTGGCTGGTCCCCTGGGTTGCGCTCGTCCCGAATGATGCCCAACGGCCTGCAAAGGATGGGTCCAAGGGCACCGCCCCGTCCCCGATTAAATTCGCCCGGTTGATGGCCAGCCCCGTAGTTTGGGGTACCGTCATCGCCACGTTCTGCTACATGTATTTTGTCTACTTCTGCATGACCTGGATGCCCGCCTACTTCGTGGAACAGCGCCACCAGTCGCTGGCAAAGATGGGATTGTACACGTTCTTCAGCTTTGCCGGCATGGCGGCCATGGCCGCGCTTGGCGGGTGGGCCGCAGACGGCATGATCCGGCGGGGCGGTAACCCGGTCACCGTGCGGAAATGGTTCACGATTGCGGGTTTCCTGATCGCTTGTACCGAGCTCATCGGCGCGCGATCCTCTTCTTTGACGATGGCCGTCACTTTCGCGGTCGTATCGCTCTCGGGGCTGGGACTCGCGACGGCCAATTACTGGGCGATTACCCAGACGTTGTTCCCCGCCGCCAGCATCGGACGTATGGCGGGTGTCCAGAACTGCGCGGCGAGCGTGGCCGGTATCGTTGCGCCTATCGTCACGGGTTGGCTCAAGCAGCAGACCGGCAGCTATGAAGCGCCCATGAAAGCCATCTGGATCGTACTGATAGTCGGCATCCTTTCTTACTTGACGATGGTCCGAGAGAAGTACATCCCGGACTGACGGCGTAAATATGCCTCGCATCTGATTCCAGCTATGGGGTACGGGCACCGATAGCGTCGATCTGCTGGCGGCCGCTCGTCACGGAATGACGGTCACGAGTACCCAGGCGTATCCGCCTTTTCCATCACCGAACAGGGCGGCCGGCTTTCACATGTCCAGGCGCTTGCCGTCCGGGCCCCAACTCTTGGTGCAGAAGTGCGACACAGTCTGGCTGAGAAATCAGCTGAACCCCGCGTCTTCTGACTATTAGCGCCAGCCCCTGACGCGTCCACTTTGGCGAACATTGGATGGTTCTCGTGTTAGCCGATTTTTGCATCTAGGGCAGACCCCGAGACCAACTACAACTTCCTCTCCTCCGTTACGGGAATTTCTGGAAATACGCTTCGGCCCCATTGATTTAGAATTCTTCGATGAAGGATACGGAAGGACGCAAAATGATCACTTACCGCGTGATTTGGAGAATAGATATCCAAGCCGAATCAGCTGTGGCCGCAGCCGAACTCGCTCGTGACGTGCAACGCGATCCGGAATCAATCGCCTCGTTATTCGAAGTGATTGAGTGTCCGAGCCCAGGGCGCCAAACTGATTATTCGACACCGCGCATAGCGGTAGACCTTCGCGAAACGGCCGTGGGTCATTGAAAGAGCACGGCGTAGTGTCCAAAAACTCGAACGCTGGGAACCTTTTGTTTTTCAATCAGTTACGAGCTGTCAACAGCGACTGTGATCGAGTCGCGCGAACGGAAAACTCGGCTAGCTGCGATCTGTAACGTCGCGTAACGTCGCTGGTGGCGTGTCCGAAAGCCCTTGATTACAATAGACAAAACACTCTTGGAACATTGAGGTCGAGTTTTTGGACCTTACGGGGTGGCGTTCAATACCGTTTTGGAGCTGCCGTTTGGGAAAGGCCGCCGCTATATGAGCAAGGCGCCCGGCGTCGTCAATCAAGTCCTGGGCGGCTGGAAACTGGTCTGGGTGGCATACATGCAAACCGACCAGTACTTCAGCCCGACCTTCTCGGACAGTGATCCGTCGAATACCAACACGTTCGGTGGTCTGCCGGATCGCGTGTGTAACGGCAATCTGCCATCGGGACAGCGCACCCTCGAAAGATGGTTCGACACATCGTGTTTTGTGTCGCCGCCTACGGGCCGATTCGGCAACAGCGGTGTGAATGTGCTGGACGGACCCGGCCTGCACGTGCACAATGCTACTTTACTGAAGCGTTTCCAAATTAACGAGAAGCTACACTTTGATTACATGGCGTTGGTCGGAAACGTCTTCAACCATCCGAACTTCCTCGCCCCGTCGAATGATATTTCGGTGCCTGGGGGGGCCGGTGTTATCAGTTCCACGCACGGGCTTTACTCGGGAGAGAGGGCGGGTCCTCGAATGGTCGAAATGCGCGTGCGGCTGGAGTTTTGAAGCGCTCTTTTGCGCTAACCTGATCGAGAAAGGACGCGCATGATGCGTTTCCTGTTGAGTATCCTTCTGCTGGGCGCAGCGGTCGCTCCGGCACAGAAACTGCGCGTTGGTGCGGCCGAAGTGGTCATCACGCCGCCGCTCGGTATGCCGATGGACGGCTACTATTCCACGCGGCTGATGAAAGGAGTACATGACGATCTGCACGCCAAGGCGATCGTCATGGCATCGGGAGACGAGCAGGCCGCGCTGATTGCGTGTGATCTTGTCGCCATTCCGGCGGCCGTGATCGACGAAGCGCGGCAATTGATTCAGGCGGAGACTGGAATACCAGGATCGCGCGTAATGATCAGCGCCACGCATAGCCATACCGGGCCGCTCATCCCGTCCGAGGGCTCCCGCGAGAGCGCTTATGGCGGGCAGTTGCCCGTCGCTCGGCAGTACCGCCAGGATCTGCCCCGAAAAATTGCCGAGAGCGTTCGTCTGGCGAAAGCCGCTCTTACCCCGGCGCAGGTTTCAGCGGGCAAGGGCAAGGAAGATAGCATCAGTTTCAATCGCCGCTTCTTCATGCAGGACGGCAGTGTGGGATGGAATCCGGGCAAGCTGAACTCTAAGATCGTCAAGCCCGCAGGCCCAATCGATTCGGACGTGCCGGTGGTGCTGTTCGAATCTCCAGCGGGAGAGCCGCTGGCCACTTACGTGAATTTCACGCTGCATCTCGACACAGTGGGCGGGATGGAGGCATCGGCCGATTACCCGTACACGCTCTCGAGCCTACTCGCAAAAGTGAAAGGTCCCGGGATGCTCACGTTGTTTACCATCGGGACGGCGGGAAACATCAATCACTTGGACGTGAAAAGTGGGGCTCCCCAAAAGGGCCACGATGAAGCAGAACGCATCGGCACCGTTCTTGCGGGCGAAGTGCTGAAAACCTACACTCGAGTGAAGCCTCTCACGGACACTCGAATACAGGCCGCCAGCGAGACGGTATCGCTCGAGCCGGCACGGCTTGAACCCGGCGAAGAAGAGCGTGCCCAAACCCTGATCCGCAAGTTGGATTCAGGCGCGGAGGTCAAGTTTCTCGATACGGTGTTCGCTTTCAAGGTGCTCGATACCGCAGCGCGCAAAGGCAAAGCACTCGATGCGGAGGTGCAGGTGATCACACTTGGCGATCAGATAGCCTGGGTGGGCTTGCCGGGTGAAGTCTTCACGGAGTTGGGAACCGCCATCAAGCAGACCTCTCCATTTCCGGTGACCATCGTTGCGGAGCTGGCGCACGGACCCTCCACCTATTTCCCGAATGAGGCCGCGTTCCCACAAGGCAATTATGAGGTGGTCACGTCGCGGGTGGCCGCGGGATCGGGCGAAAGACTGGTCACAAGCGCCAAGCATCTGCTGAATGAATTGCACCCGGGGCGGCAGCAAGCCATCATTCCTAAGACTACTATCCGTCTATTCAACGGGACCAACCTGGATGGCTGGTACACATGGCTGAAAGGCGATAAGTATCAGGATCCCAAACACGTTTTTTCAGTAAGAGACGGCATCTTCCGTATTTCTGGTGAGGAATGGGGCGGAATTGCGACACGCAACGCCTATCGCGATTACCATTTGATTGTCGAATGGAAATGGGGCGGCCCTACGCACGGGGAGCGCGCGGGCAAGGCTCGTGATAGCGGCATCCTGGTGCACGCGGTCGGCGAGGATGGCGCATACTCCGGCACGTGGCTGGAATCCATCGAATCGCAGGTAATTGAGGGCGGCACCGGCGATTTCATCATGGTGGGCGGACGCCGGCAGCCGTCGTTGAGCGTACAAGTCCGCGAAGGCGGGAACGGCGAATTGTTTTGGCAGGAAGGCGGCAAGACGGTCAGGCGCGACCGGGGACGGTTCAATTGGTATGCGCGTGATCCGGAGTGGAAGGATCAGGAGGGATTCCGCGGTAAGCAGGACGTGGAAGCGCCAACGGGCGAGTGGAATCGAACCGAAGTCATCTGCGACGGGGACACCATCAAGAACATTCTGAACGGCAAGGTAGTGAACTACGGCACCGATTCGTCGCACACTTTCGGCAAAATTCAGTTGCAGTCCGAGGGCGCTGAAATCTTCATTCGCCGCGTCGAGCTGCAGCCGCTTACCCGCTGACGTCGAAAACCATAAGCTGTGGAGTACGCAAGCTATGTACTCATGCCGCGTCCGCCCCGAGTTTGCCTGTCATAGTACTGATGTCAAATGTCAAAGGGCTGAAAGGGCGTGCGGCGTTTGAGACTTGTTATCATGGGCGCGAGACGCCCGGTGTGAGGGGAAGAGCGTATCTTGGCGCGCGGCGGGTTTTGGATGAAACGCTCGACAGACAGTTTGAGTTGGATGCTGGTTCTGGCAGCCTCTGCCGCGACCCCAGCCCAAAGGCCCAGGCCCGAAGCCAAGCCAGCCGTTGCGGGCAGCGAAAAACCCTCCAAGCATCCCGCCAATGCCGCAGGGGCGCTAGATTCGCTGAACAAGCTCACTACCGAGGTTGCGCCCAAAACTTCGCATGCCGGGATGGAACCGGCACCGCGACATCATTCTGGTCAAAGTCGGCTACGCTCGAAGAACTTCGGCCGCACACGTAGGAGGCCCAGAAACAAATGACCCCTGGAGAAAACGGCGCAACCGTCAGCATGCCGCACAGCATACACAGGCGCGCCCCCATCCAGTGCTTTCTGGTTCTTGTGCTGGTGAACCTGATGTGGGCCTTTCAATTCTCCGGCGCGAAGATCGCGACCGCGCGTCTCGGCCCAATAGCCGTTGCCTTGATTCCGCTGACGCTCTCAACCGTGCTGTTCGCACCGCTAGTCCGCATAAGCCGGGGCAAGAAGCCGGGGCCACAGTGGACGCCCGTGGTTTGGCGGGACCTTTTCCTCGCTTCCACGCTCGGCATCATCCCAGCGCAGCTTGGCCTCACCTGGGGTGTGGAACACTCGCTGGCAAGCAATGCAGCGGTGCTCACCTTGACCATTCCGGTCCTAACCGCAATGATGGCGGTGATGCTGCTCGGCGAAAGGATGACGGTTGTCCGCTGGCTCTCGTTTGCGCTTGCGATATCCGGCGTGCTCATGGTTTCGGATATCGATTGGAAATCCGTATCGATCTTCAGGGACACCTATATCCTGGGCAACCTTTTGATTCTTGCCAGCTGCCTTGGCAGCGCGTTCTACAATACGTACACCAAGAAATTGCTCGAGACTTTTAACCCGGTTGAATTACTCGTGTACAGCTTTATCGTGACGGACCTCGAACTTGGAGTGTTGATGCTGGTATTCGAGCGGCCCCGGAGTGTGGCATTTACTTCCTTAGGCTTCAGCATTTGGGCCAGCTTGCTGACGATTGCAATACTTAGCCTGAGCGTTTCCATGCTGCTGTATTTCTGGGTGATCGAGAAGATTGATGTGACGCAGGCGTCGCTGTCGATTTATTTGTTGCCGGTGTTCGGAGTTTTGCTCTCGACTGTGGTTGTCAGGGAAAGAATCACGGCGCCACTGGTGTTCGGTGGCCTCCTGGTTTTTGCCGCGACATTTCTGGTTACGGTGTACGAGGAGCGAAAGCGGATACGGAACGCGGCTTTGCAGGAAAAGGAGGAGGCATGGCAAAGTCGAACGAGTTTCGTGTAAACGGGGATTGTTCCAATTATTCCGACGTCCTTTACAGTCGAAGAACAAGTCGATTGGCCTTCCCTGCCGGAGCGGGTTGATTTTGCATGCGCCGCGGGTGCTTGCGCTATGGGCTAGCAGCTAGCGTTCTGCCGCAGATTGTCCTGAGCCTGCAACACATGGAACTATTCCACCATGCCGAAAAGCGCCTGCTGGTAGCTCGTGGCATTCTGCTGGAAGCTGTTGTACGCCAATTGAGTCTCAGTTTTTGAGCTTCCGCACAACCCGATTCTCCCAACGATGGCCGGGCAGCTGAAATTTGCTAATCATCTGGTCATGAACAAAGAAATTGAGCATCCGGAGAAGCTGGTCCGCGGATTCCTATTCGGCGGCCGTAGAATGCAATAGCCGACTGTTTGTCAGCGGGCATGCCGCTCAGAATCTGGCGACTGGCGAGGTGGTTCACGGCATCATCGCGGAAGAGAAGGAGCTTATGGCACGAAGGAGCTTTACGCGCACGACAGAGCAACCCGTTCCCGCCGGTGTCGTCGGTCTCGGACTGATGGGTACCAGTATCGCAACTTGTCTGGTGGCCGCTGGACATCGCGTCGTCGCTATCGACAAAGACGCCTCCCGCAGGCGCAGCTTGAAGCGGCGTGTTTCCCTCCTGGTGCGCGACATGCGCCGCAAGAAACTGTTGGCCAAAGATCCTGCCGGTGTGCTGAAACATCTGAGCACCTCGGACGATTTCGGTGCGCTCCGGGATTGCGGTATCGTCATCGAGTCGATTTTCGAGAATCTCAACGAAAAACGCAACGTCCTGCGGAAAATCGAGGACGCGGTTTCGGCCGAGGCGCTGATCGGAAGCAATACCTCAGCTTTGCCGGTAACGGAACTGCAGCGTGGCGCACAGCACCCCGAGCGCATTCTTGGCGTGCACTGGGGCGAACCCGCTCACGTCCTGCGCTTCCTGGAAGTGATCTGCGGTGCCGAAACCGATCAGCGGAATGCCGAGAAGGTAATGCGGCTTGCAAGTCTGTGGAAGAAAGAGCCGACTCTGGTCCGCCGCGATGTTCGAGGTTTCATCACGAATCGAATCATGTACGCGATGATCCGAGAGGCGTTTTATCTGGTGGAGAATGGCTATGCAACCGTAGAAGACATAGACCGTTCCGTGCGGAACGACATGGGGTACTGGATCACTTTGGCAGGTCCGTTCCGCTACATGGATCTGACTGGGATTCCGGCCTACGGCGCGGTGATGCGCGACCTGCTGCCGGACCTTAGCCGCTCTCAAGAAACGCCTAAGCTCATGCAAGAGGTAGTGGCATCCGGCGCGCGCGGCACGTCCAACGCAAAGGGGTTTTATCAATACACGCCCGCGGAGGCGAAGCGTTGGGAGAAGCGTTTTCTCGATTTCAGCTATGAGATTCGTGCGCTCGCGCTCAAGTATGCTGAACGGCCAAACGCTGAGGTCTAACTGGCGTGGCACGAGTCTTATTTAGAGGCGGCACATTGGTTGATGGTGCCGGAGCGCCACCGCGGTGCGGCGATCTGCTCATTTCCGGCGAGACGATCGCCGGGCTTGACTCCTTCGAAGCCCCGGCCGATGCGCGCGTGATCGACTGCCGCGGTCTGGCTGTCGCGCCGGGCTTCATTGATTCGCATAGCCACTCGGATCTTCAGGTACTCGAAAACCGGCGCGAGAAAGTGTGGCAGGGGGTTACGACCGAGGTGGTGGGCAACTGCGGCTTCTCGCCTTATCCAGCGCCCAGCAATTTGAAGTTGTTGCACGATTTCGCCAACGGCATCTTCTGCGGCAATCAGGATTGGGGGTGGCCGACCGCGAAGGCGTATCTCGACCGCGCCGCGCAGGCAACTGCGACAGCCGTGCTTTCGCTGGTGGGACACGGGAGTCTTCGGATTGCGCGCGCGGGAAATCGCCTGGGGCCGCTCTCTAAGCGGGATCTCGACTGGATGGAACAGAAGCTATCTGAATCGCTCCAGGAAGGGGCGTGCGGATTCTCTACCGGTCTCATGTATTCACCGGGCGCTAGCGCGCCATTTGAGGAGCTCGAACAGTTGTGCCTTGTTGTAGCGCGACACGGCAAAACCTATGCCACGCACATGCGAGATTACGGCGATTACCTAGCTCAAGCGGTTGACGAGCAACTGGAGCTGGCACGCCGGACCGGTTGCCGGTTGCAGATCTCGCATCTGCAGGCCGTTGGTCCGCGTAACTGGGATAAGCAAGGAACCGTGATCGAAAAAATCGAGCGTGCCGCCGCTAACGGCATCGATGTAGGTTTCGACTGCTATCCTTACACGCGCGGCAGTACAGTCCTGAGTCAACTGCTCCCGCAATGTGCGCTGGAGGGAGGCATTGACGGTTTGCTCGCGCGGCTTGACGATCGTGCGGAGAGAACGCGGATCACAGCCGAGACCGAAGCAAGCCTGGCGCAAGGATGGGCCGGGATCTGGATCGCATCCGTTGAGTCGCAGCGTAACCGCAGCTTAATCGGAAAAACAGTCGCGGCTATAGCAGAAGAACGCGCGCGAGAACCGGTAGAAATCGTTCTGGACCTGATTCAGGAAGAGCGCGGGCTTGTGAATATTCTGGAACTTAATCAAAGCCAACCCAATCTGCGCCAGACGCTTTCGCATCCGCTTTCGTCCATCATCAGCGACGGTTTCTATGTCAAAGGAAACCCACATCCGCGGTTGTATGGGACGTTTCCTCTGCTATTGGGTGAAATAAGCCGTGAACGCGGATGGCTCACGCTTGCGGAAGCGGTTCATAAAATCACGGACAAGCCGGCGCACCGTTTTGGAATCGCGAAGCGCGGCCGCCTCCAAAACGGCTACTTCGCCGATGTGATTGTATTCGATCCTGAGACCGTCAACGGCCCGGCTACGTACGAGAACCCGACTCTGGCGCCTACCGGTATTCGCCATGTATTTCGAAACGGGGCTGAAGTGATTTGAGCCGCCAGTGAGATCATGTTGCTGCGCCCAAACTTCTGACATGGGTTCTTGGGGCTGCACAAGCATGGCAGCTGCGCATTCTCCGTTGCTGCCGAAGACCGCGGCAGATTCGGTTCTGCTCGATAAACTTGTATTCATATGCGCGGACGATGTCGGACTTTAGCCTGGAGTGCGACGTGCTTTCAGCACTGCGGTTCGATAACCTGGTGTATTCGCCCCATATCTGAGCGCGAGGTCATTGGTCTGAGCAGACTTCTTTTGAAGCTCCTGGTGGCCATGCTTTTCCTAAGCGCCTATACGGCACGCGCGCGTCAGTTCGATGCCGGTGCAGTCGTATTGGTGAACTCGATCGCGCCCGATTACGTGGATTTCCCGGATCTCCTGGAGCCGTACCTCATTCATTTCGGAATACCGTACTCCGTCCGTAATGTCTCTGAGCGGGACGCTTTCCGTGAGCTTGACCATTTCGCGCTGGTAATTATCGGCCACCGCGCGCTGGACACACCGCGCCGCTTCGTAACCCCCGCGCAGGAAGAGGCGCTCGTTACCGCACTCAAAAGCGGCACCGGGTTGGTGACTTTCGACGGCCTACTGTTTGCGCAGCACAGAACAGAGGCCAGGCCCATCTACTCTTATTTAGCTGGCCTGTTTTCAGCGCGCTATGCGAGGACAGTGGAGGCTTCGGAGATTTGGATCGGCTCGGAGGCCCCGCATTACATTGCGAATCAGCGGCCCGTCCCCCGGACTGTGAAGCTGAAAGCCGCCATGCACGTTCCCGGGCTCGAGCCAGGCGATGGCGCGGTCACCGTCGCACGAGCGGGAGGAATGGCGCTGATCCTCGCCGCCGAGCACGGATCCGGGCGCGCGGTTTTGTTCACTACATACGACTGGGTACGGCCGCACATCAAGGGGAAACTCTACGGCCTGGATGATCTGGTGTGGCGTTCCCTCGTCTGGGCAGCGCGGAAGCCGTTTGTCATCCGCGGGATGCCGAAATTTCTGGCTTTGCGCGTGGACGATGTGTCAGGATTCGGCATTGGCGCGAATCGCCACCTTGGCTGGATCCCCACCGCGAACCGGTATGGGCTCAAGCCCTGGCTGGGCCTGTTCCTCGACGATTTGCGAGAGGACCCCGAGGCGGTGCGACGGCTGGCCGAACTCACACAAAAGGGCCTTGCCACGGCTTCCGTTCACGCACGCCGGTGGACCGAGTTTTTCTATCTCGACGAGCCACTTGCTACCGACGACCTGAACAGGAACATCGCCGCCAAAGCTTGGACTGATCAAAAGATGGCGGCGAACTGGGCCGAAGCTGAAAAATTCTTCGCCGAAAACCAGATCGTCAAGTCCAAGCTTGTCCTGCCTCACTTCTACGAATTCGCTCCGAACAACAGCGAAGGTCTGAAGCGCTGGGGCGCGAAACTGGTGGGCACCGTGCTCAAGCCGGGGTATGGTTACGGCACGCTGGTGCCCAAAGCCGGACCCTATCTTACGGGTGAGCCACAGCGCTCTTCGAGGAGCACCGATCCGATTTTCATCGCCGACTGGCTACAGGTGCCGGGCCTCCCGGAGGTTGACATGCAGTTTTTCAATTTCGTCGCCGAGGTGCGCGATATTACCGGTTATGAATGGGCTCCGAGTCGCGTGCCGGTTGAAGAGGCCATCCGGCGTGGAGTCGAAGAATCACGCCGCGAGTTCGACAGCTTGCTACCTGCCGTGCTATTCACGCATGAATCCGACCACATTCAGCACATCCGGCCTGAGGACTGGGAACGGATTCTGGCCGGCGTCATAAACCAACTGAAGCAGGACGCTCCCATTCCAGTGACGCTGGATTTCGTTGGCGAATACATGCGCGCGCTGCATACCTCCCGCGTTCAGAGCGCGCGGTACGACGACGCAGACCGCGAAGGCGCCATCGAACTCATCGGCGTAAGCGAGGTTCCGACTCAGTTATACATCTTCGAGACTGACACCCAAGCACCCCGCGAATTGGAGGTAGCGGCCTTCCACGGGCTCGCTAGCGTGCAATGGAAGCAGGCGAACTGATGCGCTTGCTCAACATTGGGTTACACTCTGAGAGGCAAAGGCTCTCTATTAGGCCGCTTTTCCTGACTAGAGGCCCCTATCAGAGATGACCATACCGCACACTGCGACCAGAAGAAGGCTCCATTCGACACAGTTGACCATCATTGTCCTTCTGTTCGGATTCAGCATGATGAGCTATTTCGATCGCACCATCATGTCGATCGCCGGTCCTCAGATGATCAAGGATTTTGGGATCTCGGCAACGCAAATGGGCGGCATCTACTCGGCATTTATTCTCGGATATGCGCTGCTGATGCTTCCGGGCGGACGCCTGACGGACCGGCTCGGCCCTCGTCGCACGCTGACACTCATGGGCTTACTTTCCGCGGTCTGTACGGCAGCAGTTGTGCTGGCTGGAAAGCAGAGCCTGGTTTCGTATGTCGGTGTCATACCAGCCCTCTTTGTGGCGCGGCTGGGACTTGGAGTGGTGACTGCGCCCCTTTACCCGGCGTGCGCGCGCATGACCGCCAACTGGATCCCAATTGTTTTTCATGCGCGCGTGCAAGGACTCGTGATGGCGGGCTCGTCGCTCGGCGCGGCGATCTCGCCGCTGCTCTTCACGTGGATGATCGCCCGGTTTCGCTGGCGTGCATCATTTATTTTGGCTGCCGCGGCGACGGCGGCGCTCGGTATTCTGTGGTTTTGGTATGCGCGCGACTATCCGCGAGGAATATCCCGATCGGAGGGAACCAGCAGCAGGAAGGCCGTGCGCCAAGCCTGGATCGGCCTCTTCGCAAATCGCAACCTGATGTTGCTGACCTTTGCGTATGGGACTCTGGGTTACTTTCAATATATTTTCTTTTACTGGATCTATTACTATTTCGGTGAAGTTCTGCATTTAGGCGAACAGGCCAGCGCAAAATATACCACGATCCTTTTCCTCACCGAAGGTGCGTTTATGCCAATCGGCGGCATCATCTGCGACTGGCTGACGCGCATCTACGGAGCACAGTTCGGACGTCGTATCGTGCCGATGTCGGGACTGACGCTTGGTGCCGTACTGATTTACGCGGGTACGGTCAGTTCGAGTATCGGCGTGGCGGTTGCTTGCCTGTCTCTCGCTGTAGGTCTGGCAGCCTGCTGCGAGGGTCCTTTTTGGGCATCGGTTACGGAGCTGGCTGGTGAGCATGTAGGTGCTGCCTGCAGCATTCTCAACACCGGCGCGCAAATCGGCGGGTTCTTCGCACCGATCCTGACCCCGTACATCGCCTCTCGTGCTGGCTGGTCATGGGGACTGTACGCAGGCGGCATCCTCGCGCTCGCTGGGGCTCTCGCGATCTCTTTCACTGATGTGCGCCCAGACACACGATTGGCCGATCCGGCTCTCGAATTGCAGCAGCCGGCCGCGTCGGCCCCGTAACCAACATTCCGTGCTTGATGATGGTCTTCCGATTAGTGATGCGGAGCCGACGATGCCGCAGAAACGGGATTGTGCGGAAGTCTGAGCCGGTCAAGCAACCGAAGAATCCTGTCGTTCAGAAATGAAATACGGCGCTCGAGATGACGGTCCGGCGTGAGCGCCAGCTCGCGAATAACGCTACCTGATAAAATGCCGCGGGCTTCGAGCAGCCTCTTCTCCGCCTGGTGAAAAAGCTCCATGTGCTGCAAACTGAAAACGATCTGTGGTAAAACACCCTGGAACACTTCGAAAGCGCCCAAATCGTCACCACCTCTAGCGCGCTCGAAGACGAGTGCGAGCAGATCGGCAATGCCCAAACCGGGCATCACCCCGCAAATCCCGGCAGGAATGAGGTCCAGCATGTACATACCGCCCCATCCCTCGAGCACACCGATGTTTCCGCCGGTTGCGTCCAGTATTGCCTCCACTTTGGCGGACATCATCGGCTCTTCGAGCTTGACCCAGCGGAAGTGCGGATGAACGCGGTGTAAATCCGCGATAAAGCGCGGCGTGACCGTGGGTCCGGAGGGATTAAAATCCTGAATCAGTAAGGGAATGTCAATGGAAGAAAGGATCCGGTCGAAGTACCGGAACAGGTCAGACTCGCTGAAGGCGAACATTCTCGGCACGGCGGCGGCGATAGCGGATGCGCCTGAGTTTTGAGCTTCGCGTGCGGACGCCACGGCCTGTACGGCGGAGATGAAGTTGACTTGGGCGAACACAGGAGTCCGCCCTGCGCTCTGCTCCACCGCTTCGGCGACCGTTCGTAGCTTCTCGTGTTCAGAAAGTGTGTAAAACTCGCTGGCGTACGCAGGCAGACAGACGGCGCAGGCGCCCGCCGCAGAAGCGAAATCCACCAGAATTCTGAGCGAGGCCCAGTCCACCTGTTCCTCCAGAGTGAACGGTGTCGGAATGATGGGAACGATTCCATTCAATTGAAAGTCGCGCGCCTTTGTCATGCCTGTTCCCTCTCCCTCAAAGCTGCGCATCTGCTTTCGCGCTTCATAAATGGTAACCAGAAACGTTCCGCCACAGCCAGCTCCGAACTTATTACAATCGCGGAGGTTCACGCAAACGTTGGGGAGTGACCTATGGCTACAGAAGCATCACTAACGCAACGAGAGAAAGACATCACACCAGGCAACCCCGAGAAAACTCCACGTACAGAGTCACTTCCAGGAGCGAAGCGGCTGATCTCACTCGATGCTTTCCGTGGGTTCACAATGTTCTGGATTGTAGGCGGTACCGCGCTAGTCGCCGGGCTGCAAAAACTCAACCCGAATCCCGCGATTAACGGACTTGTTTATGAACTGAGCCATACCGACTGGCAGGGACTGCGCTTCTATAAATATGATCTGATCTGGCCCTCGTTCATGCTGATGACCGGCATGTCGCTGCCTTTCTCATACGCCAAACGCTCGATTACCCAAACGCATCGCCAGATCTTCGTCCGAGTGCTGCGACGCTGTCTGGTTCTTTTCCTGCTCGGCACTTTGCGCGAATCGATCAGTTTTCATCATCCTTATCTCGTGGAACTCAGCAGCGCTTTGCAGCTTTGCAGCCGATTGCCATTGCGTATTTCGCAGCCTTGCTGCTGATTCGAAAGCCCTGGCCCATTCAGGCAGCCATGGGCGCCGGCATCCTGGTCTTTTACGCGCTCCTGCTCGCTCTCGTCAGCGCACCGGGAGTGCCTGCCGACAGCTACGGCAAAGACGCCAACCTTGTGCTATGGGTCGACCTGGTCACGCTCGGCCGCGTCCTGCCAGAGCATTGGGGCACGGTCATCAGTACCATTCCCACCATTTCGACCACAATTGCCGGCATGCTCATTAGAGAGCTGTTGATGAGTTGTCGGCGGACAGCCAGCAAGATGAGAATCCTCGCAGCAGCGGGAATTGCTGCAATTGCCCTCAGTTGGGCTCTGAATCCCGTGATCCCGATCGTCATGAAGCTCTGGACCACTTCCTACGGGTGGCATCCGCCGGATGGGCATGTCTGATGTTTCTGATGTTTTATTGGATCATCGACGTGCGAGGCTTGCAGCGCTGGACCTTGCCATTCGTGGTGATCGGACTGAACGCAGTGGCGATCTACATGTCGGAGAATCATTCCATGGAGCAAAACCGTCGACATCTTTACGGCACCAGTGAGCGGAATACTCGGCTCTTTCGCGCCACTGTTCCACGCGTTCGCCGTTCTGGCAGTCGACTGGTTCTTTATCCCAAAAACGGCGGTTACGAGCCCGCCATATGAGCGTTGCTCTTCAGCCGCAAATATTTGCAGCAATGGCATTTGTCACCCATTGGGTGAAGTGCGCAGCAGTTGGAACACCAGACAGGTCTCGGACTTGCCGAGAGCACTCAGCGTCAATTGCCTTTTGTAGGTTTATTGGATGTACAAGCGGAAGATCTTTCTTACTGCATGAGCGGCCGTGGCCCGGCTGTTGCAGACGTCACCGGCTTCACGAACACGTGGCGAATCCCGATGGGCGCGCACTCGTGATCGTTGACATTCACGCCGTATTCGGACGCTAGTCTGTCGCAGAACTTCATTGCAGCATCACGAAATCGAAATTTCGTTGGAATCGAGGTGACGAATTCGAACGAAATAGTCGCCACCCGCCAGCGCACGAATGGTGTATCCCGGTTCGCGAAGATCGCCGCGTTCGGAGAGCGTCTGTCCGCCGGCCGTTATGTCGGCCGGCTTGAAGCTAAGCCGGAGGACCTCAGTGGCGGATCGGTCGAACGTCCGGTAGCGGATCTTGCGCTCGCCATATTCCACGTCTTGCACGACAGAGGACGAATGCAACAGATGATTCTCACCTACAGGAGCAAACTCCGGGATGGCGCCCATGGCCCAGAGGTAGTTGCGGATGTGGTCGCCGTAGCCGTCATCGAACCAGTAAGAATCGGCATAATCCAGCCCACAGCAGGCGATCCGGCCATCCGACGCTGCGAAATATGTGGAGTAGTTCAGCGAGCGGAAGGCATCTTCGCGGGCTTGGCCGTCTCCCGACTTCTCGTAATACATCGCGTTGATGGCGGCCCAGCGAGAGGTGTCGCTGGCCAGGCCGGGCGCGAGAACAGCAACCGTGCCCATCAGGCGTTCCCTGCTCGTCAATCGCCCATGCGCCAAAGTAAGGCCCGCGGCCGAACTTCCGGCGTACCCAATCGATCAGGTGACCGACGTGACTGGACCACTGCTATGCGCAAGTTGATGGTCGAGCATCTCGCGTACGACGCGCACGGCTTCGGCATCGCCGGAAGATACCAACCTGCTAGGGCATCCACGAACTGGCCAAACGTGCTCGCCGGGTTGCCCTGCCAGTTCGCTCCCTGGAGTGTTTTGGCGTCAAACACGGCGTTGATCAGATAGATCTTGAGACCGCTACCGTGGCGCGTACATTCGGGACTCTGTGTTCCAGAAAATCCCATCCGAGCCGCATCACGTTGTCGTAACCCTGATTCTTCTCCGGATGTTGCCAGGCGAGAAGCTTGCCCTGCGAATCCAACACCGCATCATGCCAGGGGAGCTGAGAATTGACGTAGTTCTGCGCCGGCAGCATCGCCGGTACCATGGAAGCAAAAATAAATATCAGGCGTTTCACAAATAGCCTCTACTTCACTGGCCCTGAACTCCAACACGGTGACGGAATGCTCCGTCGGAGTCATCCCGATGAGCCCTTGCAATTCGACATGGTCGAGGTCACCGGCGGTGACGATCTGATTCGCGCGGGCCATGCCCATAACGCACCACGCATTCGAGGGTTCAATTGTGTGAAAGCCATTTCACGGTATTAAAACACGGCTGCGGAGGAGGGTTCAATGTGCAGGCTCTACAGCGAAACCGAATCGATGAATCGTGCAACCCATCAGCAACCGCCACCAGGCATTGCGCAGAGCCGACTGTGTGCAGTAACATCCGGAAGAATTAACCTGACATGAAAGGCACCATTGTATCCACAGCCGCGTTGGGCGTGATCGCGGCGGTTCTTTATTCGCAGTCACCGTCTGGAGCTGCTCATGTAATTGTGGATGCATCGCAGAGGTTTCAGTCGATGGATGGCTTCGGCGTGAATTTCAACGGAACGTATTTCCGCGATAGCCAGAAGCCGATGATCGATATGCTCATCGACGACCTGGGCGCGACCAACTTCCGGCTGGATCCTTATGGACTCACCAACTGGGAGGCCACAAACGACGATGCCGATCCGAAGCACATGAACTGGGAATACTACAACGACCGTTATTCGATCCCGGCGTTCGAGGCGGCGTGGGCGGCCGGCCGCTACCTGAATTCGCGAGGTCTCAAGCCATTCATAGCGCTAAGCGGAACGGCGCCGGAGTGGATGCTGGACACAAAACCGCTGACTCCGGAACCAGCCAGGACGCGCGTGAAAGATCTCGGCAAGCCGTACCACCTGAACGCGGCGATGTACGAAGAGTTCGCCGAAGAGGTGGTTTCCATGGCAGTCTACGCACGCACGAAGGCACGGATCAATTTTGAGTACTTTGGCCCTCTGAACGAGACGGACTGCTATCCCAACGAGGGGCCTCGCATCGATCCCAGCGAGGCGCCGACGGTGCTGAACGCCATCTCGCATCGCTTGCGCCAGGAAGGATTGGGCGATGTGCGGCTAGTGGTAGCGGAGCAGTGCAACCTAGAGAACAACTATGTCGGACCGATTCTCGACTCCCACGAGCTTATGAGGCAGGTCGGCGTATTCGCCTTTCACTCCTATGGCAACCGCTCCCTGACTCCGCACATCGACCGGTTGAATCGGACCGATTACGCGGCATCGGTTCGCATATGGCTCACCGAATACGGAGATCTCGATGATCTCGACCGGACCGCCGCAAACGAGTGGATGAATTTCTCGTTGACAGCGAGCCGACGGGCGCTGCGCGCGATTAACGAAGGCGCGAGCGCCGCGCTTTATTGGGACGCCTACGACAACTACCACGAACACTACCCGCGCATGACTTACTACGGCTTGGTAGAGAATGCGGATCACATGTATTCTCCGAAGAAACGTTACTATGCGGCCAAACAGCTCTATCATTTTGTCCAGCCGGGCGCGCGGCGCGTGGCGTCTTCGTCGGATTCGGATTCTCTTCTCATTTCGTCGTTCTACGACGGCGCCCGGGATGCGGTGATCCTCGTCGGGGTGAAACAGGGGGGACCCAACCAGGTCGAGTTCCGGCTCAACGGGTTGGAACGGGCACCAGGCGCGTGGGAACTCTATCAGACAACGCGTGTGCTGAACTGCACGAGGTCGGATACCATCATTCCCAATAATGGCGTGGCACGCATCGAATTGCCGGACGAAGCAGTTTTTACGCTGGTCGGCAAGGTCCGTGGTAGCGCCAAGGAGTAATCACTTGCAAATCCAACTCTCTGTTTTGAGCCTCTTCGTCGCGGTATGCTCCGCACAGACCATCGGCAACCACAAAGCGATGTACGACGCTCATGGCACGCTGCTGCCTTGGACTTCCTGGTTGGACGCGCTGAACCGCGAGATGAAATGGTATCTGAACTGCCCCATCGAGCACGGCTATCCACGTTTCGTTTACATGACGTTCATGGATGGTGATTACAAACCGATGGTCCGCCATCCGGACTTCATCCCTGCCACGCAAAATGGAATGGGCATCCTTTCCTATCTGAAGTATTACGTCTGGACCAAGAAGCAGAATCCGAAAATACTGCAATTGGCGCGCGCCATGGGCGATTACCTGGTGAAGGAGAGCCTCACCCCGGATATGGGCAAGTGGCCGCGCTTCACGCGTTCGACGGGCTGGCGCGAGAAATTCCCGCAGCCGGCCGATTGCGGGTCGCAGGGTGACCGTCCATATGAAATCGAGCCGGACAAGGGCGGCATCGCCGGCTACGCGCTATTCCTGCTATGGGAGGAAACCAAAGACGACAAGTATCTGAAGCAGGCGTTGCAGAACGCGCGGGTTCTGGCGACGAACATGCAGCCCGCCGATGAGTCGCACTCGCCGTGGCCGTTCCGCGTGGACTATCGCACGGGCGAAGGGCGGGGCCCGGTATCGGGCAACATGGTGTTTATCGTGCGGCTGTTCGACAAGCTGGTCGAGGCTGGTCACAACGAGTTCACCACCGCGCGTGAGACGGTGCTCGATTGGATCTTAAATAATCAGATTCCCAGTGCGGCGAAAGATGGCGCGATGTGGTGCCAGTTTTTCGAGGACCACCAGGAGCTGGACAACCGTACCTCATGGGCGCCGCTCAACCTGGCGCGGTATCTGATCGAAAAAAAGGAAGCCGTGGATGATGACTGGCAGGAGCATGCGAAAGCACTGATCGATTTCTGCGTGCGACGCTTCACGGTATTCCGCAGCGGAGCACTGATGTGCGGCGAGCAGGATTACGATAAGGAGCCGTGGGGAGGCATCGCTTCGACGTTTGGCGCCGTGCTGGCCATGTATTCGGCAGTGACGGGCTCGCCAGAATACAAGGGCCTAGCGTATCAAAATCTCAACTATGTGCTGTACGCAATCAATGACGACGGCTGCCCGCGTGAGAACGCGTTGCACCCCGGGCGCGGCGGCTGGCAGGAAGACGCGCACACAGACAAGATCCACAACTACATGGATGCGCTCACGGCGTTTCCGGAGTGGGGGCACTGAGACGCTGCGCCAGAGAGGGACGACAAAAAACCGCTCAGGCTAACGAAGCGAGCGTTTTTTCTGCACGGTGTCCTGGGGCCTCGGCGATGAAAAAACTTATATACGCCGAGTAGAGGAGGATCCAGAGTGCTTTAGGCTTTCCTTGGCTCTATCCGCCGTTTCCAGCTTCGTGCGCGTTTAGGTCCGCCATGGCAACCCTGAATTCTCCCCCCTCACAGACCCCGCCGTGCAGATTTCCCGCAGCGGGTTCGTCAAGCGGGCTCACCACCCCCGGGTTCCGGATAACCTCCGGCCCCAGGGGCAGATAGTCGGTCGAGTTTCGTGCACATAGCACCCGAGTTCTGTGTCTCGACTATGTCTCCCTCGCCCGATACGTCCGCTCGGGCCGCCCCTTCCCTCCAGTGGGTTCCGTGGCCGCCCCTTGCGGGAGCCCTGCGGTTCCCCACGCATTCCCTTTTATAGGACCTTCCTCGGCACTATGGGCTACTACGACTGCTCCCGATCCGTTCGTACCCCTCTGGTCGACCCTTGGGGCCACGTACCTCCCCTGATGGGGAGGAGATCGAGAGCTCTCTTCGGTTCCTGGACTCCCTGTGGAAACATGCCTCGGCTAGGGACTCCGGCGACCCCAGCACGACCTCGCAATAGCGGTCGCTGCCGGATACTGCCTTCCGGTAGGCTAAACACGTCGGCATCGCAACGATGAAACGATTTGCCGAGTAGAGGAGACCCGATGTACTTTAGACTTTCCTTGGCTGTGTCCGCCGTTTCCAGCTTCGTGCCCGTTTAGGTCCATCATGGCGCATCGGGGACT